>FR882011.1:9971-30831 GCA_000435615.1 Firmicutes bacterium CAG:238 | reverse complement strand
GTCCCTGCTGATTTTCAGCAGGGACGTTCTCGTATTAGAATTTCCGTTTTATAGGCAAGTTTTACTTTAGATCAAGGAAACATTTAAGATGTTGTAATGTGAAAAATTAAATATATGAAAACCCCCTTGACATGACCGATATTTTGCTATCATAAAAACGGATTGCCGTTAGCAGGCGTCCTGTGTTTTTTTAGGTGAGGAAAGTATGTACAAAGCGACCGAAAAGGTGTATAATATTTGCAGTTTCGAGCGAAAAGGCATCAGTATCAAAAGAAATCGAGAGAAATCGGGAGAAAGTTGAGGGAGAAACAATGGGACTATTCAGCAAGAAATATTGTGATGTTTGCGGAGAAAAGATCGGGCTTTTGTGCAATCGCAAATTAGAGGACGGCAATCTCTGTTCTGACTGCGCGGCGAAGCTTTCACCATGGTTTACAGGCAGAAGACTGAGCACGCTTGCCGATATCAAAGAGCAGCTTGCCTACAGAGAAGCAAATAAGGCCGCGGTGACAGCGTTCCATACAACGGCGATGTTCGGCGAAGATATGAAGCTGCTGGTGGATGAGGAGGCTGGAAAGTTCATGGTCACCGAGGAAAAACAACTCAAAAATATTGAAAAGGCGAATCCGGATGTCTTGTCCTTCAGCGATGTGACAGGCTGTGATATCGATGTGGAAGAAGACAGAAACGAGATCTATTACAGAGACGGTGAAGGAGATCTGCAGAGCTTCGAGCCGCGTTGCTACGCCTATAATTATGATTTTTACGTGGTCATTCATGTGCGTAATCCATATTTTGACGAGATCCGTTTCAAACTCAACGACTACAAGGTCGACGGCAAGGCCGAGACGATCATCGAGCTGCACAGTAGCAGACCGATCAAACCGAAATCGGGACCGAACGCGGGCGGCGGCAAGGCGGGCGCTTTCTTTGCAGCCGGCATGACAAACGGCGCGCTGCCGATAATGCCTGTTTCTAACGCGGACGTCGTCAAGAAATGTCCGGAATACAAAGAATATATGAACATCGGCAAACAGATCAAAGAAACCTTGCTGCAGGCTAAATAGGCTGCCTGCCGAACAGGAAAAATCTTGTTTTTTCGCCGCAAATCAAGTATACTTTTCTATATGAAATACTTATTTATCGCGGAAAAACCAAGCCTTATGCGCGATGTGCAGGCTTGTTACAAAAATCATAAAAACGAAGTGACAGAAAGGGTTGGGGAAATTGATTTCACAGCCCTTTCCGGTCATGTCTGTACAAATTTCATGCCTACGGATTACGAGGAGTGGAAGGACAAAAGCTGGAAAGCCATCCTTTATCCGATGATTCCAAATCCGTGGCAGATCAAACCGATCGCCGATAAGCGAAAGCAGGATACCATCGCCGAAATCAGGAGGCGCGCGGCGGACTACGACGGGATTATCGTAGGCACCGACTCCGATGTGGAAGGCTACGGCATATACTGGCTTTTGGAGCAGTATTTAGAGCTGAATGAAAAGCCTGCGCTTCGCTTCATCGAACACTCTCTTACGGACGCAGAAATTTTGAAATCGCTTTTGAGCATGACGGATTACCACAAGAATCCGACGCATGTTCATTTCGTGCAGTCCTTTCTCATTCGCTCACGGGCAGACTGGCTGTTTGGCATGAACGCCTCCAGAATGCTGACAAACAAGCGCGGCACTCTCATCAAGGCCGGCAGAGTGAAATCTCCGACAATCAAACTGGTATACGACAATTCCATGGCTATCGATAATTTTGCGAACCGAAAGTATTTTGTGCTGGAAGCGGAGTACGAGACTGCACCGCAGGGCGAAGCCGGAGAAACACAGACTTTCAAGGCCGTTCTTCAGGGCGAAGACGGGGATGTGCAGTTTGAAAATCCGAAGCTTTTTGCGGAGTTCTCTATGGAAGGCACAGTTGAGGAAGTTGAAAAGAAGAAGTCGTCTTCCCATGCGCCGAAGCTCTTTGACTTAGCTGCAATTCAGGCGGAAGCAGGAAGCAAGTACAAATTTAAGCCCGATCATACCTTAGAGCTTGTGCAGAGCCTTTATGAAAAGCACAAAGTCATTTCCTATCCGAGAACGCAGTGCCGTTATGTCTCTTCCGAGAAAGCAAAGGAATTTCCCGCAATCATGGAAAACATTGCGGTTTTTGAGGACCTCGGAAAAATCGCAGCGGGGATTGACAAGGGCACATTTGCGAAAATTCTGAAGGATAAAGCCGTTGTCAACGACACGGAGGTTTCCAAAGAGTCCCACGATGCACTTCTGCCGACGCTGAAACGGCCGGACCTTTCGAGAATGACCAAAGAAGAACAGATTATCTGCAAAATGATATATATGAGGCTTCTCGCGCAGTTTCTGCCGAAACTTGAAGAAGAGAAAGCCACCATTAAGATTCGCCATGCGGAGGCGGACTCCGAAGACATCGATGCGGAAAACGAGATGGGCGGAATTTTCAAAGCAAGCGGAAAGGTAGTCACGGAGCCGGGCTGGTCGATTCTGTATAAGAAAGCGGGCGGCCATGCGCTTCCCCCTTTGAAAAAGGGAGACCGTATTACGGCAAAATCCATGAAGCCTGTCGAAAAGGAAACATCGCCGCCGAAGCGGCTGACGCAGGCGACCTTAATCAATGCCATGCGTAACATTGCAACGCAGATTGAGGACAAAGAACTGAAAAAATCCCTTGCAGACTCGCAGGGCATCGGCACGCCGGCAACCCGTGCGTCGATTATCAAAGACATCATTGAGTCGGGCTATGTGGAGGAGAAAAAGAACGCACTTTATATTACCGATAAAGGAAAGAACTATATCGAAGCCGTAAAGGATTTCGACATTGCCTATCCCGTCTTTGCGGCGAACATGGATAACAGCATCAAAAAAGTGCAGCGCGGGGAAGCGGATTACGAGCAGGTTATGGCGGAAGTGATGCAGAAACTTCGGGAAATGTGCGAGCAAATCGGACAAGACCCGAAAGAAGTCGAAGCGGAACTGGCACCGTTTGAGCCGGTGCAGACCGACATCCACTGTGTGAAGTGCGGAGGCGTGATCGAAGAACAGAAAAAGCATTATGAATGCCTCGGATGCGGTGCGAAGATTTACAAGAATATCAGCGGCACCGAAGTTGACATGGAATTGCTTCGGAACCTGGAAGCAGGCGAGCAGAGCGGGTACAGGAATTTCACAACACGCGCGGGAAAACCGTTTCGTGCAGCACTGAAACTGGACGAAAACGGAGAACTTACAATGGTCTTTTTTGAGGAATCGGTGAAATGTCCTAAATGCGGAAAAAAAGCGACGCTCAACCAGTGGGGCGTTTTCTGCGGCATCAAAAAATGCGGACACAAAGTCTTCCGGAGCTTTTGTGGGCATGATTTTTCTTATCCCGAAATGAAACAGCTCCTCGATGGGAAAGCCGTCGCGGCAAATTTCCGCTCGAAAGCAGGGAAGAACTTCCGTGCAGAGGTTCATCTGAATACGGAGGGCGAATATACTTTTGATTTCCAAGAGGAGGAAAAACCTTGATTTTACTGAATGCAACCGACATATCTAAATCCTATACAGCATCACCGCTTCTTTCGAATCTTTCGTATGCGATAAACGAAGGCGATAAAATCGGGCTCATCGGCGTCAACGGCACAGGAAAGTCCACGCTCCTGCGAATCACGGCAGGAATTGAGGATGCCGATTCAGGCAAAATCATTCTGACCGGAGGCGTGCGAATCGGCTATCTGCCGCAGGCACCTGCCTACGACCCGGAAAAGACGGTGCTGGAGCAGGCGGTCAGTTATCTGACTCGGGAAATCGCCGCAGAGGGTGAATATAAATGCAAATCCATGCTGAATCAGCTTGGGATTACGGATTTTGAGAAGAAAATGAACACCTTGTCGGGTGGCGAGCGAAAACGCGTTGCCATGGCAGGGATTTTCACAAATGAATGTGATATTCTGATTTTGGATGAGCCGACGAACCACATCGACAGCGACACGGTTGAATGGCTGGAAAACTACCTGAAAAAGTTCCGCGGTGCGATTTTCATGGTAACACACGACCGTTACTTCCTGGATAGAGTCACGAATGTGATTTTGGAGCTGACAGGCGGCAGGCTTTACCGCCACGAAGGCAATTACGAAGTCTATCTGGAAAACCGTGCGGCGCGTGAAGAAATGGTGCTTGCCACAGAGAGGAAGCGCCGGACGCTGTACCGCAGGGAGCTGGAATGGATGCGCCGAGGCGCACAGGCAAGAACCACCAAGGCGAAGGGGCGGATTGACCGTTTTCATCAATTGGAAGAGAGCAAGCTTGTGGTCAATAATGCGGCTTTGGAGATGAAATCGGTGTCTTCCAGGCTCGGGAAAAAGATTATTGAACTCGAACATGTCTCAAAGGCTTTTGACGGCGTTCCTGTAATCTCGGATTTTTCCTATACGGTGCTGCGTAACGACCGCATCGGCATCATTGGAGAGAACGGCTCCGGCAAGTCAACGCTTCTGAAGCTGATTTCGGGAGAACTTCAGCCGGACAGCGGCAGCGTAGAAATCGGCGAAACCGTAAAAATCGGCTATTTTTCGCAGGAAAACGAGCATATGGATAAATCCCGCAGGGTCATCGAATACATCTGCGACATCGCGCACAATGTCAAAACGGAGGACGGCTATATCAGCGCCTCACAAATGCTGGAGCGTTTCTTATTCCCGCCGCATATGCACTCGATCCCGGTAGGAAGGCTTTCCGGCGGCGAGCAGCGAAGGCTCTATCTGCTGGGAATTCTCATGAGCGCACCGAATGTGCTGCTTCTGGACGAGCCGACGAATGACCTAGACATCGACACGCTGTGCATTTTGGAAGACTATCTGGACAGCTTTGCGGGCGCAGTAATCGCCGTATCGCATGACCGTCATTTCATCGACCGCATTGCGGAAAAGACTTTTGTTTACGAAGGCGAGGGGCATATTGCGGAATATCCGGGCGGCTACAGTGACTGGGTGGAGAGACGCGCAGCGGGTCTGGCAGCCGAAAAAAATGCCGGCAAATCGGGCGGCAAAACAGCAGCGTCAGACGGAAAACAGACAGATTCCACCTCGCAGACAGGCAGAACGGATGCCGGCAGACCGAAGAAACTGAAATTTTCTTATAAAGAACAGCGCGAGTTTGAGACGATTGACGAAGACATTGCCGCACTCGAAAGTGCCATAGAAGAGGTGGACGGACGAATCTCCGAAGCGGGCAGCGATTACTGCAAGCTGCAGGAACTGACCGCAAAGCGTGATGAACTTACCGCAGCCCTTGACGAAAAAATGGAACGCTGGGTCTATCTGAACGATTTGGCAGAAAAAATTGAGGCGCAGAAATCTCAAAGAGTTAGGGAGTTATATGTACGAGAATTGTGATAGCAACTGCCCTCTTGCATTCTGCTCAAATCTATAATACAATTAGCCTATGAAAACTCGCAGCGGAGAAAGGTGAGGCGGCATGGAATTGTACGAAAAGACACTTGCGTGGTGGAAAGAGAAAAAAATCGAAACGGACGCGCAGCTTGCGGAAGTACTGAGTGGACACAGCATCGCATTTGCCTATCATTCGGGAAAAATTGAAAATGATAAAATCACATACAATGATACGCGCGATATTTTTGAGCATGACGGAGTGACGGCATATACCGGAGACCTGCGCACTCTGTTTGAAATTCGGAATGCAAAGCTTGCGAATGAGCTTTTTCTGACATCCTTTGGTGAGAAGAGAAGAATGGAGGAATCCCTTTTTAAGGATTTTCAAAAGCTGCTGACAATGAATACCTATGATGCTCGCAGATGGCAGTTAGGGGAACGGCCGGGCGAATATAAGAAGCACGACTATGTGACAGGCAGAGAGGAAATCGGCGTTGCTCCCGAGGATGTGCAGGAAGAAATGGCAGAACTGATGGACGAACTGCAGGATTTGAAGCAGGAAGATGCTTTGACTGCGGCAGCCTATTTTCATGTAAAATTTGAGAATATCCACCCTTTTGCAGACGGAAACGGAAGAACGGGGAGACTTGCCATGAATTGCCTTCTCGTAATGCTCGGACATCCGCCGATTGTTGTACATGAAGAGGATCGCAAGGAGTACTATGCTGCATTGGAAGCTTGGGACACAAAACAGAATTTAAAGGTGATGATTTCATTCCTTCGCAGTCAGACCGTGAAAACATGGCGGAAGAGAGTCGAAAAGCTGAAATAAATCAAGTTTAATGTAAAATTTGCCCTATATATGAGGAGGTATATAAACTATGCAACCCAAAATCATTCAGTATTCGTCTCAATATAAAAAAGATTTACTTGAAATCTCGTTAGAATGGCTTAACAAATATAATATCCTTGAAGATATTGACATTCAAATGCTCTCGCATCCGGACGAAATCATACAGAACGGAGGATATATTTTGCTTTCTATTGACGAGGATTTAAGAGCGACAGGAATGGTAATGCTGGAAAATAATGATGATAGTTTTGAAATATTAAAATTAGGGGTTCGCAAAGAGGCACAGGGACAGGGAATTGCCACATGTCTTATGAATGCTGCAATAGAAATCGCCAAGTTATCCAAAAAAAGTAAGCTTACGCTATGCTCCAACCATCAATTAGTTGCGGCACTTCACATATATGAAAAGTTGGGATTTCAATATATAACCTATACGCAGAATCATTTTGCATTGTCTGATATCTCTATGGAGTTAATTTTATAGGACTTTCTCTAGGATGTTCGGGAATACAGCGAAAAATAAAATACTTGACAAGTGAACGACCGTTTACTATAATGTTAGTAAACGATCGTTTTCTTTTTGCACAAATTCAAAAAAGGGATATATATGAAAAATACGAAAGAAAAAATTTTGGAGACGGCGCTTGAACTGTTCGCGGCGAAAGGCTACGAAGCGGTTTCCGTAAGCGACATCGCGGGAAAGCTCGGCATGACGAAGGGTGCACTGTACAAGCATTATACGAACAAGCAGGATATTTTGGACAGCATTATCCTGCGGATGGAAGAGATGGATTACGAGCGGGCAGAGGCATTTTACATGCCGCAGGATATGGTAAATACGCTTCCCCTGACAGTCGAACAAAAAGACAGAAGTCTAAAGCAGCTGATTGAATACAGCAAGGCACAGCTCAGTTACTGGACGGAAGAGCCGTTTGCGTCGGCGTTTCGCAGGATGCTGACGATTGAGCAGTATCGCAACCCGGGGATGAGGGAGCTCTATCAGCAGTATTTGGCGGGCGGTCCGCTGGAATATGTTGCATATATTTTTGAGGAATGCGGCAGCACCGACCCGGAGCTTGCGGCGTTGCGGTTCTATGCACCGATGTTTACGCTGTACAGCGTTTTTGACAAGGCGGAAGACGAGAAAGCCCGCGAGGCGGCAAAAGAGCTTGCCGAAAGATTTTTTAAGGAGATGGAAAAATGAATATAAGAAGAGAAGAACCAAGAGAAAATGTCTGCCCATACTTCCTGATGAAGGAACTCACACCGGGCTATCTCGGCGGCGTTACGGGAACTTATCATACGCCGGAGGGCTATTTTGTGAGTGAAGAAGAGGTCGAGGAGTTTGACAAAACTTTTCCGCCAAAGAAAAAAGAAAAACTGCCGGGGCAGATTTTCTAAAAGTCTGATGTGACGGAGCATCCGTCGGAATCCGGCTCAACGATGATTGAACCGATGTCGGTCAGCGGATAATCTTTAAAATAGACACAGGAAAGTCCGCGCGACTCGATGAAAGCAGAAATTACATTGAAATCAGGGTGTGCCGAAAGGTCTCCGTTAAACACGATTTTATCGCCGATGCGGCCGCTTGTACCGCCGAGAAAACCGTAAGCATATCCGGGCAGCAGAACCTGTCCGGGACGGATTTTGAGCACGGACATGCCCGCAGAAGAACAGGCTTTTTCGATACCGGCGTCGGATGTGATAATAGACTCTTCATCGACACAGACAATATTGCACTTGGTGTACCCCTGCGGAACGGAAACGCAAAGCAGGGGCTTTTTTCTATGCTGAGCAGCCTGTTTGGAGGCTGCAAGGAGTTCAGATGCGGTATATTTCAGATTATGTATGAAATAACGCCCCGTGCAGCATGCGTTATAGGGGATGTCTGCAGGATAGGCAGGACCGAGCCTTGAAACATCCCCGTGAAAGACCGGAGCCTTATCATCAATACCGAGCTTGCACAGGAGAAGATCCGGATGATGGGCGACGGGCTCTGCGACAGATGCAAGTGCCTGTGTGAAGCAGATTTCAAAACCCTTCTGTTTGAGATATTCAATTAGCGGCATGCCGGCAAGCGGCGAAAGGTGGATTTTTTTCATGGAACCCCCAATCTTAGGATTTATTCGAAAGTTCATATATGACATGGCCGATTTCCGCGATAAAAATGCGCTTTTTAGCGAGATCTTTGAGCGAAAGCATGCCCACAAGTTTATTGTTTTCAACGACAGGCAGCCTGCGGACACCGTTTTGAGCCATAAGCATTGCAGCATCGTGGATATCATCCTTCACATCGGCAGAGAAAACACCCGGCGTCATGACAGACTGAATGTCAGAAGAAGAAAAGCCGGCAGAGACCGAACGCATGAGGATATCTCTGTCCGTAACCACGCCGAGCACATGCTTTTGAATGTCGCACACCGGAACGATTCCAATATTTTCTCCACGCATGATTTTTACGGCGGTCTCAATTGTGTCATCGGGGCGGACCGCAGAAACCGATGTTGTCATCAAATCTTTTACGAGCATAGCTATCATCCTTTTTCTCAAAAATAACCGATTATTCTTAGCATATAAAAAACAGACAGATTTATGCATAAGCCTTGCAAAACTGTCTGTTTTAATACTTCCAATTATATCGAGCTTACACTGTCGATTTTCCAGAAAGACTTCGAGAAAAGCAGCAGAACCGCGTAAATTTCAAGCCTTCCGGCAATCATCATAAAGCACATATAAAATTGTGAGAAACTGTTAAACATACCGAAATAGCCGCTTGCACCTGCTTCGCCGAGCGCCATGCCGGTGTTGGAAAATAGCCCTATTGAGGTTGAAATCGTCGTTTCAAGGTCAAAATTGTTCAAGCCCAGTACCAAGGCAGAGAAAAAGAAAAAGGCGAAGAACAGTAGGATATGCGTCGTGATTGCGGAAACTTTGTCTGCCGGAATCGCTCTGCCGTCGATAACCACCGCTTTGACTGCCCGCGGATGAATCTGCCGAAAGATTCCGCGCTTAATCAGTTTCAGGAAAACGATAACACGCATAATTTTCAGTGAGCCGGAAGTCGACATGCAGCAGCCACCCACGAACAAAAGACTGAAAAGCACGATGACTGCAAAAGTCGGCCACTGCGTATAGTCACAGACAAAATAGCCGGAAGTCGAAATAAAGGCAACCACCTGGCACAGTGCATCCTTAACAGCCTGCCAAAGGGAAGCATAGGTTCCGCTTATTTTTAGTGAAACAGCAATTGCAAGGGTTGCGCCTATAATAATGATTGCGAAAATTTTTGTCTCAACATTTTGCAGAACCGTTTTAAAGTCTCCGCGCAGCATAAAATAGAAAAGCGTGTAGTTCAGAGACGAAAGCAGCGTAAATATCATGATTACCGCCCTCACATAAACGGTATCAAAAGCAGCGGCATTGGCGGGTGTTATTACAAGACCGGCAGTGCTTATGCTGCTGAAAGTGCTGATCAATGCGTCAAAAATACTCAGCGGGCCTAAAGCCAAGAGTACAAATTCCGCGAAAGAAAAGAATAAATACGTCAAGTACAGTACTCGGCCTGTGTCAGAGAATCTTCCTCCGATTTTTTCAAGCGTCGGTCCGGTTGCTTCAGCCGAGGCGATAACCTGCCCGCTGATTCCGAGCGCGGGAAAGATGGAAACTAAAAGTACGAGAATTCCCATTCCGCCCAGCCAGTTGGAAACCGATTTCCATAAGAGCAGTGAGCGCGGCATTGTGGCTAAATCAAAAACCGAGCAGCCCGTCGTCGTAAAGCCCGCAACCGATTCAAAAAAGCTTTGTACCATGGGATAACCCTGTCCGGAAAAATAGAACGGCAATGCACCGATCATCGAGCAGAAAAGCCAGCTCAAACAGGCAATCAGGTAGCCTTCGTGTGAATGCAGCTTAATCTTATCGAAATGATACTGTGTCAGGATAACGAAGCCGATGCAGACACTGAAAATTCCCACCTCAAACAAAGCACCTGCGGAGCCCCATTCCTTGAATACAATTCCCACAGCTGCACACGGCAAAAGAAAGAGACCCTCGATGAGAGCCAAGACACCAAGTATTTTAATTAAAACACGAAAATTTATATTCATCTCTACGTAAACCCCTATAAATTCTGCTTATTATTTGATGGCAGATTTTTATTTTGTTTTATTCGAATTCCAATAATATTTTGAAAACAGGGCCAGTACTGTAATCAGCTCAAGCCTTCCCACAAGCATTAGGAGTGAACATATAACCGTTGAAAAGTCGGAGAGTACAGAAAAATTGCAAGTTGGTCCGACAAGATTAAATCCCGGACCTATATTTCCCACGCAGGTTGCAACTGCAGAAAATGTGCTCATAAAATCCAGGTTATCAACGGAAATAAGAAACATTCCGGCAAAAATTACAGCAATGTAGGTAAAAACAAAGTTTGTAATATTGATGATAACTTCTGACGGAACTTCGCTTTCATTCAGCGTAATCGGCGCAATCCGATTCGGGTGCAGACGGAGGGAAACACTTCTGCGCACCAGCTTCAGACAGACCAGAACACGAACGCATTTGATGCCGCCCGAGGTTGAAGAAGAACAACCGCCGAAGAAAAACAGGCAGAATAAAATCATGCGTGAAAAAGTCGGCCAAAGATCATAGTCATCCGTCACATATCCGGTTGTGGTTAAAATAGACACAACCTGGAAGAAACTATCAAGAAGCGAGCGTGCTGTATCCTTGAAATTTGAGTTGACTTGATTGCAGATAAATATTGCAGTTGATGCAATGCCTATCACAGCAAGATAAAAGCGGAGCTCGTCGTCATGCAAAAACTTTCGAAGCCCTTTTCTCTGTAAAACAAAAAACAAATTGAAATTCATGCCTGCCAAAATCATAAAAATAAGAATGACAATCTGTATATAAGTATTGAAATGTCCTACACTGTCATTATAATTCGAGAAACCTCCGGTGCCGAGCGAACCGAAGGTGTGAAGGAAGGAGTCATAAACACTCATTCCGCCTAGACACAGCAGAACAACCTGCACAAGCGTAAAGACAAGATAGAGTTTATATAAATTCTTCGCAGTGTCCGAAAATCGTGCAGTAAGCTTATCCTTAGTCGGACCGGGTGTTTCTGCATTCGCAGCAATTTGTCCATTAATTCCCAATACCGGCATCAATGCCATTACGAAGACGATAATTCCCATGCCTCCCAGCCAGTGCGTAAAAGAACGCCAAAACATGATCGACTTAGGAAGAACTTCAACATCCGTTAAGATTGAGGCACCTGTTGTACTGAAGCCGGAGCAAGATTCAAAAAAAGCATCTGCAGCGGAGGAAATCGCACCGGAAATTAAGAATGGCAGAGCTCCGATTACAGAGCAGACAAGCCATGCTGTCGATACAATCAGAAATCCGTCGCGTACCTTGAACTTTGCGTCAGCAGGTTTCACTCCGAGTCTGATAATTATGCCTGCAAGAGCACAACTACCGCTTACAAGCAAAAAAGCAAATTTGCAACTGTCTTCATCATAGTAAAACGCAAGAAAAAGGGGAATCAAAAGAGAAGCCGCCATCAGCAAAAAAATCGCGCCTTGAATTCGTATAAAGTTTTTAAATACGGCATTCATCGTCTATTGAAAATCCTTTCTATACTCTTACTTTATATTACATAGTATTCATTTGTACTATAATAAAAATCCACGTTTGGTTGTCATTAATTTTTCCAGTTCACCGATGTCGGAAAGCAGGCAGAAAATTGTGACTTTGTCATCCGCCAGAATTTCCGTGTCCCCATTTGGAATAATCACCTTTGGACCTCTGTGAATTGCAGCAACCAGAACACCGTCCGGAAGTTTGACATGCTTTAGAGGTGTATTTGCCAGCTTCATATCCTCGCTTGCGATAATCTCCATAATTTCTGCCTGCCCCTGAATCAGCAGATAGGAGATAATTCTCTTGGAGCCTTGGATGTAGCGCAAAATGTTACTTGCAACGATGTCGAGCGGATTCAGCACCATGTCGACCCCCATGCGTTCAATTAAATCTTTGTAGCTTTGGCGGCTTACCTTAGCGATGACATCCTCGATATCCTGCTGTTTAGCAATTAGAGCAAGGAGAAGATTTTCTTCATCCAGACCCGTCGCAGCGACAAAGGCATCCATTTCATCTAGATTCTCTTCTTCAAGCAAAGTACTGTCTGTAGCATCACCATGCAGCACCATGACATCGTCAAGATGCGTGGAAAGGTAGTAACAGCGTTCTTTGCTCTTTTCAATCAACTTTACGGAAACTCCGAACTCAGAAAGCTTGTCTGCAAGATAATATCCCGTTTTACCGCCGCCGGCAATCATAACCTTCTGCAAATCCGTATATTTTCCTTTTTCGTAGACTTTGCGGTGAAGTTCAGCAATCTGATTCTTTTCACCGATGAGATAGACCGTGTCTCCGGCCTCAATTGTCGTCTGTCCGTGCGGAATGATGATTTTTCCGTTTCGGGAAAGGGCAATCACCAACATATTCGGCAGAACCTTGCTGACTTCCACCATGGAAAGGTCAATCAGCCGCGGCAGGCGTTTTGCCTTAAACTGCACGAGAGAAACCTTTCCGCTGGAGAAAATGCCGTTTGTAAGTGTATATTTTTCAACTAAGTATTTGTAAATTTCAAGTGTAATACCCAAATCCGGGTTGACGATGTGGTCGATATTCATCGTTTCCTTGATGAAATCCATCTGATTCATATGTTCCGGGTCACGGACTCTCGCGATGACCTTCGTGCATCCCAATTTCTTCGCAAAAGAAGCAATCACAATGTTTTTCTCATCGCTGTCCGTGCAGGCAATCAAAAAGTCGAAAGTATGAATCGACTCACGTTTTAAAAGACTGATCTGCTTGGCGTTGCCACAGGCAACGAGCACATCATACTGCTGTGAGATTTTATTCAGTATCGCTTCATTTTTGTCGATAACCGTGATGGAGTGGTTTCCGCCGACCAATGCATTGACAATTTTCAGTCCGAGTTTTCCGGCGCCGACTACCGCAATTTTCATAAATTACCTCCTAAATTTGTGCGACTACATAATATAGCACAAATATCAGAATATCAAAATAGTGTACTCTATATTTTAGCATATTTTAAACAATTTGCAAGTCCTTGAAATTTATTGTAGAATATATCATAAGAAAAGACTTATGGGGGTTAAAAATGGGTATGTTTATTGCGGAGAGCGTAAGCGATGAAATTCTCAGAAAAAGCAGAAATACCAGACTTATAGCACTGGATCTGGACGGAACAACGCTCACAAGAGAGAGACTTTCCAGGAGAACCAAGGATACACTTGAAACGGCAATTTCAAACGGAATCGATGTTGTGATTGCCACCGGCAGGGTTTTCAGTGCCCTGCCCGAGAGGATACATAAGATTAAAGGAATGAAACGCATCATCACATCAAACGGCGCACACATCACGGATGCAAAGACGGGGACTTTCATATACTCCAACTATGCCGATGAACATGCGATTATGCGCGTGCATGATGTGCTCAGCAAGGAGAAATATCCGGTGGAGGTGTTCACGGAAGGCAGGGCCTATATCGACCGGGCGGTTTACGACGATCTTGCGAAGAACGGTTCTACCTACATGAGCCCCAAATATGTTCTTCGTACCAGGACGCCCGTTGACGGCATCTATGATTTTCTCGAAGAGCACAGACACAAAATCGAAAATATAAACATTCATTTTGAATTTTTTGACGAAAAAGATGCAATGTTTGAAACGCTTTCGCAGCTTCCCGGCATTACGGTGACATCCTCTTTCTCACACAATCTCGAAATCGGCGGCGCAACCACGAGCAAGGCTACGGCACTTAGGGAAATCTGTCTTGAAAGCGGAGTTGCCATGGAGAATGTGATGGCATTCGGAGACAGGCCCAACGACAGCAGCATGATAAGCGAAGCCGGAGTGGGCATAGCCATGGCGAATGCAACGGAAGATGTGAAGGCAGCAGCTGACTGTATCACTCTCAGCAACAACGAGGAAGGTGTTGCATATGCCATAAGAAAATTGATTTTCGGAAAGCTCTAAAATCGTTCTCTCGGAAAACCCCGGGAGAATTTTTTCTTGACACTTCATGTAATATAATGTAAAATAAGTTAAAAATTACAATGGAGAGGCGGGAAATGAACCGAAAGGAAATCGGAGAGGCAGGAGAAAGTCTGGCATGTGAGGTTTTGTGCAGGCAGGGATACCGGATTTTGTGCAGAAATTACAGATGCCCATACGGGGAAATCGATATTATTGCAGGCAAAGGAGGAAAATTGATTTTCGCGGAAGTCAAGACGAGGCTTTCCGACGGATTCGGGGCAGGCAGAGATTCTGTAGGGAGTACGAAACGCAGCCGGATTCGAAGGGCTGCAGGGTATTTTCTCACGCATTCGAAGGGGCATTATGACAGCGTGGATTTTCAGGTTATAGAAATCCATGTGGCGCAAATTTGCGAAAACGAGTTTTAACAGGGGGGACGGATATGCTTTTTACAACCAAAACAGCGGCGCTGCTGGGAATAGAGGGAGTGGCAGTCAATACGGAGATTGATGCGGGCAGAGGGCTGCCGACATTCCATGTGACGGGGCTTCCCGACATTCCATGTGGCGGGGCTTGGCGATACGGCGGTGAAAGAGGCTGCGGACAGGGTGCGAAGCGCCATCCTGAACTGCGGATTTTCTTATCCGAGAGGCAGGATAACGGTCAATCTTTCTCCGGCGTGGATACACAAAAAGGGAAGTCATTACGATTTTTCCATCGCAGCCGGGCTTCTTGCCGCGGAAGGAATCATAAAAGGAGAAGCGATTGCGAAGAAGGCGTTTATCGGGGAACTGGGGCTTGACGGAAGGATTCTTGCAGTGCGGGGAATTCTGCCTATGGTTAGTGCGCTTTCCAGCAAGGCAGAGGAAATTTATCTTGCGGAGGAAAACTGCCGGGAAGCATGGCTGGCGGCGGACGGAACCGGGCTTAAAATCTGCCCGGTAAAGAATCTGAGTGAGGCAGTGGAAGTGCTGAACGGTACAAAGAAAAAGATATGTTTTGAATTGCAAAGCGGTGAGGAACCGTTGACTGTGGATGTGCCGAACTTTTCGGAGGTCAAAGGACATTGGGCGGCGAAGGAAGCGATTGTTACTGCGGTGGCGGGCGGACACGGGCTTCTCATGTGCGGGCCGCCGGGAACCGGGAAAAGCATGCTTGCCCGCAGAATCCCCGGAATACTGCCGCCGATGACCAAAAAAGAAACCCTGGAGACAGCGATGGTATATTCGCTGCTCGGAAGGCTGGATGAAACCAGATCTTTTCTTTCGGAAAGACCGTTCAGACAGATTGATAAGCAGGCAAGCCGTGCAGCTATTTTGGGAGGCGGAGTGCAGCCGCTTCCGGGTGAAGTTTCACTTGCACACAACGGGATTCTTTTTATGGATGAATTTTTGGAGTTTTCCCGCAGCCAAATCGAACTGCTGCGCCTGCCGATAGAAGAAGGCAGGGTGACCATCCACCGCAGAGGAAACAACTATGTTTTTCCTTCACGATTTACGCTTGTTGCGGCAACAAACCCTTGCAAATGCGGATATTGGGGTGACCCGGACAAAGCGTGCAGCTGTACGCAGACGGAAATCGAAAAATACAGGGGAAGACTTTCGGGGCCGATTGCGGACAGAATCGACATGTTTCTGGAAATAAACCGGGTTGATTACGGAGCATTAACCGGAACAGCGTCGGAGTCCACGGAGGAAATGGCAGAGCGTGTTTTGCGCGCAAGGGAGATTCAAGAAAAGCGGTTTTGCGGCCGCAGGCTCAGTCTCAACGCACAGATGCAGGAAAGCGATTTAAAGGAGTTTTGCGAGCTCGGCAGGAAAGAGACCGCATTTATGAAAAAAATCTATGAAAAACAGCATTTGAGCCCGAGACGGTATCACAAAATACTGAAAACCGCAAGAACCATTGCGGATGTCAGGGGAAGTAACGAAATCGAAGTTTCGCATCTTTCGGCGGCACTTGGATATACGAATTTTTAAATTGGAAAAACGGGGAATAATTATGGAGGAAATTAATAAGATAATTACTGTAAAAAAAGGGAACAGGGATTACCCGGAAAGTTTAAGCGCGCTTGAGGATGCTCCGGAAACGCTTTACTGCATCGGAAACATATCGCTGATGAAAAAAACCTGCATCGCTGTGGTAGGGTCAAGAAAATGTACCGAATACGGAAAGCAGACAGCCATGAATATCGGAAAGACGGCAGCACAGAACGGGATTGTAACCGTGAGCGGCATGGCAAAGGGGATCGACTCTTTTGCACACATAGGTGCTTTGCGAAACGGCGGGGAAACGATTGCCGTTCTCGGATGCGGACCGGATGTCTGCTACCCGGCATCAAACCGCAGTTTATATGAAAACATAAAAGAAAAAGGGCTGATTGTTTCCGAAATTGAGCCGGGGAAGGCGCCCATGCCATACATGTTTCCGCGCAGAAACCGGATTGTATCCGGCCTTTCCCAAGCCGTGGTGGTGGCGGAAGCAGGAACCGGAAGCGGTGCACTTATAACCGCAGAACTTGCCGCGTCGCAGGGCAGAGAGGTGTTCAGCGTGCCCGGAAACATAAGCAGCTTTTGCAGCCTGGGAAGCAATAAACTGCTTATGGACGGTGCAAGGCCTATCGCGGTGATCGATGATATTTTTACAGAACTGGGAATACCACTCAAAAGCACGCCGGAGGAGATGGAAACTCTGGGCAGGGACGAGGCGATGGTATTTGAAATTGTGAAAGCAAACGGAGAAACAACCGTCGATTTTTTGTGCCGGAAATTGCAGAAGGATGCCTTTTACATAAACGGAATTGTGGGTGTTTTGGAAATAAAAGGACTGGTTACTTACAGTTTCGGGAAAATTTTTGTTGCAAAATTTTAAATTTCATACTATTATATGTTTTTATAAGAAAAGAAATTTTGGAGGAAAAATGGCAACTGCAAAAACGACTGCAAAAACGCAGACAAAAAAAGCCACACCGGGGAAAACTCTCGTGATTGTGGAATCGCCGTCCAAGGCAAAGACAATCGGCAAATATTTAGGTTCATCATATAAGGTAATCGCATCAGTGGGGCACATACGGGATCTGCCCAAAAGCAAACTCGGAATCGACATTGAAAACGATTTTGAGCCGAATTACATTCCGATCAGAGGCAAAGGTGACTTAATCAAGGAATTGAAGAAAGAAGCAAAGGCTGCTAAGAAAGTCTATCTTGCAACTGACCCGGACCGCGAAGGAGAAGCAATTTCATGGCATTTGGCATATCTGCTCGGAATCGACGCAAATACGCCGTGCAGAATCGTGTTCAATGAAATTACAAAAGACGCAATCAAGAATGCGGTAAAGAATCCAAGACCGATCGATTTGCGGCTGGTTGATGCACAGCAGGCAAGGAGAGTTTTGGACAGACTTGTAGGCTATCAGATAAGCCCGCTCCTTTGGCGCAAGATAAAGCGGGGACTGAGTGCTGGAAGAGTTCAATCCGCGGCACTCAAGATTATATGCGACAGGGAAAACCAAATTAAGGCTTTCGAGCCGAAAGAATACTGGAACATAAACGTTGCTTTCAAGAAAGGAAAGACTTTTACGGCAAAGCTTGCTGAATATAAGGGAAAGAAAATCGCAATCGGAAGCAGAGAAGAGTCCGACCGCATACTGTCGGATTTGGCAGCGGGAAGATACATCGCATCCGAGATAACCAAAAAACAGCGAAGCCGCAAGCCTTTTGCGCCGTTTACGACGAGCAGCCTGCAGCAGGATGCTGCCAACAAATTGGGATTTACCACCAAAAAGACAATGATGGTTTCCCAGCAGCTTTATGAAGGTGTTGAAGTAAAAGGACAGGGCACGGTGGGTCTTGTAACCTACATCAGAACGGACTCCGTAAGAATTTCCGCCGAAGCCAAGGCAATGGCAAAACAGTATATCGAAGACAACTTCGGAAGCAGATATGCGGCGAATAATATATACACAAATAAGAAAAAGGACATCCAGGATGCACACGAAGCCATAAGGCCAAGCAGGATTACGCTGGATCCGGAAAGTATCAAAGATTCCTTGACAAAGGAACAGTACAGTCTTTACAAGCTCATATGGACGCGATTCCTTGCCAGCCAGATGGCAGCTGCGGTGTTTGACGGCATGCAGGTTAATATCACAAACGGTGACTATTGCCTCAAGGCATCCGGCTCGAAGCTCGTATTTGACGGTTATCAAAAGATTTACGCACCGAACCTCGAGGAAGATAAGGATAAGCTTCTTCCTGAAATCGAAGAGGGAGAAGAACTGAAAGCAGAGAAGGCGGAAGGGGAACAGAAGTTTACGGAACCGCCGGCAAGATTTACCGAGGCAAGTCTTGTAAAAGAGCTGGAAGAGCGAAATATCGGAAGGCCGAGTACCTATGCACCGATTATTGCCACAATCCTCGAGCGCAAGTATATCGTTCGTGAGAAAAAAGTATTGGTTCCGACGGATCTCGGATTTGTTGTTACGGGTCTGATGGAAGAATACTTCAAGGAAATCGTTGATGCAGGCTTCACCGCCGAAATGGAAGACAAGCTGGACGATGTGGAAGCCAAGGATCTTGACTGGAAGAAAATTATCAGAGACTTCTACGGACCGTTCAAGGAAGAGCTCGACATTGCGGACAAAGCAATTGAGCGCGTTGAAATCCCGGACAGACCGAGCGATGAAGTGTGTGAAGTATGCGGAAAGCCGATGGTAATCAAATCAGGCAGATTCGGGGACTTCCTCGCCTGCAGCGGCTATCCGGAATGCAAAAACACCAAGGCAATCGTGAAGTCCATCAATGTGAAATGTCCGGACTGCGGAAGAGATATCGTTGCGAAGAGAGGTCGTTCGGGAAAGATTTTCTACGGCTGCAGCGGTTATCCGGAATGTACCAGAGCATATTGGTATAAGCCGACAAACAAAAAATGTCCCGAATGTGGAGAACTTTTACTGGAAAAACACACAAAGACCACGAAATACGCATGTTCAAATGCTAAATGTGGATATAAAGAGTGATAGGGGAGGTAACGAAATGATAGAGTTTCATGCAACCACAATCTGTGCGGTAAGACGCGGACCGGATGATATATGCATCGGCGGTGACGGCCAGGTTACTATGGGTGAACATACAATTATGAAAAACGGCGCAAAGAAAGTCAGAAAGATTTACAAAAATACGGTAGTGACAGGCTTTGCGGGTTCGGTGGCGGATGCGTTTGCACTTACCGACAAATTTGAAAAGAAGCTGGACGAACATTCAGGCAATCTCAAGAGAGCGGCGGTTGATTTAGCTCAGATCTGGCGCTCCGATAAGGGAATGAGAAGCCTGGAAGCTTTGATGATCGTGGCGGATAAGGACAATATGCTCGTCATTTCCGGAAACGGAGAGGTCATCGAGCCGGATCAGGATTTCGTAGCAATCGGCTCGGGCGGCAATTTTGCATATTCAGCGGCAAATGCTTTGTTCAATAATACCGATATGGATGCAGAAGCAATCGTAAGGGAATCTCTGCGTATTGCAAGTTCCATCTGTGTATACACGAACAGCAATATTTCAGTGGAAAAATTATAAGGGGGATAAAAGATGGCAAGTAAATTGTATAGTATGACTCCCAAGGAAATAGTTGCGGAGCTTGATAAATATATCATCGGGCAGAAGGAAGCGAAGAAGTCCGTTGCAATCGCCCTCAGAAACAGATACAGAAGAAGCCTTCTCTCGGAGGAAATGAGAGAAGAAATCACACCAAAGAATATTTTGATGATGGGTCCTACCGGCTGCGGTAAGACGGAAATCGCAAGACGACTCGCAAAACTAATGGACGCGCCTTTTGTTAAGGTTGAGGCTACCAAGTTCACGGAAGTCGGCTATGTCGGCAGGGATGTGGATTCCATGGTCAGAGATCTCGTGGAAGCTTCCATGCGTGTGACGAAGCAGAGCAAGCTCGAAGAAAAATATTCGGTTGCGGATAAGATTGTAGAAGAAAAACTGGTGGAAGCAATCATTCCGGGCAAAAACAAGAAAAAACCGGGACAGCCGAAGAATCCGTTTGATTTTCTGATGAACAGCGGAGGATATACAAGTCAGAAGCAGCAGTATCTTGACAGCCAGACGGCGAAAGAAGAAGCTGCACCTGAAGACAACAGCGTGGAAATGGCAAGAGAGCAGGTTAGAGAGCAGCTGCGTCAGGGACTTTTGGAAGAGCAGTATGTGGAAATCGAAGTGACCGATACGCCGAAGGGCAACCAGCTTGACATGAGCAACGAAGGCATGAGCATCGCCATCGGCAATATTTTCGGCGATATGATGCCGCAGAAGACCAAGAAGAAAAACTGCAAGGTTAAGGATGCAAGAAAGATTCTCCGCGAGCAGGAAGCGCAGAAGCTTATCGATATGGATCTTGTAACTGATGAAGCAATCGCAAATGCAGAGCAGAACGGCATTATCTTCATCGACGAAATCGACAAGATTGCCTCCGGTTCCCGCATGAGCTCCGGCGCGGATGTTTCCAGAGAAGGTGTGCAGAGAGATATTCTTCCGAT
>FR882011.1:0-9941 GCA_000435615.1 Firmicutes bacterium CAG:238 | reverse complement strand
AAGGTAGCGTAATCAACACGAAATACGGTCCGGTTCGTACCGACCACATTCTTTTCATCGGCGCAGGCGCATTCCATATCGCAAAGCCGACGGACCTGATTCCTGAACTTCAGGGGCGCTTCCCGATTCGCGTTACGCTTGACAGCCTGACGAAAGAGGATTTCGTAGAAATTCTTACGAAGCCTGAAAACGCTCTGATCAAGCAGCACAAAGCTTTGCTGGAAACGGAAGGAATCGAAGTGGAATTTACCGAAGGCGCAATCGACCAGCTTGCAACGATTTCTTATGTTATGAACGAACAGACGGAAAACATCGGCGCAAGAAGACTGCACACGGTACTCGAAAAACTTCTGGAAGACATTTCGTTCAACATTCCGGAGATGAAAGAAGAAAAACTCGTCATCGACCAGAAATACGTAGAGGACAAATTCCAAGAAACGATTCATGCCGAAGATCTGGATAAATATATTTTATAACTGTATACAACACAAGACCCGAGCCGCGTGCTCGGGTCGAGGTTTAAAGAAATGGGAAAAGAATTTTTAGAGAAAATCAGAAAGCTCAACTGGGTTCTGAGTGAAAGCACCACAGGAAAGCTGTCCTACGCGGAGCTGAGCAAAATGCTGAGTGAGGTTATCAACACGAACTTTTATGTAATCGACCGCCACGGCTTCGTTCTGGGCGGCGCGTATACGGAGGCTTCGGACAAATCGACTTTCGAGGATGAGCTTGGTTTTGAGAAGATTACGGACAGCGACAATTTAGGGCTTTTGCAGATTGAAAAGACGGAAGCCAATTTGATTGGACGGGATTTAATTCCGTTTTTTGGCAAGGACTACGGGATGATGGACAAGTACCACACTTTCGTGCCGGCTGTCTGCGGGGGCAAGCGCCTCGGGACCATTTTACTGGCAAAATATCACAAACCGTTTACCGATGAAGAAATCGTGCTTGCAGAATATGCGGCGGCGGTTGTCGGCTTGGAAATCCAAAGGAATCTCCAGCGTGAGCTTGAGAATGAGAAGAAGCTGGAAATGGCAGTTGACATGGCGTTCTGCACACTTTCGCATTCGGAAAAGGACGCACTCGACCGAATTTTGCGCGAGATGATGGAAGACGAAGGAACTATCGTGGCGAGCAAAATCGCAGCAAAATACGGACTGACCAATTCGGTCATCGTGAGCGCGCTTAAGAAGCTTGAAAGCGCGGGGATTCTCGAGACAAAGTCACTCGGGATGAAAGGAACTTATATTAAGATTTTGAATCCACATGTAAGAAGTTTGATATGAATTGACGAATAGGTTGCAATTTAGTAAAATATAAGTGAAACAGATAAGTAATAGAGGAGAGAAAAAGATGTCTGAGTTGCAAAAGAATATGGCAGATTATTTTGTAATTTGTGTAAATGAATTTGCTAAAAGATATAATTTGGGTGTAAAAGATGCATTCCTTTATTTGGATAAATATGACGGATTAAACTTCCTCGAAGAATTTTATGATGTGCAGCATACATTGTCGTTTGACGAAACTGTGGACAATTTAACTATTGTTTGTCGGAGACATGGGGGTGAAGTGTCATGATGCTTTATCATGGGTCAAATGTTGAAATAGAAGAAATTGATTTGACCAAATGTGAACCATATAAAGATTTTGGGAGCGGATTTTATCTTACCACAATAAAAGAACAAGCAATCAGAATGGCCGAAAATAAAACTGCTGTATATGGTGGAACTCCTATAGTGACCATTTATGAAGCTGATGATGCAGTAGCAGCAACAATCAGAAGGTTTCTAGGCGAAAAATTAGATGAAGAAGGGTTAAAGAAGAGATTGACATATAAGGAGTTGAGCAATCAATATTCTTTTCATACAGAAAAAGCTATTGCATATTTGAGAAAGGTTGGTGTGCTTAGTGAGTGCCAAAGAATTTTTAATTGAAGCCAACATACAGGATATAATCAAATATATTATGACGGATTTAGGAGTGTCGATTAAGGAAGCGATGCGTAGATTTTATATGTCAGAGATATTTGAAAAGCTACAGGATACCAAGACTGGCTTGTATTTGGAAAGCCCTGCATATATATATGAATTATACAAAAATGAAGCGAAAAACGGCAGATTAATCCAAGAAGAAATATAGACTCATTAATAGAATTATGTGTACAGGGGGCTCGTATGAGCCCCATTTGTGATTATCTCAAATATTCCCCCGGATCTATCGGTTCGTCGCCGAGCCAAAGCTCCAGATGCAGATGCGGACCGGTAGACATACCTGTACTTCCAACGGTTCCAATCTGCGTGCCGGCTTTCATCTCATCTCCAACGGAAACTTGCATTTCTTTCAGGCAGGCATAGACTGTACTAAAACCGTCGGTATGATCGATTATGATATAGTTTCCACGCGATGCACTAAACTCTGCGGTTCTTACTTTGCCATCCGCTGCGGCAAGCACAGGAGTCCCTTCTTCAGCAATATAGTCGATACCGTCATGTGCCGGAACTTCTTCGATATTGGCATTTTTCGCTCCAAACGGGAAGCTGATTTTAAAAGAGGCAGCATCGGCAGGTGCTTCCAGCAAAAATAAATTTCCAAGACTGAATTTTTTCACGGCATAAACGCTTCCACATCCCAAAAGTAGAATCAGCGCAACTGTGACTGCAAGCGTCAGACACTTTCTCGAAACTGTCGGCTTTCGTTTGTTTTCTTTTTGATTCATTTTTTCCAAAATCCTTTCCGGAGTATCCTCAGGAGCTTTCAGATTTTGAAAGGCCTTCTTCATTTTTTCCTTATCACTCATATGGATACCTCATCTTCCAAGTACTTTCTGAGTTCTTTTCTTGCGCGAGCAAGCCTTGTTCCGACCGTTCCTTGAGGAATTTCCAAAAGCTCTGCAATTTCATGTATCTGATACCCCTCAAGGTAATACAAAATTACCACAATGCGCTTTGCTTTGTCCAACCGCATAACAGCTGTAAACAAATCCTGATAGGATTTTTCCTCAAACGCCAGGCGATCTGCGTAGTCGCTGATATTTTTCTGTTTGTGAGGCAGTCTGCGCCAAAACTTACGACATTCGTTGCAAGTGACCTTTGCAAGCCAGTTTTTTATATGAGATTGACTCTCAAAGACATAGTCCGTTTCGTACAGCCGCAGAAGCACATCTTGTGTGACATCTTCCGCATCCGACTGCGATTTCAGAAAACTGAAGGCAATACGAAAAATCATATCCATATGTTTTTCTGCAAGCAATTTGAACTCTTCCGTACCAAGCATTAAATTTCTCCCTTGAAAAGCTTTTCTACTTGTATTATCCATAAGAGTGCCGTTTTTTTTCACTTCTTTTAAATTTTTTTCTAGAAAACACTTTTTATCAGGAAAAACAGCACGGGAACGAGCAGGGAAGGGAGCAGGTTCATCGTCTTAAAGTCCTTGATTTTCAAAATCGAAATGCCCGAGGTCGCAATCAGAAAGCCGCCGACAATCGAAAGCTCTGTCATAAACGGGTTGGAAATAAATTCCGCAAGGAATCCAGCACCAAGGTAGATTCCGCCCTGCCACAGAAAAAGAACAACCGCGGCGGCTGCGATTCCGATGCCATAGGTGGATGCCAGAACCATAGAGGTTACAAGGTCAAGCGTTCCGTTTGTAAAGAGAAAGGTTTCGTCTCCGTATATTGCACTTTGAATCGGTCCGAGTATGGAAAGCGTTCCGATGCAGAAAAGCAGAATCGCGGTGGAAAGCCCCTGTCCGAGTCCGCTTCCTCCTTTTTTATCTACAAGGATTTGAAATTTACCGTCGATGTCAAGGCTTGTGCCGACAATGCTGCCGAGCGCAAGGCTGACGATGAACAAAACCGGAAACTGACTGTCCGGCATATTGTTGACGATGGAATTGATGCCGATTCCGCAGGCGGCAAGCCCCATCGCATCGAAAAGCACGGTCTGCTGCTTTTCCTTAAGTCCTTTTTTCAGGAAGCTTCCGACGATGCTTCCGATAATAATCATGGCTGTATTGTAAATGGTTCCGATCATGGCAGACACCTCCTCAAAGTTTTCTGAAAATTCATATTTTGATTGTACACTTTTTCTTAATTATTTTCGTCAAAAGGCACATAATAGCCTTCTTCCTGACGCTTGACTGCCTGCTTCTGCGTTTTCGTAATGGCATCTTCGTATCCTGTGAGTGCGGCAAAGGGCGCAAACTGTGCCGCCCGCGCACTGCGAGGCATACGGGGGTGCTTTTTTGATTCCGGATGCGGAAGAGGAAGGATGTCTGCGTATTTGCTTTTTCCGTTTTTTTCAGGGTTTTCAATCATGCCTTGTGTCCTCCAATCTGTGCGTTGCGCTGCATTGCCGTCGCGCCTTCTTCCAAGTCTCTGCCTTTGACAACCGCGTTTTTTCCGAATTTCTGTTTGATGTCCAGCAGCGCCTGCTGGATGTTTTTTTCGCTTTCCGCATCTTGCGGCGTTTCATTTGAAGGTGCAGCCGGGCTGAACATATCAAGCTGTACTCCGCTTTCAGCAGTGAAGGCAGAAGAGGAGATTTTCGCAGACGATGCCGATTCCGGCACAACATGGTTGGCGCAGATTGTCAGGCGACGGATCGTCAAAGACGGATTTCCGATTTCGCGGTAAAGGGAAGAAAGCGCCGCTGTGATTTCCTGCATGGAGGAAGTGGGGTGCGTAAGATTCGCCGTTCCGTGCGCGTGCTTGGGAATCTTCCGACCGTAGCGGTCAATCGTCGTCTGACCGGAAAAAGCCGCTGCATCCACATTGTCGATGTCGTAACCCACAGTCAGAACGAGCTGGTCCGTGGTCAGTTTTTTCTCAAACAAGCCCAAAGCCATGTCTTCCGCCATTTCGCAGAGCACCAGATGCGCCTTTTCGAAATCATAAGGACATTGCAGAACCTGACCGGAGCTTATGCTGTTTGACTCCGGTCGATAGGTTTTGATTTCGGCCATCGTGCAAGGCTCGAATCCCCATGCGTGGTCAATCAGAAGCTCCGCATTGACTCCGAAAAGTTTGTAAAGCAGGTCCTCGTTGTGAAAGTCGCTTGGCTTGCCGACAGAGCAGCGGGCAATATCGCCCATGGTGTGTATTCCTGCCTTCGCAAGTTTGGAAGCATAGCCTCGTCCTATACGCCAGAAATCCGTGAGCGGCGTGTGACTCCAGAGCAGCCGTCTGTATGACATTTCGTCAAGTTCGGCAATCCGCATTCCGTTTTCGTCCGCCGGAACGTGCTTGGCGTAAATGTCCATGGCAATTTTAGAAAGGTACAGATTCGTGCCGATTCCCGCCGTTGCCGTAATTCCGGTCGATTCGAGAACGTCTGTCATCATCCGCATCGCAAGCTCGCGTCCCGAGAGTCCGTACAGCCGCAGATAATCCGACGCTTCGATAAAAACCTCATCAATCGAATAAACATGAATGTCCTCCGGAGCCACATACTTCAAATAAATGTCGTAAATTTTGGAGCTGAGCTCAATGTAATGCGCCATGCGGGGCGGAGCAGCGATGAAGTCAAGCGCGAGGGAAGAGTCCGCGGCAAGCTCCGCCGCATCGCAGGACTTTCCCGTAAAATTTTTTCGGTGCGCTTTCGCAAGCCGAAGAGCATTCTCTTCTTTTACCTTTTGGATGACTTCAAACAGGCGTGCTCTCCCGGGAATCCCGTAACGCTTCAGGGAAGGGGAAACCGCAAGACAGATGGTTTTTTCCGTGCGGCTTGCATCCGCGACCACGAGATTGGTGGTCATCGGGTCAAGACCGCGGCTCATGCACTCCGCCGACGCATAAAAAGACTTTAAATCGATGGCGATGCAGCATCTCTGATTTTCCATTTTGCGAAGTCCTCCTTTCCTTGCAGACCGCTCTGATTTCAAAATAAAACAGGAACAAATGTTCTTAAATAAATTATAGCAAGGACAAAGTTATCTTTCAAGCGGTATTCTTTGACAAAAAATAATATTTTTTGCAAAACATCTTGACTTGAACATTGGTGTTTGATTTATACTATTACTATAGAAAACATCCAAATACGAAAGATGGGAGATAAAAAATGAGTAAGAAAAAGAAATTATTTACATTGTTCTTGGCATTGACCGTGGTATTTACCATGTGCTTTGCCGCAGTTCCGGCGTACGCAGCATCCGGAACCGCAATCACGAATGCCGACGAACTCAAGGCGATGAGTGCAAGCGGCAATTATTATCTGGCAAACGACATTGAAGTCCCTGCCAATCTGATCCTGTTCACAAGCTATGATGCGCCGTTCACCGGCACCTTGGACGGTAACGGTCACACGATCAAAGGCTATACCTACACCGCAAGCGCAGACTGGACTGAGCAGGCCGCATTGTTTGGCTACGCGAAAAACGCGACCTTCAAAAACCTGAAGATGACGGAGGTCAACATCAGTCTCAATCAAGCAGGCACCGTAGCTGCGCTGGTTGCAGCTTCCGAGAACTGTAAATTCACCGATATCCGTGTTTCCGGCAAAATTGTCGGCAAATCTTTGAGCACAGCCGCAGGCATCGTTGCCTACAGCTATGAAGGCGGCACACTGACAAACTGCAAAAACAGCGCGGACATTACAATTACCAACGCTGACGAAGGAAGCAGTGCAGCGGGCGTTGCCGGCTTCATCGGCTCGGCAGGTTCCATGAAAAACTGTTCCAACAGCGGTAAAATCAGCATCAGCGGCAGCATCGAGGCAGCGTCTATCAGCGCAGCAGGTGTTGTTCTCAATGTCGGAAAGGCAACCTCCTGTAAAAACTCCGGCGCGATCAGCGTGTCGGCGATCGGAAACGGACGCATGAACGACGAGTGTATTGCTGCAGGGGTTGCAGTTGAAGTCGATACCGCAGTTTCCTGCAGCAATACCGGTAAGGTCAGCATGCATGCGACTATTAAGCCAACCGGTCCGCATATGATCGGCGGTGTCTTTGCGCACGCAGCAAAATCAGCAAGCAAATGCTACAACAAAGGGACGGTCAGCTACAGCGGCGAATCCTACCGCGGCGTTTATGTCGGGGGAGTCAGCGGAAAGGCCCTCAAGATCAGCCAGTCCTATAACAAAGGCTCCGTAACACTCAAGATTCCGAGTGCTGAGAGTGCGGAACAAAACAAAGTCGGCGGAGTCTGCGGCACAGTGACGGACATGCGTAACTGCTACAACACAGGCACTATTACAGCGACGGGTGTGGTTTTCATCGGCGGTATTTCCGGCTACGCAGATCCTTGGGATGACAAGGTCATATCGAATTATAACACCGGCAAAATCAAAGCCACTACGAAGGGCACTTACAAAGGACAGGTTCTCGCGGGTTACGAAGGAACAGAGGTTGTGCAGAAGCGCAATATCTACAATAACTACTATACCGGTTCCGGTACGGGCTATGATCCGGTTTACAGCACCCCGCATAAATATGTTGCAAAGGCTTACAAGGTTTCTTCGATTAAGGCAAAGAACTGCCCGAAGCTGAGTTCCAAATACTGGACCTACTCCTCCAAGTACGGCAGAATGATTTTGAAGAACAATAAGGAAAAATAACGAAGCATAAAAGTATACATGAAGAAGGAAAAAGGAGACGGCTTATCATGAGAAAAAGCAGAATATTAACTGTTTTCTTAGCGCTTGCTGTTGTATTTACCATGAGTTTTGCGGCGGTGCCTGCTTATGCGGCATCGGGAACCGCAATCACAAGCGTGGATGACCTCAAGGCTATGGAAAACAATCCGGGCGGCAGTTATTACCTGGCAAACGACATTGAAGTGCCGGAAGGCCTGTCATTGTTTACGGACTCAAGAACTCCGTTCACCGGAACATTTGACGGAAACGGATATGCCATTAAGAATTATACTTACAGCACGACGACAGAAGATCTCATGCACGCAGGTCTGTTCTGCCGTACCAAAAATGCGTCATTTAAAAATCTGACTATGACGAATGTCAATATTTCCGTGAAGTCCGGCGGAAACTTCGCTGCGCTGGCTGCATACGGTCAGGGAACCACATTTGAAAACATCACGGTCTCCGGCAAGCTCAGTGCAAGCGGCATTATCAACACCTTAGGCGCTATCGTTGGCAGTTTAAGCGGCGGCAGTCTCACAAACTGCACGAACAAAGCGGATGTTACTGTCACAGGTGCCGCAGACGCTGCCGCAGCAGGAGTCGCCGGTGCGGCGAGTGCCAATACGACCGTTAAAAATTGCACCAACTCCGGCGCGATCAGCATCAGCGGTCCGATCGACGGAGGCAGAAGCTACCGCGCGGCAGGCGTGACCAATGCCGCAGGCAAAGTAATCTCCTGTAAGAACACAGGTGCTGTTTCTGTAACGACCAGCGGCAGCGCGGAGGGCGCCGTAAGCCTTTCTGCCGCAGGTGTTGTCGGAACATCGAGCAAGCAGATTACATCCTGCACCAACACCGGAAAGATTACCATGAATTCCACCGTTGAAGTGTCACGCAGCATCCTGATGGGAGGCGTTGCAGCAAACGCAGAGAACGCTAAAATCACGAAATCCTGGAACAAAGGCGCAGTTACCTTTAACGGAGTCGCTGAATACGGCGCTGTTGTCGGTGGGCTCGGCGCAATCACAAGCAATATCAGCCAGTCCTGGAATAAGGGCGCAGTCAGTGCAAAAGCCTCCAAAAATGAACTAGACGTTGTCGCCGGTGGTCTCGCAGGTACTGCAGTGGATATGCGGAATTCCTACAACACAGGCTCCGTTACCTTGAGCGGCGGCGGTTATGTCGGTGGTCTTGCAGGAAACGCAGGCCTCTTTGACCACCGTATCACCAACAACTACTCCACCGGAACCGTAAAAGCCTCCAACGGTGCGAAGAAGGGGCAGCTCATCGGTATCTACAGCGCAGGAGACGATAAGGCAAGTAACAAGATTTACAACAACTACTACACGAAGTCCGGCAAAGCTTACGGCTTCGGCTCTGTAGCGAAGAAAAGCTGGGCTGCAAAATCCCAAAAAGTTGCTTCCATCAAGGCAGGAAATTGTCCGAAACTCAGCTCGAAATACTGGACATATTCCTCCAAGTATGGTAGAATGATTCTCAAGAACAACAAGGAAAAATAGCAATTAAACTCGCCGCCGGGTGAGACACGCTAATTTAAGCGACGGATTTCGTATCGTTAGGCCTTAGAAGATACGGAGTGCGTCGCTTTTATAATACTGGAGGTATAAAAATGTTTGCATATTATTGGCCAATCGGCTTATTGGTGCTTTCCAATGTATTTTATCATATCACAGCAAAATCGCTTCCGGCAGAAATGGATGCGTTTTTCAGTATGGCTGTCACCTATGTGGTGGGAGCAATCGTATCCATCGCCCTGTACATGACAATCGGAAACGGCGAAAGCCTCAGCGCACAGCTTTCCCACCTGAACTGGGTGCCGTTCGTGCTGGGTCTTGCGGTTGTGGGACTTGAAGTTGGAGCAATTTTCATGTACAAAGTGGGCTGGGAAGTTTCCGTGGGAAATATCGTACAGGCAATCTTTGTTGCCATCGCGCTTCTCATTGTAGGCGTGCTGATTTATAAAGAGGCTTTGACGGTTTCAAAGGTGGCAGGCATTGCGGCGTGTCTTGTGGGAATTTATCTGCTCAATAAGTAGAATGCTTGTTAAAATCGCCCGTGGCGCTGCCTGCCGCGGCGTTCGTAAGAAAAACAGAAGGAGCGGCTTGCCGCTCCTTTTTGCATAATAAGACAATGTCTATAATCTTTCAACTTCTTCACAGGATAATCCTGTATTTTCAGCAATAACCTCAATTGGTATTCCAGCCTGTTTGAGGTTTTTCGCAATTTCACGCTTTTCATGTGCAGCGCCTTCGTCATATCCATAGCTCCAACGAATTTTCAACTCTTCTTCTATCGTCATAATCTCTATCACCTCCGCGTCGCGGTTGACTTCCTCGACCTTTTCGT
>FR882010.1:16782-21564 GCA_000435615.1 Firmicutes bacterium CAG:238 | reverse complement strand
AATTTTCTCGTTTGACATGATTACGAATACCTGATTGGTCTGATGCGGGAGCCAGAGCTTGTAGCCCGCTGCGACTACGCCTTCTGCCAGCTTGATGGCAAGTTCGTTTTCGTGGCGTCCAATCTGATAGTAGAGGGAATCTTCACCGCCCTCCAAAAGCGCGCGCATCTGAATGGAAATCAATTTGCCCTTCGCAAAGAGAGCGCAGGCTCTTTTTACCATGTATCTGAAGTGGTCATTGATTGCGTCGTTCATGACTACCAAAGCTTCGCCGAAGAGTGCGCCGACTTTGGTTCCGCCGATGTAGAATGCGTCTGTCATCCCAGCAATTTCCTTGAGGCTGAGGTCGTTTGTCGGCCATGTGAGTGCTGTGCCTAAACGCGCACCATCCATGTAGAATAAAAGCCCGTGCTTCTTGCAGCAGTCGCTGAGGGCTTTGAATTCAGCCTTCGTATATAATCCGCCGTTTTCAGTCGGGTGAGTGACATATACCATCTTTGGAATTACGGTGTGTTCGTCTTCATGGTGAAGCAGGGCTTTTTCAATGTCGGCAGGGCGGAGCTTGCCGTCCGGGGTCGGAAGTGCGAAAACCCGGTGACCGGTAGCTTCAACGGAACCTGTTTCATGAACAAAAATATGTCCTGCATCCGCGGAAATAACCCCTTCATACGGTCTGAGTGCTGCAGCGATTGTAATGGTGTTGGTAGGGGTACCGCCTGTCATAAAGTGAACCTGTGCATCCGGCTGTCCAATCATTTCGCGGATCATGTCCGCCGTTTCGTATGAAAAACGGTCATCGCCGTACCCATCTGTATGCTCCATATTAGCAGCCATCAGCGCTTCCATAATTTTTGGGTGTCCGCCAAGGCTGTAGTCACTTCTAAAGAAAATCATTGTAAAACCTCCGTTCTTGCGTATTGCTGTGCTACCTATATTATAGTGCATGAAAAGGGGAAAGTCGAGGGGAAAAACGAGATTCGGCACAATTCTTGACAGAAAACCTGACATGAGGTATAACTAAGAATAGCTTGTAAAAAGGACAAAATGAGAATGAACAAAGAATTTTTCGTCTCCACCTTTCGCGAGTGGAGACTTTACATCGAAACATTTTTAAAATGGCTGGTGATTGCCTCGCTGATTGGAGGTGCAGGCGGACTCATCGGCGCAATCTTTCACCACAGCATTGACATGGCGGAAGTGTTTCGCAGCACACATCCGTGGCTGCTCTGGCTGCTTCCGATTGCCGGGCTTCTGATAGTAGGATTCTATAAAATGACGAGAACCGAGGGACTGAACACCAACCATGTAATCCGTGCGGTACACAAAGGGAAAAGGCTTTCCGTACTGCTCATGCCTGCTATCTTTTTCGCAACCGTACTGACGCAGCTGTGCGGAGGCAGCGCGGGACGAGAAGGTGCTGCTCTTCAAATGGGCGGCACAATCGGTCAGTGGATCGGACGCGGACTGTACTTGGATGACAGTGATTTAAGAATTGCAACCTTGGCCGGGATGGCGGCGTTCTTTTCAGCACTGTTTGGAACGCCGCTTGCGGCGGCAGTATTCGCTGTCATGGTAATCAGCATCGGGATTTTATATCATGTGGCACTTGTTCCGTGCCTGATTGCATCGCTTTCGGCCTATTTTCTGGCAGGAGCACTGGGCGTGCAGCCGGTTCGCTTTGCGGTTCAGGTTCCAGAAGCTTCGGCGATGACCTTCTTTCAGGTTGGATTCCTCGGAATTTTGTGTGCACTCGTATCCATTTTTTTCTGCATGATGATGCACGGTGCTGAAAAAGGCATGCGTAAAATCCTGCCAAATGCCTGGCTGCGCGTGCTCGCGGGTGCAGGTATAATTATCGTGCTGACTTACCTTTGCGGCACGAACGACTACAACGGCGTCGGCATGGGAGTGATTGCGGCAGCGATTGAAGAGGGAAAGGCAGAGCCCCTTGCATTTCTGCTCAAGCTCGTTTTTACATCGGTGACGCTGGCAGCGGGCTTTAAAGGCGGGGAAATCGTTCCTTCGTTTTTCGTCGGAGCAGCCTTCGGATGCGTAATCGCACCAATTATAGGGCTTCCTGCGGGATTCGGTGCGGCAGTCGGTCTTGTCAGCGTTTTCTGCGGGGTCACAAACTGCCCGATTTCATCGGTATTCCTATCGATTGAAATCTTCGGAGCCGAGGGAATGCTGTATTTCGCAGTTGCCTGCTGCATCAGCTACATGATGTCGGGATACCGCGGCATTTACTCGAGCCAAATGATTATGTATTCAAAACGAAAAGCAAAATTCATCAACGCATATACAAACGGAGAAAAGGGCACCGACGCATAAGTCAGTGCCCTTTCCGCAAATCTATAGTTCTTTTTTGAAAAAATCAACGATTTCGTTCATCAGATAGTCCTTGAGTTCGGATTCTTTATAGCTCATCTCATAGCCGTGGTAATTTTCGGTTGTAACCGTGATTACCCGGCTGTTTTTGTATGCGTGTGCGCATTCGAGGCTGGTGTCCTCGGTTACGACATAGTCGAGGGTATTGCAGATGACAAGCACGGGCTTATCTCCGAATTTAGAGCCGTAATCGCAAGGATTGTATTCCTCAAATTCTTTAAACCAGTCCTCGGTAAGCTTCAGACCTTGATACTCGACATAGCCTTCCAAGCGGGCTTTCGCCTTCATTTCATCCCACTTCTTCCGGCCGCCTGCATAGTGAATCATTGCCGTTTCATTTCCTGCGGGGGCAACCATCGCAAGTGCCTTATAATCAAAACCGCCGTAACTTTCATTTGCCATCGTCATAACCACGCGTCCGCCCATGCTGCGGGCATAAAGCCCGATGCGCTCGGTGTCAATATTGTAATTCTTACACATATATTCAATGGCATCCAGCATCGCCCTTTTCATGCTGTTGAGATCGTACCTGCCGGTTTTGTCTGCATTCTTTTCGGGACTTACTCTTGGATTAAAATCCATGCGGATGGTTGCGATTCCCGCGCGTGCGAGCCTCTCGGCGAGTTCTGAAGCACCGCCGCTGTTAAGCGTGCCTTTAAAGCCGTGACCGATTGCGACAAGCGGAATGGGAGAATCAAGTTCACCGGGATAAACGGCTTCTGCCATGCAGTACCGTCCGGGCGCAGCCTCAAGAAACACCGTTTCTTTCTCGGGCGTAAAATCCGAAGCCGCAGGTTCATCCGAGCCGCATCCTGTCACCGCAAGGATGACAGCCAGCAGGACAGACAGAAAGGCGGCTGTTTTGTTTTTTCTGAAAGCAATCATTCTTTTTTCCTCGGTAATATCAATGAGATTTGAAAATTATCATGTCTTCTCCCACTATTATAATCGATGACCACGGAAGCTGCAAATCTTCTTTGAATCTTGCGTGCGAACTTTGAAAATCCGGGACGGACAGCGAATGAATTTTTCCTGTTTTTTCATCGAAAAGAATTTCGGCGTCCCAAAGCCTGCCATGCATGCTTCCCTTTGAAATATCAACAATCTCTTTATCTCCGATTTCACTCAAAAGCATATTTTTTCCTCCTCGGGTCAATACTAGACATAATAAATTTTACGAAAGAAGGTTATGAAATATGAGTGATGAAAAAGAAAAGGACAGGTCTGAAGGCAAGGAGCAAACTGCCGGGGAAGCCGCGGATCTCATAAAAGAACTCGGGCTTTTGGGGACAGGAAGCAATTTCAAGAGCGAAATCCAATATATCAACATTATCGGAAGCATAGAGGGGCATTCGGTCCTGCCGCAGGATAACAAGACCACAAAATATGAACATTTGATACCGGAGCTGATTGCGGTTCAGGAAAATCCGGAAATCAAGGGGCTTCTGATTGTGTTAAATACGGTGGGCGGCGATGTGGAAGCCGGACTTGCGCTTTCGGAGCTAGTTGCGGGGATTTCCAAACCGACGGTTTCCCTCGTGATCGGAGGCGGTCACAGCATCGGTATCCCGCTTGCGGTGTCTGCTGATTATTCTTTTGTGGCAAGGTCGGCAACAATGACGCTTCACCCGATTCGAACCAGCGGCACACTCATCACTGCGGAGCCGACATTTGAATATATGAAGAAAACACAGGAGCGAGTTGTGGATTTTATCGCAGCACATTCCCATGCGGCACGGGAGAAAATCGAGGAAAAAATGAACTGTACAAGCAATATGGCAAATGATGTCGGCACCCTGCTTTTCGGCGAGGATGCGGTTCAGATGGGGTTGATTGACAGCATCGGAAGCCTATCCGAAGCCTTGGAAAAACTGAGAAATTTAATTAAGGAAAAAAATTAAAGTAAAATTTTGTAATTTGCTATTGACAAATTATTCCATCGGCGCTAAAATGTAAGCGAAAGGAATTAATGTAAAAAAATGAAAATGATTAAAACCGGACTGTATTTAAAAAACAAACAGCAGACACAGGACATTGCAAGAGGCCTTGCTGACACATCTGCCCGCCTTGAAATAACGGAACTGGAATACAAAATTCGCTACGGGGATCACGACATAGAGGAATATGACATTATAATCACCGATAGAGACGGTTTTGACCAGTATCATCCAAAGGTACTCATTTTGGGAGGCAAATGGAGATTTGAATATTATGATGAATATGAAAGACAGGGACAACTGCTGGACAGATGTGCCACGGTGACGGATATTCTTCATGCCGTAATCAGGACGTGGGAGAAAAACGAACACATATCTTTTGCTCAGAGAAAAGACAGGCAAACAAGTATTTTGGCATTCTTCTCTTCAATGGGCGGCAGCGGGGGGTCAGCCGCTG
>FR882010.1:0-16717 GCA_000435615.1 Firmicutes bacterium CAG:238 | reverse complement strand
ATAGCAATAAGAAAGTATTGTATGTGAATGCAGGCGGCTCGGGGCTCTGGAAACTGTATGTATCTTACATAAGCAAAGCATCAAGACCGTCAAGAGAACTTCCGCATCTCATCCAAAACGATGCCGTATATAGTCTTGAAAGCTATGTCGGAGTTGACCGATACGGACTCCGCTATCTGGAGAAGCCCGACAGACCGGAGACGGTATTGAAGAAGCTGTGCGAAATCAACGCGTACGATATGATACTTGTCGATATGCCGGAACCTTTTACCGACATAGAGTTTGACCGAACATACCTCGTGAAGAATGAGAAAGACTTCAGAACCGGACTTTGCCCGGCAGATGATTTAAGAATAAAGAGCGGCACGAATCTTATTGCAATCATCAACCGCAGTGCATCCGCCGGATGTGAAGACAAGTGCGTTAAAATTCCGGAAGATCGTGCGAGCTTTGTGCGGACAGAAAGCGGAATCGAAATCGCAATGGATGGGGACTATGCAAGGAACATGAGAAAGGTTTGTGAAGAATGGATATGAGCATGGGAGCACGGGCTTTTGCCGACGAGAAGATGAAAGCTGTCAGGGAAAAGCTCGGAAGCGAAAAGGAAGTTGACGATTTCGGAGCAATGCGGATGATCATCCAAACCATATTCGATGACGAGAAAAGCAATTTTTATTCTTATGATGACATCGAATCGGTAATCCAAAGAATTTTTTACAAGACAAGGCGCAAACTCGGAATCTTGCAGCCACTTCTTGATGATGCAGATGTCAGCGAGATTATGGTAAACGGACCGGCGGACATCTTCGTGGAGCGAAACGGCAAGATCGAAAAGTATAAATACGGATTTGACTCTATTGAAGAATTGGAAGAGGTTATGCGAAACATAGCCGGAGAGGTTCATCGGGAAATAAATGAGAGAAGTCCGATTGTCGATGCGAGACTTCCGGACGGCTCGAGAGTAAACGGCGTATACAAGAATATTGCACTGAATGGGCCCATACTTACAATAAGAAAGTTTTCCGAAGACTATATGCGAATGGGTGATTTGGTGCGAAACGGTACAATAAGCGAAGAAGGCGCTGATCTGCTGAAACATCTGGTGCGCTGCGGATACAATATTTTTGTGAGCGGTGGCACATCATCGGGCAAGACTACGCTCCTTAACGCACTCGCCGAGGCTGTGCCCAGAGACGAACGCGTGATCATCATTGAGGACTCTGCCGAACTTAAGATGGGATACATAGAAAACATCGTCCATCTGGAGTGCAGAAACAGCAATGCAAAGGGAGAAGGCCGCGTCAGCATGTCGGATTTAATAAAGTCCAGCCTCAGAATGAGGCCGAATCGAATTATCGTCGGCGAAGTCAGAGGGAGCGAAGTCGTAGATATGCTCCAGGCAATGAACACAGGACACGACGGCAGCCTTTCCACCGGTCACGCAAATTCGGTGGAAGGCATGCTCAAAAGATTGGAATCCCTGTATCTTGCGGCAATGCCGATCAGTGTTGATGCCATACGCGAGCAAATTGCCGAAGGAATCAACATCATGGTGCATATCGCAAGGCAGAAGGACGGCAGACGCCGGGTAACCGAAATAACCGAGCTACTGGGCTACAGCGGCGGTGAGTTTACACTGAACCCGCTTATGAAAACAAATATCAAGGGTAAATTAGCAAGAACGGGTTACGGAATAGAAAAACCAAGAAAAGAGGATGACAAATACAGTGATAAACTATATGGAATTACCGCTCCGTGGTAAAGAAAAAGCAATATTTTTTCTATGCATAATTACCGCCGGACTTGCCGTGGGAATTTTATTCTATGACAGCCTCGCGGTCAGTGCAGTTACTGCGGCACTGCTTCTTATGGCTATGCCGCAATACAAGGAGAAAGTTGTGCGAAAGCATCAACAGGAACTTTTGATGCAGTTTAAGGACTTGCTGTATTCCATATCGGCATCGGTATCATCAGGAAGAAACATGGCCGATGCACTTGCAGAGTCAAAGGTTTTTTGTGGGGGTTCGTACGAAAAAAGCGATTACATAATGATTGAGCTTGACCACATGACTGCTATGCTTTCAAACGGAAATGAAACCGATACGGAGGTGCTTTACGATTTTGCAAGACGAAGCGGACTTTCGGATGCGGAAGATTTTGCGAGGGTATACGAAAACTGCAAAGCCAGCGGCGCGAATCTCAATCATGCGATTGAAGAGGCCGTTCGGATAATCGGCGATAAAATTGAACTGGAAAACGAACTTAAGAGTCAGCTTGCACAGAAGATTTTCGAGGGGCGGATTGTCGGTGCATCCCCGTTTTTGATAGTGCTGATGATCAGACTTACAGCTCCGGATTATATCAAACCGATGACAGAAAGCACGCAAGGGCTGATAATCACCACGATCGCGGTCGGGCTTATGGCAGTGTCGCTGTTGATGACGGAAAGGATAAATAAAATTGAAATCTAAGATTAAAAAGCAAATGGAAAAGAACCGCAATGAAATCATAATGACACTTCCGGGGTTTATTAATCAGCTTTTGCTTTTCATGCACAGCGGAGCCATACTTACGGATGCTTTCTGCAAGATTGCGGCAAGTTACGGAAAACTTGATGCGAAGAGGCAGAATTATTTTACCGAGCAGATCTATAACATCTACGTCGCGTCACAGCGTAATGGGGAAAATGTCATTGCGTCCTTCTGTAAATTTGCCCGAACATCGAATGTAAAGGAACTTGCGCGTGTCGCAGCAATCATGTCGGAAAATTTGAACAGGGGAAGCGACCTGTGGGAAAAACTCGCAGAACAAAGCGAGAACTTATGGGAAGAACGAAAACGCACAGCACTGAGCAAAATCAGGCTTTCGGAAAGCAAGATGAGCTTTCCGCTCGGCATTTTGCTTATGGCGCTTATCATGATAACGGCAGCACCGGCAATGCTACAAATATAAAATATAAGGAGGTAAAGAGATGAAAATGTGGAACAAGAGGGGAATGGAAATGATTCAGGTGGCAATTCTCGTGGCAATCGCCGTAACCATCGGGCTCATATTCAAGGAGCAGATTACGGATTTTGTGAATAATACCTTCGGTTCTCTGAGCAGTGCGAAATTCTAGGAGCATACTATGCGTTTTATAGAAGCATCTTTGATAATGCCGCTTACAATGCTTGTGATTTCGGCATTGATTGCTTTGATGATGACCTATTATTCGGATCTGGAGACACAGATAAAGAAGCACGAAGAGGAAAGAAAAGAAATATACAAAGTCTCTGAAACCATCGGAATCAGAGTCTATGACAGGATTGCCCATGAAACAAAAAAGCAAAGTGATGAATAAAAAAGGATCCTACGCGATATTGGCATCGATTCTGTTTTCTTCCATGATGATACTTGCGGCGGCAGCCGTTCATGCGGCGGGTGAAAGTGCAATTTCCGCGACCGCCCAAAATTTCGGGCCGCTGTGGGGAAGAAGCATTTTGGCCGAGTATGATCGTAATTTAAAAGACAGATATGGTATTTTTGCCTATAGCGGCAACAAACTTCAGGTTGAAGAAAAGCTTAAAAATTACATGTTGTACTCGTGCAGAGGTAAGAAATATATTTCTTTTGAATCCTGCGAATGCAATCTTGACGAATATGAACTTGTAAGGCCTGAAAATTTTTTCGAGCAGATAAAAGATGCGGTTGCCTATGATGCGAAACCCATGCCGATAAAGCATTCCGCCGAAAAAAACACGGAAGGGGGCGGCTCCAATGAGACTTTCTCAAAACGATACATAAAGAACCAAAGGATTATCAAAACCCTTCCGTCAAGAGGAAAAAGCGGAGGCGTCGGAGTATCGGCACTCGTCGAGAAAATCAAGGAATCCAAATCCATTGGAGATTTGCTGAACGACAGCGCCGAGAACATTTATATTTTTCGCTTTTTCAAGGACTGCATGAATGACCGAAATCTGGGGGAAACCTACTTCAAAAACGAAATTGAGTATATACTGACAGGCAGACTCGATGATTCGGACGCAAAACAAAAGGTAAAAAATCAGCTGATCTTGCTGCGAAATGCGCTCAATCTGACCTATTTGTATTCCTGCAGCGAAAAGAGGAATGCGGCACTGGCTGCTGCCGAATTAATCATGCCGGAGGCACCCCTTCTTACGCAGGCTCTGATAATGGAAGGCTGGGCATTTATGGAAGCGCGAAATGATCTCAAACTTTTGTATGCGGGAAAAACGGTTCCCTTGATCAAAAAAGACGAGAACTGGGCTGTCTCGCTGGAAAATCTTCTGTCAGCCGAATACGGATGCGATACCGACGGAAAACCCGTATCGGGCAGCGAAAGCGACGGCGAACCGTCTGATTATGTAGTTCCGCGTAAGCTCGAAGGAAAAACATACGAGGATTACCTTAAGATTTTTGTTGCATCCCTTCCGAGAGAAACCAAAAAATTACGCATGCTGGATTTGATGCAGATTAACATGAAGTACCTGTACTGCGAATATTTTTTGATCAGCGATTACTTCATCGGCCTGCGGTATTCTGTCAACATAAACGGGAAAATACATGAATTTAATGAGAAATACTAAACGGGGGAGCTATATTGTCGAGGCTGCGCTCAGCATGCCGGTGCTCATACTTTGCATTACCGCGATTGCCCTCATCATCAATATCATTGCCATATGTGAAAACATAGGATTTTCGAGTGCAGAACAGATGCATAAAATATGCTCGTCCGCATATATTGCAGAAACGGGTGAATTTTCGCATGGCATTGCGGTGCAGAAAGCCGTTGCATCGGATAATCCGAAACTCAGGAGCTTCACCGTCACCGGATTTCGGTACCGATATACAAAGCAGGGTGTGGATGATCTGATCGGGCTGCAGACAAAATCGAGCTTTACTGTTGCAAACCCAATCGGAATCAACGGTAATATCATCTTTACCCAAAGGATTTTGGCGCGGGCATTTACGGGAAAACTGGAAAATGCAGAGCCGCTTGCCGTCGGCGAATTTCAAAAAAACGGGGAATCTGTTCCGGTCGTGGTTTTTCCGAGATATGGGATAAGATTTCATGCTGCCTCGTGCAGATATGCAAAACAAAAGTACGGAGAGCAAGAGTATAAAATCGAAATGGAAAGAGAAGATGCAAAAGCGAAAGGATATACTCCGTGCCTTGTATGCGGAGGAGGAAAGGAAGGACAATGAGCAGAGTATACATAAATTTAAAAAATAAACCGCTTCTTTATGAAAGCAAAGTGGAAAGACTTACCGCCGGCATATGCAATGAAATTTTGCCGCTTTCCATAATAAAAAACAGAAAGATAACAAAGGGCATCTATCACACCGACGGATACAAAAAGGTAAGCGATGTGGGAATTCTCAGTGCGGTGCAGGTTCTTTCCGTAATTGGGGGTGTTATTGCAATGAGTGAAAAACTGAAGAACAATTTTTTCTTTCCGGAAGAATATATTCTGTCGCCCGATACGGTATATATTGACGCGAAATTCGAAAATTACAAACTTGCTTACATACCGGCGAAGGAAAGGTGCAGGGCTGAGAAATCCTTAAGCTGTTTCATAGGCTGCATGCGCAAATTCACGACTCCGGACGGCATGCTCTACCTTGATACTTTGCGAAACCTTGTTGAAAGCGGCAGTTTGAAAAGTGAGCGGATGATAGGATTTATAGAGAGACTGAAAGGCGAAATACGCGTCTGCGGGATAAAATAAGGCGAATGATAACGCCTTTTTTTAATATAATGTATTAGAATATTTGGAGGTGCAAGTATGACCGGTGGCAAAATGCGTAGAAAAATCAGAAAAAGAAAAACAAAATCTGAAAATTCAAGGATGAAAATGGGGATGTTTGTTGGTATAATATTGCTGGCGGTAGTTTTGGGATTTCTGACGGCACGATTTGTAATCGGCCCCATTATAGGTTATAATGCTGATGAGAGCCCTGTGAAACTGGAACAGAAGGATGACAAGGGCAAAAAAACAGACGCAGAGCAGACGGAACAGAAAGCATCTTTGGAAACCGGACAGAATCAGATGCCGGAAGAAGGGTATGCGCTTCAATTCGGGGCTTTTTCCACTAAGGATGCTGCCGAGAAACTGGCAGAAGCACTCCGACTGAAAGGAATCGAAACCAAAATCGTTGAAATCGATGATGTTTTTAAAGTAATCAGCCCGATGCTCGATGATAAAGAAGCCGCCTTGAAAGCCTTGCAGGAAAGCAAGGACAAGGATGTTGAAGATGTCTTTATAACATCCGCAGGATAGATTTGATAAGGAGAACGCAAGATGATACCTCTTTCAACACGAATGAGACCGGACACACTTGAGAATTTTGTCGGACAGGAGCATTTTATGTACGAAGGCTCCCTGTTTTACAATTCAATCAAAAACAGGACCTTCGACTCTGCGATTTTCTTCGGTCCGTCAGGGACAGGCAAAACAACACTTGCCAGAATAATCGCACGCGAAATGGACGGTGACTTTCACGAACTCAATGCTTCCGTTACCGGGACGAAGGAACTCAAAGAATTGATTGAGAGGGCAAAGCTCTCTTTTTACGGGCTTGAGAAACGCACGACCTATGTCTATGTGGACGAGGTTCACCGCTGGAACAAATTGCAGCAGGACAGCCTTCTCAAGGCACTTGAAGAGGGAGTCATCAAATTTATAGGAAGCACTACGGAAAATCCGTATTTTTCAATAAACAATGCGGTGATAAGCCGCGTTCGCAACATATATGAATTCAGGCGATTGTCTGCGGACAACCTTGTTGCGATAATAAGACGCGCACTGGAAGACAAGGAGCGCGGATTCGGAAACCTTAACATCAAATATGAGACGGAGGCGGTTCGCATTTTGGCGGAAATGGCAAACGGAGACGCACGGGTAGCCCTTGACACAATCGGATTTATTGTGGACAACCTTTCGGACGGACAGATAATCGACAGCCGGATAGTGTCGGAAGCCATGCAGCGGAAAGTGGGTTTTTATGACAAGGAGGACGACCGGTATAACTTACTCAGCGCACTTCAAAAATCCGTGCGGGGGAGCGACCCGGATGCCGCCGTGCACTATCTTGCAAGGCTTCTGGACGGCGGTGCCGATATAAGAATGATTGGAAGAAGACTTCTTGTGATGGCAAGCGAGGATATAGGGATGGCATACCCGTCTGCCATTTCAATCGTGACCGCATGTGTTCAGGCAGCGGATATGGTCGGGCTTCCCGAGGCAGCGATTAATCTGGCACAGGCCGTGGTTCTGCTGGCATCCGCACCGAAATCAAATGCCTCGTGCATGGCACTGGAGGCTGCAATGCATGACATAAAGACACGGAAAATCGATGATGTTCCGCCGCATCTGAAAGATTCGCACTACAAGGGGGCGAATGATTTGGGATACGGACAAGGCTACAAGTATCCGCACGCTTTCGGTGGATATGTGGAGCAGCAGTACCTCCCGGACAACCTCTATAGAGAAGGAGTTAAATACTATAAACCGACCGAAAACGGTTCCGAAGCGGCCTTCAAAAAATATCTTGAAAGCCTGCAGAAGTACGGGAAAAAATAAGAAATGAGGCAGAATAAATGGCGAGAGAGATTTTGACGGCTGCGAATTCCGGGTTTTGTTTCGGCGTGAAACAGGCAATCGAAAAAACCGAGGAAGAAATACGGAGGAAAGCCGAAAGCAGCTCACCCGGCAGAATATATACATGGGGTCCGCTGATTCACAACAAGACGGTAACGGACGGACTCAAAGAGAAGGGCGTTTCGATACTTGACAGTCTGGAAAATGTAAAGCCGGAGGATGTAATCATCGTAAGATCTCACGGCGAGACCAAAGAGTTCTTTGAAAAGGCGAGAGCACGGAATTGCAAAATCATCGATGCAACCTGTCCTTTTGTAAAAAAAATACAGCAGCTGGCGGAGAAAGCCCACAGGAAAGGCAAGCAGGTCGTAATCGTGGGTGACCGCTTGCACCCCGAGGTGAAAGGAATCAACGGATGGTGCGATAACAGTGCGATTACGGTAAACTCCGTGGAAGATGCCGAGGGAGTTTTGGAAAATCATAACCGTAATCTTTTCTTTCTGGTGGCGCAGACGACGATAAAAAAGGAACTTCTGGATGCTGTTATCCGGGTATTTGAGACAAATAATGTGCATGTCGAAGTGAACAATACGATATGCAATGCAACCGCACTTCGCCAAAAAAGCTGCGCGGAGCTTGCGGAAATTTGCGATGCAATGCTGATTATCGGAGGAAGAGAAAGTTCAAATACCGGTAAATTGTTCGAAATATCCGAAAAAAAATGCAAAAAAACATTTTTTGTTGAAAAAATCGAAGATTTACCGTTGCACCAAATCGCAAAATGTAATAAAATAGGTATTGCAGCGGGTGCCTCGACACCCGAATGCGTAATTAAGGAGGTTATTGCTACCATGAGTGAAAAAAAAGAAATGAGCATGGAAGAATTACTTGCTACCGAAGCATATGATTTAGACGGAGCTATGAGACTTCCAAGACTCAACGAAGTTGTTAACGGAACGGTACATCAGGTTACTGAAAATGGAATCATCGTTGACATGGGTTGTAAAAAAGACGGAATTATTCCGAAAGAAGAAGTAACATTGGAAGGAGACCAGAAGTTAACTGACTTATTCAAGGCTGGCGATGAAATCCAGGCTAAAGTAGTTAAGACGGATGACGGTGAAGGCGTTATTACACTTTCCAAGAAGAAACTGGAAGTTAACGAACACTGGAATGAAATCAATGATGCCCTTGAAAACAAGACAACGATTACCGTTAAGGTTCTGAGACAGGTTAACGGCGGAGTTATCGCAGCTTACAAGGAAGTTTCAGGATTTATTCCGCTTTCCCAGCTTTCGGACAAGTATGTTGAAAACGCAGATGAGTTCATCGGCAAGGAATTACCGGTAAAGGTTACAAGAGTTGACCTTAAGAGAGGCAGAACCGTATTCTCCCACAAGGCAATCTTAGACGAAGAAAAGAAGAAACAGATTGAAGCTGTTTGGAACAGCCTCAATGTAGGCGATGTTGTTGAAGGTACTGTAATGAGATTCACAGACTACGGTGCATTCGTAGATCTTGGCGGAATCGACGGACTCCTTCACATTTCCGAAATTTCCTGGGGCAAACTGAAACACCCACAGGAAGTGCTTCAGATTGGTGACAGAGTTAAGGTTAAGATCTTATCCATGAACGAAGAAAAAGGCAAGATTTCCCTTGGTCTCAAGCAGACTACACCGGAACCATGGTCCGTAATCGAAGAAAAATATCAGGTTGGACAGGTTGTAACAGGTAAGGTTGTACAGATTAAGGAATACGGTGCATTCGTTGAATTGGAACCGGGTCTTGACGGACTGGTACATATTTCCGAAGTTGCTCACAAGAGAGTAAACGATATCGCAGAAGAACTTACTTTAGGACAGACTGTCGAAGCTAAGATTCTTGAAATTGATACGGAAAGAAAGAGAATCAGCCTCAGCATCAAGCGGACTGTTGAAGCCCCTGCAGAAGAAGCAGAAGCTGCTGAAGAAGAAGCTGACGAAGAATAATTTAAAAAGAAGCTGTGAGATGCGGCTTTACGATAAAGGAGCGGGTAACCGCTCCTTTTTTTGTATAATTTTTTGAAAAACAAACAAACTAACTGCGTATAGAAATATAACGAAGAGAGGAGTTTTGTTCATGAAAAAGAGAACGGCTGTAATTTTAACGGCACTGCTGATCGTTTCACTTTTTATATTTACGGGATGTGCCAATAACGATGATCCGCTGAATGACGGCAACCAGGGAAGCGCGTCTCAGGAGATTGAAAGAGGTGTCGACGACATCGGAGACGGAATCGAAAGAGGTGTTGACGACATCGGTGATGACCTGACCGACAGCAATAAGACCGACGGAAGCGGAATCAACAACAACAATCGTGCAGATAATGTTGACAACGGCACAAAAAATACCACAAACTAATTGAGGAAAAGGTCTTCTCTTTGTTTCGCATCGAAAGGCGGACAATAACGGGGGAGACCTTGACTTTATATTTGATATGTTCTATACTTTTTTGCAGGAGGTGGCAGAGGATGAGCTACGATTGGAAGAAGGAATATAACGAGAAAACAACGACGCAGAAAGAGGCAGTCAAGTGTGTGAAATCCGGCGACCGCGTTTATGCCGGAACGGCATCGAGCGTGGCATACGGGCTTCTTGATGCACTTTGGGAAAGAAAAGATGAGCTGGAGGGCGTTGAAATACAAAGCAGCCAGGCGTTTGAGCCTTGCGCTGTCTACGATGAATATGAAGAGAATCCGTTCTCAATAAACACCTATTTTGTAGGTGTCGATGAAAGAAAAATGTATAGGCACGGTAAACCCGTCCGGTACACGTCTTTTCATCTCAGTCAGGCACCTGTCTGGGTGACACAGAACGCAAAACCGAACGTTTGTTTTTTTGAGGTGTCGGCACCGGACGAAGAAGGATATATGTCTTTCGGACCTTCGGGTGTTTCCTGCCAGGAAATTCTGAAGGAAACAACAAGGAAAATCGGCGGAACGATAATCGCCGAGGTGAATCCGAAAGTTCCGTATGTACTGGGAAAATCGAACAAAATTCATGTTTCGGAAGTTGATAAGATTGTCGAATACGAAAGACCGATCATGCCGTATGACACACCGGAAAGTGATGATATTGCAAAGAAAATTTCAGACTACATAATAGCCGAAGTACCCGACGGAGCTACCATCCAACTCGGACTGGGAAATGTTTCAACGGCTATCGGCTACGGACTGATGACAAAAAACGACTTGGGAATTCATACCGAGCTCTTTAATCAGCCTATGATAGACCTTATCGAAAACGGTAACGTAACGAATAAATGCAAAGGATTCATGGATGGGCTCAATGTGTATTCGTTCTCGCTGGGAACCGAGAAGCTTTATAAGTTCCTCGACAAGAACCCGGCCATGTACTGTGCACCTTTTGATTTTGTCAACGATCCGAGAATTATAGCTAAGAATAAGAGATTTGTGTCAATCAACAGCACGATGTCGATTGACATTTACGGGCAGTGTGCTTCGGAATGCATTGCCTGGAATCAGCAAAGCGGTACCGGCGGACAGCTTGACTTCGTGCGCGGAGCTCAGTGGTCCGAAGGCGGGAAGTCCTTTATCGCAATGACATCAAGTTTTATCAAAAATGGAAAGCGCGTGAGTAAAATCGTGTCGTCATTTGCGCCGGGTTCGGTGGTGACGACGCCTCGCAGCGATGTTCAATATGTTGCAACGGAATACGGATGCGTGAACCTCAAACCACTCAGCATTGGCGACAGAGCGCGTGCCCTCATCGGACTGGCACATCCTGATTTCCGCGATGAATTGCGCGAGGAAGCGAAAGCTCACGGACTGATGAAATAGGAATATGAGAAAAAAGAAAACATTTCACAAACATGCCGCCGGAGGCGGAGAAATCATAACGGGAATCATCGAAAAACATTCCAAGGGCTTCGGTTTTGTAAGGCAGGAAGAGGGCGGCGATATCTTTATCGCCAGAAGCAATATGCTCGGCGCGATGAACGGCGACCTGGTGGAGGCAGATTTATTGCCTCCATATCTTTGGACGCGTTCCAAAGAAGGAATTGTAACCAAAATCCTGCAGAGAAATACGGTTGAAATTGTCGGAACCTTTCAGAAAAACAAAAAATTCGGTTTTGTTGTGGCTGATGACAAAAAAATGCAGGATGACATTTTTATAAAAAAGGATTTTTTCCGGAGCGCACAGAACGGCGACAAAGTGGTGGCAAAGATTACGCAGTATCCCGATAAAGTTCACAGTGCCGAGGGAAAGATAACCGAAATCATCGCGCGAAACGGGCAGACCGGAAGCGATGTGCTATCGATGATCCGTGCGGCAGGGCTTCTGGAAACCTTTCCGAGCCGCTGTAATGCAGAGGCAAAAGCCCGCTCAAAAGAACAAATCACCAAAGAAGTTCTTGAGGGCAGAGTCGATCTCAGAGATAAAAACATAATTACCATCGACGGACCGACTGCCAAAGACCTCGATGATGCCATTTCAGTGGATATATTGCCTGACGGAAACTATCTGCTGGGGGTTCATATCGCCGATGTGAGCCATTTTGTGGAGGAGGACGGGTATCTGGACCGGGAAGCACTTAAGCGTGGGACAAGCGTGTACTTGCTTAACCGCGTGGTTCCGATGCTGCCGAAGGTTTTGTCAAACGGCGTATGCAGTCTGAACGAAGGCGAAGATCGCCTGACGCTTTCCTGTTTTATGGAAATCGACAGCAGCGGCAATGTGGTTTCGCACAAAATTCGTGAATCTGTCATTCGCTCCAGGGCACGGATGGTCTACGACGATGTTTCGGACATTCTTGAAAACGAAGACGAAGAATTGATTCGCAAATATGCGTTTCTATATGATGACCTTAAAAAAATGGGCGAGCTTGCGGCAATCCTCAGGCACAAGCGTAAGCAGCAGGGAAGTCTCGATTTTGACATTCCGGAGGCGGAGATTGTTTTGGATGCGAATGAGAACCCGGTTGAAATCCGGCCCGCAGAGCGAAGAACCGCAAACCGCATGATTGAGGAGTTCATGCTTGCGGCAAACGAAACCGTGGCGGAGCACTTCTATTGGATGCAGTACCCTTTCCTCTACCGCGTCCACGAAAAGCCGGACCCGGAGAAAATAATGGATTTGAAGGCTTATCTGATGAATTTCGGTATCCACCTGAAAGGCAGCGCGGACAATATCAACCCGAAGACGCTTGCAGACATCATCGCGCAGATTGAGGATGAGCCTTATGAGGCGGTGGTGAACCGTGTCATGCTCCGGACGATGAAAAAGGCCTATTACAGCACGGAGTGTGACGGACATTTCGGACTGGCGTTCCGTTATTACTGCCACTTTACATCGCCAATCCGCCGCTACCCGGATTTGTTCATTCACAGGGTAATCAAGAAATCTATCAGCGGCAGAATGACGGAAGGAAAACTTGAGAAATACAGAGCCGATGCCTTGAATGCGGCAGACATTTCTTCCCGCACCGAGCGTCAGGCACAGGAACTGGAGCGCGAGGTTGACAAACTCAAGAAATGTCAGTTCATGCTGCAGCATATCGGAGAAGAATTCGACGGCATCGTCAGCGGCGTAACCGACTTCGGCGTTTATGTCGAGCTTCCGAATTCCGTGGAAGGAATGGCATTTGCCCGCGACTTAAGACGTCCTTATCAGCTCGGGCAGCGCGTGCGTATCTGCGTTCTGGACGCAAAGCCCGCAGAGCGGCAGATTGATTTTGAAATTTTGGAAACAGAGGAATAAAATCGAAACAGTGGTCATTTTACGGCCGCTGTTTTTTTCGATTGGAAATTACAGTTTGCCTTGTTTAGCAAAATATAGTAAAATGGGAAAAGAGAATGCCGCAAGGCGCGGAGAAAGGATTACAGTGAAAGATGGAGGAACAGAAAGAAATGAAAAAACCGATGCCGGCAGGAATCCCGTACCTGACATGCGGCGGCGTGTTCTTTATACTGGCGATGATTCTGCCGATGTATCGCATGTGGGCACTGCTGATGGCTGCTGCGGCTGCGGTAATTACTTGCATTGCAATGCTTGCCATGCGCAAGAAACAGGTTGCGGCAATGCCGGAAGTCAGCCCGATTCGCGAGCGTGCGGAAGAGCTTTCAAAGAATCTGGATGCAGGACGGGATGAGCTTCGCAGACTTAAGCCGCAGATTCAAAATCCGAAAGTTGCAAGTATTGCAGGAAACATGGCGGACACTCTTGAAAGACTTGCTGATAATCTCGAGAAGAACCCGAAAGACAGAAACAAAATCCGAAAAGTTGCGGTGCATTATGTGCCTATGATTATCGAGCTGGTGCGTAACTATATCAATCTTTCGGAGCAGGGTGTCGAAGGCGGAAACATTTCGGAAACGATGACAAGTATCGAGAGCGGGCTTGAAAAAGTTGAGACAAGTCTCAAGCAGTATCTGGACGACATGTTCGAGGATGACAAGCTGAGCATCGAAACCGACATTGCGGTACTGCAGCAGCTTATGAACAAGGATGCAGGAAGCACGAATAAGATGAATTTTGACGATATATTAAAAGAAACAAATGGAGGAAACGAAAATGACTGACGAAATGAAAACAATGGAAACCACTGTAGAAACGAAGGAAGCTGAAATGCCTGTCCTGATTCTGCCGGGAGAAGACGTGACACCGATGGATCAGATGCTTACAGAAGCGGCTGAAAAACCGGAAACAATCAAAGAAGTGAACATCGAAGATAAAATTCAGCTTACCGACGCAGAGAAGAAGGCAGTTGAAGATTTTGCGGCAAAGATCGATATCAGCAATTCCAATCACATCCTGCAGTACGGCGCGGATGCACAAGCGAAGATTACGCAGTTCTCAGATATGGCACTCGAAAAAGTAAGAGCCAAAGATCTCGGAAGCGTAGGCGAAGCGCTCAGCGACTTGGTTGTGGAACTCAAAGGATTTGACCCGAATGAGCAGAAAAAAGGTTTTCTTGGTCTTTTCAAAAAAGCGGGAACGGGCATCGCACAGCTCAAGGCAAAGTACGACAAGGTGGAAGTGAATGTCGAAAAGGTTGTAGACATCCTTGAAGGACATCAGATTACGCTGACAAAGGACATCGCAGTCCTCGACGAAATGTTCAAGGCAAACATGACAAACTTCAAGCAGCTTTCGTTATATATTGTTGCAGGCAAGAAGAAACTCGAAGAAGTGCAGAACGTTACAATTCCTGCAATGAAAGCAAAAGCAGCGGAAAGCGGTGCAATGGAGGACGCACAGGCGGCAAACGACCTTTCCAACCTTGCTAACAGATTTGAAAAGAAACTGCACGACCTTGACTTGACCAGAACCGTTTCCCTGCAGATGGGACCGCAGATCAGACTCATTCAGAACAACGACACGATGATGGTCGAAAAAATCCAGACCGCAATCCTCAACACGATACCGCTTTGGAAGAGCCAGATGGTTCTTGCTCTTGGCCTTGCACACAGCGAACAGGCGATGAAGGCACAGCAGGCTGTATCTGATACAACAAATGAACTGCTCAAAAAGAATGCAGATCTTCTTAAGGATACAACCATTGGCATTGCTGAGGAGTCCGAACGCGGAATCGTTGATATCGAGACGCTCAAGCACACAAACCAGATGCTCATCGATACTTTGGATGAAGTTGTAAGAATTCAAAACGAGGGAAGACAGAAGCGCAAAGCTGCGGAAGTAGAACTTCTGAACATCGAAAACCAGCTGAAAGACAAGATGCTTGAATTCAGAGGATAAGACGCATGAAAATATTGGAAAATAAGATTGTCTGCATAGTTTTGATGGTTGTTTTAATCGCCGGCGGATTTCTCCTCGGCGGCTACAAAGGCCTTGCGGGACAGTATCAGAAGGCGGAAAATGTCTTTTTCCTTGGTGAGGATGGCGACGGCATCTGTGTGGCAAACGACATGGCGGAGCGCGCAACTTCTCTTACAAACATGCAGACCGTTGCGAAAAAATATCTTCCGAAGGGTGACAGCGCATTGGAATCGGCAGCCTCATCGCTCAATGATTTTACACAGGCGGAGGGCGATATACGCGCTCTGTTTGCGGCAAATTCCGGTATGGATGCGGCAATGGCAGCGCTTTATCAGGCACTGGACGAAAAGATACTTTCCGCTAATGATGAGAAATACCGTCAGAGGCTTTATGCAGACTTCAATTCACGCAATGACACGATCAGTCATGATCCGTATTACAAATATGCTGCGGACTATAATGAGATACTGATGCATTTCCCGGCAAACATAATTGCGGGACTGACTCCTGCAAAGACGGCAGCAATCACGCGATAAACGCAAAATACAAACAGAAAGGCAGAAACAGATGAAAAAAAGGCTGACGGCAGTTTTGCTGACTGCGGTTTTGATATTAATCTTTGGCTGCGGAAGCGCGTTTGCAGGCATTCCGGATGCACCAAACCCGTTTTATGCGGCGGACTTTGCAAATGTGCTCGACAAGGAGACAGAGGACTACATAGTTGAAAAAAACGGCACCCTTGAGAATTTTTGCGGCGCACAGATTGTTGTCGTTACGACGGATTTCCTCGACGGAATGAATATCGAGGATTATGCTTATAAGCTTTTCAACGACTGGGAAATCGGTGATAAAAACAAGAATAACGGGATTCTGCTCTTGCTTGCAATCGGTGAGGAGAACTACTGGTGCATGCAGGGCAAGGGACTCGAAAATGTCCTCACAAGCGGTGACATTGACGACATTCTTTACTACAATTTAGAGGAAGATTTCGCAGCGGAAGACTACAGTGCGGGAGTTTTAAAAACTTTTGACGTATTGTACGATACGGTATACGAATATTACGGCGGTTCCGCTTCGAGCGACAGCTACGGCTATGACAATGTGGATCCTGAATTTTCATTTCATTACGGAAGAATCATCGTCTTTCTTGTGAAAGTTTTGGTTGCCATTATCGTTATCGTCGTAATTTTAGCAGTTATCAGCTCGCTCAGCCGGGGTTCCGGTTCAAGAACCGGAGGATACCCGGGGCATCGCAGACCGGGCGGTGGCGGAACTGTTTTCATCCCGCCAAGCACCGGACGCCGTAGGAATCCAATGTCAGGAAGCAGACCGTCTGC
>FR882009.1:24331-48823 GCA_000435615.1 Firmicutes bacterium CAG:238 | reverse complement strand
TGCTAAAGCTCCGCGATTTCCTTTTCGCAGCTTCGCATGATTTCCACGACGCGGTCGCCCTTACTTCCGTAGCAAAAACACGAACGGCCGCTCTATAGCGGGGTGTTTCGTGTATCGGGTCTCCTTATGGGACAAATATGGGTGAATTTCCCTCTTGGATCAAAAACCTTCTGAAAACTGTGAGCCCCAAACCCATTGAAATTTCAACATCTCATAATTTTACATACAGAACATGCCGCGGGCATTTAGTGGCGGCTCGCCGTGAAACATTCAAAATTCCCGTGAAACATGTAGTGCATACACGAAACGGGGGTCATATATGGACATATTCGTGTTTTTGCTAGCTCCGCGGTGGTGCCAGTCTGTATATTACGGTCGCCCTCAAAGATAATGTGCGCTGGGTTCACCGTTTCTCCCGGCTGCATGGTTCGGGTTATGCATCGTTTCCGATTTTACTGTTGTTTTTCTGCTAATAGCCAAGTCTGTATTCTTCCAGAGGAATGTGCCGATGCGTCTTCGTTGCAAAATCATAAACATGGAAATGTTCTACGCCGGTTTCTGTCTCGATATCCACCTGATAGTATACCTCCGTATCGTCCAAGTAATCCACGCCGATTGAGCCTGTCGGCAAGGTTACCAATACAGTTGGGTCCGCACCGTTTAAGGACGCTTGATAAACTTTCGACTCAAACATTCCGGCACTGAGTACATAGTATACCTTGTCCTGAATCACTGTGAATTTATAGACATATTGCGGAATCCTGCGGATAACCTTATTGGTCTTGCAGTCAAAGATTCTCACACTGCGATCTGTTTGATTGCGGTCATAGATATAGCGTGCACCGGGACCCGCATTCACTTGCGTATTAAGATGAAAGTTTGAGGAAACTTTTTTTATTTTGGAATTTTTGCCCAATGTGAGGTAGTATAGTTTACAGTTTTCGTCACGATGTTTTTCAAAATACAGTCGATTTCCATAAATATTTACCAGCTCAAGTTGTTCACCCGGCTGCATCGTCAGAGTTTTTATCAATTTTCGGTTCTTGCCGTTTGTACCAACTGAATAGATTTTTGCCTTATGCTTCTTCCAAGAATCAATATCCATGGAGTAATAAACCTTTGATCCGTTTGTCAGAATCGGATATTGCAGCTGATTGGATGTTTTCACTAAGGTTCTGGCTTTTCCTTCTTTTGTCTTTGAAAAGTAAAGCTCACCCCAGTCTTTCAAGTACCATCCTCCTGCCGCTTCCAGCCTTTGACCCGTATTGTAAGGAGTTCCTCTTGTATCAAGCCGCTCATACTTCGCCGCAGCATCGGCTTTTTCCGTTGTCGCGAATGCCACGCACATCAGGATCAATACCGTCAGCACCGGCAAAAATACCATTGATAACCACATCTTTTTACTTTTTGCTGTCATTTCCTTTTTCTTTGCCTTTCTCCCCTATGCCCTTTTGCCTTTTGGACGCCCCACAATGATATGAAATCAGGTAGCCGGGGCTTGAGACCACCGACTGCCTGATTTCTGATTTAGTGTGTTTGTAAAATAATAATTTGAGTGGCAGACTACCTCTCACTTGCAGATGTGTTCCGCAAGTATCCCATTCTGCCTACATTGTTTGTTTTGTTATTATGCTTCTTTTTTGATTTTTCTCATTCCGAGTACAGCACCTGCTGCGAGCAAAGCATAAAGTGCGAATTCCATTAACATATTGTCGCCGGTCTTTGGCACCTTCTGCGTATTTTCATGTTCGTCGTCTGTTTTGTTTTCGTCAGACGGATCATCTGCAGGGTCAGCAGGTTCTGTCGGGTTCGTCGGTTCAACCGGTGTTACAGTGCCACCAGGGTTATCTTCACCACCAGGAGTGGTTCCGCCAGGAGTGGTTCCGCCGCCGCTTGTACCACCGCCGCCGGTATTACCGCCGGTATTTCCGCCGCCACCGGTGTTACCGCCGGTTGAGCACGCTGCATAGAATATCACATTCGCATTATCGCTGACTGTCCATGCGTCATCCACGTATTCTAAAGTAATGATTCTTGCAGCCGGATCTAAGGACACCTGCTTATGCGTTCCGAAGTCTTTGCTGAATTTCGCAATATAAACTTCTGCTGTTACTGTAACATTAACATAATAGCCTGTATCTGCGGTACCCATTACTTTTCCAATTTCATAGCCACCATCTAACAGACCGTACCTTTTATCCGAATGTGCATTGGTTGTGTTGCAGTGAACGGTGATTCTTCCGGAAAGCAAAGATTTAATAACATCTTCATTAGGTCTGTCGATTGGTGGAATTATTCCGCCGCCGTTTTTACACTCTACATAAATGCGTGCCGGTGTCTTAATAACCCATTTAAGCCCATTATTTTCAAGTTCAATTATCGAGTTTGTTTTTTGATATTCTGACTTCTCGTGACCACTATAAGCAGTATTGTATTGTTCAATGTACGCTTGCTCATCTAATTCTCTAAGTGTAACCATACATTTTGTACCAACAATTGAAGAAGTGAAATCTCCATTATACGGATAATACTCATCTTCATGGTTTGTGGTTGTCGTACACTCTACGCATACAGCCTTTTCAGAAAGCAACCATAAGATTTGTTCTTCACTAGGTCCGTCGATTGGCGGATCTGTTTCGCCACTAGCTTCACATTTTACATCAAACTTTACAGATGCCGGACTTGGATTTCCCCATCCATTATCATACTTTAAGGTAATTGTTTGTGGATTTGTTACTCCCTCTGCTATCTCATGGGTTTCTTTGCCTGTATATTCTTTATTATACTTCTCAACATACTCCTCCGCCTGAATCGTTACCGCTACGGTATATCCGGCTTCTGCACTTCCCTGAACTTTGCCAACAGTAAAACTTTCATCAAGCAAGTTATATGTTGCATCAGCGTGGTTTGCATCCGTATTGATGCAATCAACAGTCACAGCATTTTTAAGCAAGCCCTTCACAGCATCCCCTGTTGGTTTTTCCGGTATCGTTGGTGTCGGAGGCTGCGGATTTCCTGCTTCGCAAGCAACATTAAAGATTACCTGTGTCTGATTTGCTGTATTCAGTTTCCACGCCTCACTATCTTTGTTATACTTGAGCGTAATGCTCTCGCTTGCATTCTTTGGATTGTGTGTTTTGTTTGTAACTTTATCAAAGTCCAAAACATACTTTTCGGATGCAATCGTTACTTTTACGGTATATCCCGCTTCTGCATTACCTTTAACCGCTTCAACGTTATAGCTTCCTTCAAGTAAACCATAGGTCTTTTCAGCATGGCTTACCTTGTCATTCGTGCAGTGAACCTTAACTCTTCCTTTAAATGCATCCTTGATGTCATCATAGCCAGTTCCCGGGGGATCAGTTGGTTGCGGTGGTCCTGGTGGCGTATTTTCTTCCCAAACAGCATAGAGTGTCTTTGTTACAGAACCGCCATTATAACCGCTTACCGTCTGTGAAACCAAACAAGGTTCGCCAGGCTGACGAGTTGCATTGCCGCCCTTAGTGTCGCTCCAACCCTTGAAGGTATAGCCCTCGCGGGTAGGCTCCATGGTTGAAATGGTAAATGTGTGGCTCTTGGTATATTTGTCTTTTGTTCCCCAAGTCTGATCCGCAGGTGCGCCGGTGCCACCGTTGGCATCATACTTTAGTGTGAAATTCCAAAGATAATCTTCGTCTCCGCCGCCAGGGGAACCTCCGTTCTTGAGATAATATACAGCTAATCCACATTCACTCTGTGGGCTACCATTGGAAACCATTCCACTTCCGTTTTCAGTCATTTCACCAAAGTTATTTCCCGTCCAATAAACACATTTAACTGGGCTTACACCATTCCACAGGTCAGATGCTTTTGGGAAATAGAAGTTTCCATTATTGTCCAAGTATACCCATACTGTGATTGTCGTTCCATCAACACTTCTCACTTTGTAGCTGTTATAGCCATTATACGAAGTAACAGTATCGCCTACACTCACTTTTGCTGTTCCGACAGTACCGCCTAATGCTGTGGTAGGACGCAAGGTAACATATCTCTGTTGCGTAGCTGCAAACGCAGTCGTCGGCATCATGGTCATGACCATCAAAAGTGCCATTAAAAGAACAAAAAGTTTCTTTTTCATTTAAACTCTCCTTTCTTTGTTTTTGCTTTATGCATTCTCTCATCTTCACAAATAGGAGAGGTTTGTTAGTTACGCAGTAACTAACAAAGGGATATCCCTTTGCGATTTTGAAAAAAATTTTAAGCTATAGCCCTATATTATAATTTTTTCCTATTTACGTCAAGCCGTTTTCTTAATTTTCGAACCGATTTGCGCAAATTCGTTATACTTCTTTCAGCAATGCGTGGATGCGCTCGTTCAGCATTTCGAGGGCAACCTCATTGTAGCCGCCTTCCGGAACGATGATGTCGGCGAATTTTTTGCTCGGTTCGATGAACTGCTCGTGCATCGGCTTGACCGTGCTGAGGTACTGGCTCACAACGGAGTCAAGCGTACGCCCTCTTTCGTTTACATCACGGAGGATTCTGCGGATGATTCGCACATCCGCGTCCGTATCGATGAACACCTTAATGTCAAACAAATCTCTGAGTTCCTTACATTCAAAAATCAGAATACCCTCTACGATGATGACCTTCGCAGGGCGCACCGTAACCGTTTCATCAATTCGGTTATGTATGGTAAAATCATACACCGGCCGTTCGATGCTTTCTCCTTGTGCAAGCTTTTTGATATGCTCAATCATCAAATCCGTATCGAACGAGTTTGGATGGTCATAGTTGAGATGCTTCCGCTCTTCAAACGGAATATCATTGTGCTGCTTGTAATAAAAATCATGGCTGATGATTGTTATTTTTTCGCTGAATTCTTCTTTAATTCTGTTTATCATCGTGCTTTTGCCACAGCCCGTTCCGCCCGCGATTCCGATTACGATTACATTGTCCATCATGATTACTTCTCCTGATTCTGTTCTGTCAGCGGCCTTGTATCTCTGTCTTCTGCAAGGACCGATGCGCCGAGGTTGAGCGATGCTTTTTCGAGTTCCTGAACGATATTGTTTATCTGCGTAAGCTTATCAAGCGAAATCTGCTTTGAAACCGCTGTTTCCGCGCTTGCAATCACGGTATCCAGCTCACCCTTAATCGACGAAAGCTTGTCCTTGAGTTTCTCGATGTCTTCCTGGTCAAGGGCCTCTCGGATAACCTCTTCTCTGCTGAGGATTTCGCCTGTTTCAAGTTCATATTCGGTATTGCCGTTTACGACGATCGGTTCATATCCGAAGACTTCCTTTACTTTTGCGGCAAAATCAATCTTCGACTGGGTTTCGCCGTGAACGAGGAAGATGTGCTTCGGTTCTTTCTGGAAACCGCCGAGCCAGTCGAGCAGACCCTTCTGATCGGCATGTCCCGAGAAACCTTCGAGATTGTAAATTTCTGCCCCGACCATAATCGGTTCTCCGAAGAGTTTTACTTCTTTCGCCCCTTCAACAAGCATCCTTCCCAAAGTGCCTTCCGCTTGGTATCCGACGAAAACAATGCTGTTTCTGCTGTCCCAAAGGTTATGCTTTAGGTGATGGCGGATTCTGCCCGCTTCGCACATGCCGCTGGCTGAAATGATGATTTTCGAAGTTTTGTCTTGGTTCAGCATCTGTGAATCCGCAGTATTTCTTGTAAATCTGAGATTCGGGAAGTCAAGCGGATGGTCACCGCTCATGATGTATGCCTTTGTTTCGTCATCGAAGACCTGTGCATTTTTCTTGAAAACTTCCGTAGCCGTCGTTGCCATCGGGCTGTCGATGTATACATATACCTTGCCGAGCGTGTCCGCATATTCCGGATGATGCTCATAGAACATGTTGAACTGATAAATCAGTTCCTGCGTTCTGCCTACCGCAAAGGAAGGGATGATAACACTGCCGCCGCGCTTGATGGTTTTGAGCGTAATCTTGATGAGATCGTCGATGCTTGTTGCGTTTTCCGGATGCAGCCTGTTTCCGTAGGTGGTCTCCATAATGAGGAAATCTGCTTTTTTGATTTTTACAGGATCTCTCAGAATCGGTCTGTTTTCAACGCCGAGGTCGCCCGAGAAAACAATCTTGGAAGTCTTGTCACCTTCGGTTACCCAAAGTTCCGTAATTGCCGATCCCAAGATATGTCCTGCATCGTTGAATACAATCTTCATTTCCGGGTTAAGCTCCACAAGCTGGTCGTACAGAATCGGTTTTACGAGTCTAAGTGCCGCTTCGGAATCCTGAATCGTATAAAGCGGCTCAACCGGCGGTTTGCCCGTTCTTAAATTTTTTCTGGTCTGCCATTCGGCATCTTTTTCATGAATGTATGCACTGTCCTTGAGCATAACATCCAGAAGATCCGCCGTTGCGTCCGTGCAGTAAATCGGGCCTTTGAATCCGCGCTTTACAAGGAGCGGCAGTCTGCCGCAGTGATCGATGTGCGCGTGGCTGAGAATAACGCATTCAATTTCAGCAGGGTTGAACGGGAACGGTTCTTCGTTCATTCTGTCCATTTCCTTGCCGCCCTGGAACTGTCCGCAGTCCAAAAGAATCTTATGGTTGTCCGTGGATATCATGTGGCAGGAGCCGGTAACTCCTATCGATGCTCCGCAAAATTTTACTTTCATTTTCTCTCATTCTCCTCTCCGTGAAAATCCGAACCCTCGGTTACGTGCAAATGATATTTGGAAGCGATTTGAAAAAGCCTCCAGCTTTCCTCTTCACTGTGGTTTGGGTGATAGCATTCCACGCCTTTCAGTCCCGCTGTCTTAAGACCTCTTATGAGAAGGTCCATGTTTTTCCAAAATATCTCTCCTCCGCGTTCTCCCATTCCGCGGATCTTTGCGGGGTGCGCAAGTACCGCCATTCCGCCTGCATTTGCAATCAGACTTATGGCTTCTTCGGCATCAAGTTTTTTCTTTCGAACTGCCTTTATTTCCGGTGATTCGAGAATTCTTCCCGGTTCGAATGCCTCTTTGTAATCCTTAACATAGCCTTTTTCCGCAAGTGCATGTGCGATATTCGGTTTTCCGATATATCCGCCTTTGCTGTTTTTTTCAAGCTGTGCAAGGTCAATGTCAAATCCCATTTCTTTGAGTTTTGCAACAAGCGCAGCGTTTCTTTCTTTTCTGTATGCCTTAAGTTCTTTGAACTTTTCCGTGAGTGCCTCGTTTTCCGGGTCGAAATCGTAGCCGAGCATATGAAGCTCAACCTTCATTCTTTCTTTCTCCGGCGTGTCCTCTTTGAAGCCTTTGAATTCATGCTCTGTAGAAAGCTCAACCCCCGGCACAAATTTTATCTTAAGAGCCTCCGCAGCGATTGACGCCTCCTTCAGTCCGTCGATGCCGTCATGGTCGGTAAGCGAAATAATATCGTACTCGGCATCTTTGTATTTTCTCACCAGATCAACGGGGCTCATCGTCCCGTCGGAATAGTAAGAATGTATATGGTAATCAACTACGTAGCTCATCTTTTCCTATCCTCTCTGCTTTTTCTCTGCCGTAAAGTGCCTCAACAAGTGCCAGTGCAAACTTCATGGCGGTTCCCGGAGCCTTGGACGTTATAATGTTTCCGTCGCGGACAACAGGTTCGTTTGATGCCGTTGCACAGGCAATGTAATTCTCCATTCCCGGATAAATCGTCGCCTGTCTGCCGTCGAGCACACCGGCTGCGGCGAGTACCATCGGGGCCGCACATATCGCGCATACCCACTTGCCTTCACCGGCTGCTTTGCGTATCTCATGCATGAGTCCCTCGTGTTTCAGCAAGTTCGTGGTCCCCGGCATGCCGCCCGGAAGCACAATCATCTCGCATGACTCATAATCCGCTTTGTCAAAAGGAATGTCCGCTTTCACTTCAATTTCGTGCGTTCCTTTCACTTCGAGTTTATCCGAAACGGACACTGTGCAGACCTCAGCTCCCGCTCTGCGGAGAACATCGGTCACCGTAATTGCTTCTATCTCTTCGAATCCATCTGCTAAATGCACATAAATCATCGTTTTTCCCTCACTTTAAAAAATATCGGTTAATAAAAAATCCTTGGTGATCTTGTCAGTCTGTAATTCACATAGATTGCCACGCCGAATACGGCTGCCGAAACTATAACCAAAAAGATTACCGCCGTGGACATAAACTCAGGGCCCAGAACCGTAAGCAGCTTCGCATCTTCCGGCAGAGTAATCATGTTCATGGAATCCGCAAGAAAATGTCTGCCCCGGTTTGAAAGAAACAGGAACACCTCCGTTGCCGAAATTACCGCACCGATCACTGCAGCAAAGCGAAATCCTCTTCTGAGCAGCTTTTTTTCGTTCTCTTTCACGATCAAATACCAGTAAATTGCCACAGTCAGAATAAAGCTCACAATGCACAAAATGAGACTGATATCCACCCATTTCTTGACGCACATCATATTATAGCTTTCATCCTCGTCAAAAATCCTCTGCATGTCATATCCCGTATCCTCATAGATCTGAAACTCATCCGGTTTCCAAGAGTTCATAAACCTCACGATTTCGTCTGCAAATTCGTTATTCGTAAAGTCAACATACAATTTTGAAACTGCGCTTGAGTCATTGAAATAAAAAGAATATACCTCAGCCGTCCTGACTACTAAATTCTGGGATAACGTAACCAAAAAAACGGTTACCGTAATGACCGCCAATACGGAAAGCAAAATATTGCGATTTCTCATCAAAGTTCTCCTCAGCTAAAAAGTCGGGGTAAGAGCTGCTTTTGCACAGCCTTTACCCCACAACAAAACTATTTAATAATTGTGCATACTGCATCAGGACCGCATCCTGCTGCATTTCCTTCATCTGTGTCAAGATGTACTTCTCTTTCGTGCTTTGCACCTGCTCTTACGAGAACGTTTTCAAAGATGAGGCCTCTTTCGCCTTCAATCTTAATGCTTACGAATTCACCGTCTTTCACGCCTGCTTCAGCAGCCTGTTCGTCGTTTAAGTGAACGTGTCTTAATGCCACGATTACGCCGTGGTCGATTTCGATTTCTCCGCAAGGTCCTACAATCTTGCAGCCCGGAGTTCCTTCAAGCTTGCCGGATTCTCTTACCGGAGCCTTGATTCCAATTGTTCTTGCGTCTGTCATAGCAAGTTCAACCTGTGTTTCCGGTCTTGCAGGTCCAAGTACTCTGATGCCCTTGAGTGTGTTCTTCGGTCCTACGATGTCAACTTTTTCTTCACATGCAAACTGACCCGGCTGAACGAGCGGTTTGGTAGGTGTAAGTTCATGTCCTTTTCCAAACAAAATTTCGATGTGTTCCTTGCTTAAATGAAGGTGCTTGTTTGATAATCCGATTTTTACTTCGTATGCCATTTTATGTATCTCCTTTACATTAAAAAATATTAAACTTGTTTATGCGTCCGTATCGCATCTAGCCTTCCAAATAGCTGATGTACGGCAGGTTTCTGTATTTCTGGTCGTAGTCAAGCCCATAGCCGATTACGAAAAGATTGTCGATGGAAAAGCCCACATAATCCGCTTCCATTTCAACAAGTCTTCTTGAAGGTTTGTCAAGAAGCGTGCAGATTTTGATGCTCTTTGGATTTCTGTCGGCCAAATGTGCCTTGAGATGTTTGAGCGTTGTTCCGGTATCTACGATGTCTTCAACGATGATAACGTTCTTGCCGTAAATATCTCCGTCGAGATCCTTCTTAATCTTTACAACACCTGAGGTGCTCGTTCCCGAACCATAGCTTGAAGCCACAATGAAGTCGATTTCGGTGTCGTTTATGATGTTTTTCATCATGTCTGCCATCCACATAACGGCACCTCTGAGTGTTCCGACGAGATAAATCTCTTCACCTTCATAGTCGCGGCTGATCTGCTGTCCGATCTCATGTGCTCTCTGTTCAATCTGCTCTCTGGTAAATAAAATTTTTCCTACTGCGTTATTCTGCATCTTTTTCGTCCTTTCCGTCGTGTTCTACGGTGTAATCTACGCCCTCAATTATATTTTTGTGTTTAAAATCTTTGGAATAATCAACGGTTTTTTCTCCCAGCCAATACTGATCCAATGTATCCTTAAGATGCCAGATAATCCAAATCCAAAGAACCAGATCATCCAGAAATCCAAACGGAAACAGGACGGGCGGAATCAAATCCACAGGCAGAACAAGGTAAATAAGCCCGAAGATGACAAGCGCCTTCTTCCTTGTGGGAACCGTCTTGTCCTTCATCATGCTTACAATCGCTTTGAGCCTGCCTTTGATAAATGTCCAACTGAAAAACTGCATCTATCCCTCCAATAGTTTCTCAATCTCAGCCAAAAGATTGTCGTGGCCCTGCCGTTTCAGGGCACTCACAGGAATAACCAAATCATCCGGACCGAGTTTCAGCGTCTGCCGGATGGTCTTCATGCATTTTTGCATCTCATTTCTGGAAACCTTATCTGCCTTAGTTGCCACCACCAGACCGTCCAGCCCGTAATGCCTGAGATATTCGTACATCTGGACATCCTGTGCTGACGGCGCATGTCGGATGTCAACAAGCTGCACGACCTTCTTGAGGCCCTGCCTGTTTTGGAAATACTCTTCCATCATATCTCCCCAGTTCTCGTATATGCTCTTTGAAATCTTCGCATAACCGTATCCCGGAAGGTCTACGATTCTGAATTCGTCATTGATACGATAAAAGTTGATTGTCCTTGTTTTTCCGGGTGCTCCCGACACGCGTGCAAGGCTCTTCCTGTTTGTAAGGAGATTCAGAAGGGACGATTTGCCCACATTCGATCTTCCCGCAAAAGCAATCTCCGGCACATTATCTTCGGGATATTGGCTTCTCTTGACAGCCACGGTTTCCAATTCTGCCTTCTTAATAATCATACTACATTTCCTAACATTTTTCCATAGCATATTTCAATGCTTCCTCAGCATTTTTGAGGAGCACGAAATGAAGCTCTTTTCTTACGCTCTGAGGAATATCATCGATATCCGGTTCGTTTTCCGCAGGGAGCAGAATCGTCTTGATGCCCGCTCTGTGAGCTGCAAGAATTTTTTCTTTGATTCCTCCGACAGGGAGAATCTTGCCCCGCAAAGTTATTTCACCGGTCATTGCGACATCCTTCTTTACCGGATTTCCGGTAAGTGCCGACATCACGGATGTAAACATCGTAACGCCTGCCGAAGGACCGTCCTTCGGAACCGCTCCTTCCGGAACGTGTATGTGTAAATCGTATTTCTCATAAAAATCTTCGATTCCGTATTTTGAAGCGATAGAGCGTATGTAGGTAATCGCCGCCTGTGCGGACTCCTGCATTACATCTCCGAGCTGTCCGGTAAGCTGTACTTTGCCTTTCCCCGGAACAAGTGCCGTTTCGATAAAAAGCGTATCGCCGCCAACCTGTGTCCACGCCATTCCGGTGGTTACTCCGACTTCGCTTTCGCCTTCAACCAGGTCGTAGCGGAAGCGTTTCTTGCCGAGATACTTTTCAAGTCCCGCAGGTGTAATCTTGAAGGCGGTTCCTTTCTTGCTCACAATCTTGCGTGCAACCTTTCTGCAAAGGCTTCCGATTTCCCTCTCGAGATTTCTTACGCCCGATTCTCTCGTGTAGTAATTAATCAGATCGCGAAGCGTTTTCTCGCTGATGGAGAAATTCTTCGGTTTCAAACCGTGCGCTTTAATCTGCTTCGGAATCAGGTACTGCTGTGCAATCTTAACCTTTTCTTCTTCGGTGTATCCCGAAACTTCGATGACTTCCATTCTGTCCAGAAGCGGACGCGGAATCGTTTCGATGCTGTTTGCCGTCGTTATGAACATAACCTTAGACAAATCAAACGGAACATCGAGGAAGTGATCCGTAAATTCCTTGTTTTGTTCGGGATCAAGCACTTCGAGCAGCGCCGATGCCGGGTCACCTTTGAAATCGGCGCCGATTTTGTCAACTTCATCAAACAGGAAGACCGGATTGTTTGTGCCGGCATCCTTGATTGAGGTGATGATTCTTCCCGGTATCGCCCCTATGTATGTTCTTCTGTGTCCTCTGATTTCTGCTTCGTCGCGGACGCCGCCGAGCGACATTCTGACAAAGTCTCTGCCGGTTGCCCTTGCGATGGAGCGTGCAATGGAAGTTTTGCCGACTCCCGGAGGTCCCACAAGGCAGATGATCGGACCTTTGATTGCTTTGTTGAGATGTACAACCGCAAGATATTCGAGGATTCTTTCCTTAACCTTTTCCAGTCCGTAGTGATCTTCGTTGAGGATCTTTTCCGCCTTCTTCAGATCGGAATTGGTCTTCTGGGATTTTTTCCAAGGAAGCCCCAGGATTGTCTCCACATAGTTTCTTATTACAGCACTGTCTGCCGAAGAAGGTACCATTTTGGTGAATTTGTTTATCTCTTTCTTTACCTTGTCGGTTATTTTTTCATCAAGACCCAGTGCTTCCAGTTCTTCGGTCCATCTTGCCGCCTCGCTCGCCGCTTCCTCGCCGTATCCGAGCTCGTCCTGAATTGCCTTCATCTGCTCGCGCAGGATGTATTCCTTCTGATTCTGCTTTACGCTTTCCTGCACTTTCTCGCTGATGTCTCTTTCGAGATTCAAAATTTGATTTTCTTCCAGTATGATTCTGTTTAAAATCTGCAGTCTTTCTTTGACATCAAGTGCTTCAAGTACCTCCTGCTTGAGGCTGAGCTTAACGTCAAGCTGCATTGCCAGGGTATCCGCAAAGATATCCGGCTCTTCAATCGAACTGATAAGGTCATAAACTTCGTCCTTTACATTCGGCTGAAGCGATATATATTCATCGAATGCGTCCAAAACGGAACGCATCATTGCCTGTACTTCCGGTTCTGCCGGGTCTGCGGGAATAATTTCCGCTTCCGTTATCTCGCAGAAAATATACGGATCATCACTGACGATATTTTCAAGTTTTGCGCGATACTGTCCCTCTACCAGCACGCGAACCGCATCGCCTTGAACCTTGAGCATCTGCTTTACTCTTACAACCGTACCGATGTGATAATAATCGTCCGATGTCGGCAGCAGGATGTTCTCGTCCTTCTGCGATGTCAAAAATAACATTTTATCTGTAGCCATTGCTGTTTCCAGCGCTCTGACGGATTTCTCCCTTCCGATGTCAAAATGAAGAATCGTTCTCGGGAAAACCGACAGTCCGCGAAGCGGAACACATGGCATTGTAATTCTTTCTGTCATAACTCTCCTCCATACAAAACAGGCGACCGGAGCCGCCTATCTTTTTTCTATTTTATGAAGCTTCAACTTCTTCTTTTTTTCCCGTTTCCAAAATAGGTCGTGCGCCTTCTGTGATTGTCTCTTTGGTAATAATGCATTTTGTTACGTCATCACGCGACGGAATTTCGTACATGATATCTGTCATTACACCTTCCAAAATGCTTCGAAGACCTCTTGCACCTGTCTTTCTCTCAAGAGCCTTCTGTGCCACCGCACGGATTGCATCTTCCTTGATTTCAAGTTCCACGCCGTCGATTTTAAACAGTTTCTTGTACTGCTTCAGCAGGGCGTTCTTCGGCTCCGTAATGATGCGTACGAGTGCATCCTCCGAAAGTTCGTCGAGCGTAACCATGACAGGAAGTCTGCCGATGAATTCTGGAATCAAGCCAAATTTAAGCAGATCCTCCGGTCTCACTTGCGAAAGGATCTTTGCCTCTTCCGGCTTTTCGAGCATGATTTCGGAGTTAAAGCCGATTACCTTCTCTCCCATTCTCCTCTGGATGATCTTCTCAAGTCCGTCGAAGGCACCTCCGCATATGAACAAGACATTCGTGGTGTCAAACTGCAGAAATTCCTGATGCGGATGCTTACGCCCACCCTGCGGCGGAACATTTGCAACCGTGCCTTCGAGAATTTTCAGCAGTGCCTGCTGTACTCCCTCACCGCTGACATCGCGCGTAATCGAAGGATTGTCCGAACGTCTTGAAATTTTGTCGATTTCGTCTACATAGATAATGCCCTTCTGAGCCTTTTCCATGTTCCAATCCGCTGCTTGAAGCAGCTTGAGCAGGATGTTTTCAACGTCCTCGCCGACATAACCGGCTTCCGTAAGCGCAGTAGCGTCCGCAATCGCAAACGGTACATCGAGAATCTTTGCAAGTGTCTGTGCAAGCAATGTTTTTCCGGAACCGGTGGGCCCGATCATAACGATATTGCTCTTCTGAAGTTCCACGCCGTCTTCATCCGTGTTTGCACTTGTAATTCTCTTATAGTGGTTATAAACCGCAACCGCAAGAGCCTTCTTTGCTTCATCCTGTTCGATAACATATTCCGAAAGTATTTCCGTGATTTCTTTTGGTTTCGGAAGTTTGTATGCACTTTGCTGTGCTTTCTGTCCGGGTTCGTCATAATTCTGCTTGAGAATATCAAGGCATACATTGACGCACTCGTCGCATATATAAACACCCGGGCCCGCAACCAGGCGGCTCACCTGATTCTGCGGTTTGCCGCAGAACGAGCATCTCAGCTGTTTTCCATCATCATATTTACTCATTGTCTTCCCCCTGTTATCTGGATTCAATTACCTTGTCAACAAGTCCGTATTGACAAGCTTCTTCTGCCCCCATGAAATTATCTCTGTCCGTATCATGTTCGATCTTGTCAAGCGGCTGACCCGTATTTGATGCCAAAATGCGATTAAGCTTTTCGCGGGTTTTCAAAATCCGTTCCGCATGTATTTTGATGTCTTCTGCCTGACCGTTCACTCCGCCGAGCGGCTGATGAATCATAATTTCGGCATTCGGAAGCGCATAACGCTTTCCCTTCGTTCCGGACGAAAGCAGGAAGGCCCCCATGCTGGCAGCCATTCCCACGCATATCGTCGAAACATCAGGTTTAATATACTGCATCGTATCGTAAATCGCCATTCCGGCAGTAACCGAACCGCCCGGGCTGTTGATGTATATACAGATATCCTTTTCCGGGTCTTCAGCCTCCAAAAACAGTAATTGCGCGACTACAAGACTGGCGATATGCTCGTCAATCTGCTCTCCTATGAAAATAATCCGGTCCTTTAACAGTCTGGAATAAATATCATAAGATCTTTCCCCTCTGCTTGTCTGTTCAATTACATATGGTACCAAAGCCATCTTTATACCCCTTTCTATCTCTGAAATATGAATTATTTAATCTTCGCGTTGTCGTAGATGAAGTCGATTGCCTTTCTTACCTGTAAGTCTTTCTGCAGGAATGTAAGGTTTTCAACACCGATCATTTCCTTGATCTTGTCAGCAGTCATCTGATACTGAGCTGCCATAAGTTCAAGTTCTTTTTCCATTTCCTCTGCGGAAACTTCAATCTTCTCCGCTTCTACGATTCCCATAAGGATGATTCTTGTCTTAACAGCCTTTTCTGCTTCCGGTCTGACTTCTTCTCTGAAGTCAGCCATGCTCTTGCCTGTGAATTCAAGATATTTATCGATTGTAATGCCCTGATATCTGAGCTGCTGGTTGAGTTCTCCGATCATGCGGTCGATTTCGTCTTCAACCATTGCTCTCGGAATTTCAACGTCGTTTGCTTCAACAACCTTTAAGATTGCTGCATCCTTCATCTGGTTTTCTGCGGAAGTCTTGGCATATGCTTCTAGTCTTTCCCTGTTGGCATTTTTTAATTCTTCCAAAGTGTCATATTCGCTGACATCTTTTGCAAATTCGTCGTCAAGTTCAGGGAGCTGCTCTTCCTTGATTTCGTGAACAAGGCAGTGGAATACCGCTTCCTTGCCTGCAAGCTCTTCTGCATGGTATTCTTCAGGGAAGGTAACTTTTACATCTACCTTTTCGCCCGGAGTTGTGCCGATGAGTTGTTCTTCAAATCCCGGAATGAACATGCCGGAGCCTAAAACGAGTTCCTGTCTCTCTGCAGTGCCGCCTTCGAACTGTTCGTCGCCTACGAAGCCTGCATAGTCAAACAGAACTGTATCGCCTTCCTTCGCCGGTCTTTCAACCAGAATCATTCTTGCGTTTCTCTTCTGCACAGCCTTAAGTTCGTTTTCAACGTCTTCATCCTTAACTTCCTGAACAACCTTTTCAACTTCTACGCCCTTGTAGTCCTTCACTTCTACGATAGGGAAGCATTCTACCGTGATTGTAACGGTAAATCCTTCGCCCTTGGCGATTTTGCTGAATTCAGCTGCAGGGCTGTCAATGACTTCAAGGTCAAGGTCAGCCAGCGCATTGCCGTAGAACTGTCTGAACAGTGCGTCGATTGCGTCTTCGAAGAAAACGCCTTCACCGTAGTGCTTTTCGATAATGCTTCTCGGAGCCTTGCCTTTTCTGAATCCCGGGATTTCAAACTGGTTCTTTGCTTCCTGGTAAGCCTTAATCTGAGCCTGTTCGAATTCCTCAGCTGTGAATTCCATTGTAAACTTAACTGTGTTCTTATCTCTTGAAATAAATGTTGCTTTCATTAAAATATATCCTCCTAAATGTATTAAAACCTCTGATAATCCTAACTATTATAACTCTTATTACCCCTAAAGTAAAGAAATTATCATGTTTTTCATAAAAATTTGCTTGCAAAAAAGAAAAAAGGCTTTATACAAAGCCTAAAAGTTCCAAACCGCACTGAAATTTGCTGCGGTTTCCTCTTTTTAGATGATATTTTTCCTCTAATTTTCGTCCAAGAGCAATCATATCTTCCTTATCTCCCGCATAAAGCTCAATTTCCAGCTCCAAAATCGGAACATCACCGTTGAGCGTTTTGATTTCGCCTTCATCCACCGAGAGAACGCTTATGGACACCCCCGTATCCACCCGGACCTCTCTGCGAACATAATTCATCTCCATTACCGGGACGAGCTCGGAATTCCCGACGGTCTCGGTGATTTCGTCATAAATTTCGCTTCCTTTGAACACATCAAGCGTAGGATTCTTCAAAAAATCCTCCTCCACCGCAACGTTCAGCTCGCCGCGCACATGAAGACCTTCCTCTGCACTTCCGCCCCATTTCAAGGTCGCAACATATTTGGAATATTCAAACCTAACGCGAAATGCCATTCCTTTCTTTCTCAGTGCTCCGTCTACCGTATCCATGTAGATTGCGTGCATAGGCGTAACCGCTTCAGAGCCTTCATCCATGATTTTCTGAATGTATTTGTCATTAAAAATCGCGTCTTTTGAAGATTCATCTTCAAAAAGATATTTTAACTCGATTTCCATTTTTTCCTCCTGTGAATCTGCCCCTCGTTAGGCTATCATACACCTAAATCGCCGTCTTGGCAAGTCAACATTTTTTTCCCGGCCTCAAGGGCACCCGCCGCAAATATTTTTTTGGAATATGCGGTATGCTTGATTTCTATCACTTCGTCCGGCATAGCGAAAAAAATCGAATGTTCCCCACACACGGTTCCCATTCTGAGATACGCCACTTTTTCTTCGTACTCGTCCGGCTTGATTCCGAGATAGTCACATAACGTTTTGCATGTTCCGCTCGGTGCATCCTTTTTGTGCGTGTGGTGGCTCTCAAGCAAGCGGATGTCCGCCTGCGGTTCGAGAAGCTTTCTCCCCAGCTTTGCAAGCTCGTTCATTGCGGCAATGCCTTGTGAATAATTGGTTTTTCGGTCGATCGGACATATCTTTGCAAGCATCCGGATGATTTCTTCCTCCGCGGGGCTGTAGCCCGTTGTCGCAAGCACAACCGGAATATTTCCCCCGTGTTTCCTGCAGTATTCATATATACCCAGAATCGCTTTCGGATGGCTGAAGTCAATGAGAAGATCAGTCTTATATGCCGGCCACGAGCTTTCGTCGAGAGGTTCGATCATTGCGATTTCGGAAAATGCCTCGTCCTTCTCAGCACGCTCTCTGAGGGTTCTGCCCATGGCACCCGTTCCCACTATTCCAAGTTTCATAAAAAAAGCCTCCTTATCGTTTTCTATCATTATACGAAAGGAGGCCCGTCAACATTCTACTGTTCCTTCGTCAGTTCCACGATTTCTTTAAAACGACTGCAAATATAGTCGTAATTTCCGCGCTTGTGCGGAACCATGCAGTCCGAACAGTCTTTGACACCGTTCTCCGTGATTTTAAAATTACCGCCGCAGCCTTCTCCGAGCGCATAAAGCGGACAGTAGCAGAATAAGCAGTTGAAGTTTTCCTCGTCTTCTGTTTCATGACAAGGGAAAAATTCGCACTGCCTGTGCTGGAAAAACTTGAAGTTTTCCGTTGTAATTTCCTTCATATCGCACCTCCGTTTATTTATAAATGCCGTATTTTACTTTTATTCTTTCGATTTTCTTAATCATCGGATTTCCCAGGAAAAACATACACACCGATGCCAGTGCCGCATGCGTAAGGTCATACGGAAGTCCGGATACATAAAGCATCCTCAGCGAATGGAAGCTCATGTCAAATCCGACCGTATAAAACATCGTGGACATATTCATGATGCCGCCGTAAAGAATCACGGTCGTCACAAAAGTAAACACCGTTATCGTGACGCTGTTTACCGGCAAGCACTTTCTTTGGAGTATCGTTCCCAGTACCAGTCCTCCGGCTCCGAACGCATACACTCTCCATCCGAAGAAGGTATTGTCCTCACCCGGAACAAGAAGATACGAAACATACGCCAATACGATAGATGCCGCCACACAAAGCACGGGTGGTGCGAGTGCCGTAAATGTACCGTCCTGCGAGATTTTCGGTTTTTCCTTGCCGAGCGTCAGCCTTTCGGCGGTCACTTTGTTAAATGCAAGACCGGCAAGGAATCCCAGCAGTCCCCAACAGAACATCTGCCAAGGAGTGTATGGACCCTGCCCCTGGTAAAAGTTGCACACGAATCTCGACAACGCACCCACAAGGAAACCTGCTTCCGGCCCCATCGAAATTCCGGCTACGATTACAAGCGCCGTTCCGATCGGAACCGCCGCAAGATGCAAAACGATGTGTGCAAATGCGGTTATCGCCGTCATTACCGCAAGCAGTACGATTTCTCTTGCCTTCGGTCTTCTTTTTTCGTAAATCATAAAGAAAGGCAGCATCGTATACAGGATTACCAAAAGACTCGTAATCATATATTTTGTGGTATCCAGGAATTTCACGCTGAGCCAGAGTGTCAGCGGAATCATGATGAAAATCATCACAGCCGACATCTTTGTTCTTTTGCGGTGCGCCTTCAGCTGACTGTCGTCATAGCCCATTCTACCCATTCGGCCACCTCCTCCCAGGTTACTGCCTCAGGAAACCATCTGCGTGCGATTCGATTGGCCGCAGTGGTATAGAAATTGTTTCCGGCAAAGAAATCGGTCGGATTTCCGACGGAAACGATGTCACCGTCAAAAGCCATCGCACATCGGTCTGCGTATTCGGCGCAGAACTCAACATCGTGCGATACCATAAAAATCGTAACGCCGGCCTCCGTGAGCTTCTTGAATATTCCTGCAAGCGTAATTTTGAAAAACGGGTCCAGTCCCTTCGTCGGTTCGTCAAGAAGCAGGATTTTCGGCTCAAGGAGCAGAATCTTGCCGAGTGCAAGCCGCTGCTGCTCACCGCCGGAAAGATCGTACGGGTGAGATTTGCGCAGATGCTCGATTTCCATAAGGCTGAGCATCTTTTCGATTTTTTCGGCTTTCACCTCATCCGGCATCTCCAAATAGTATACCGCTTCCAGCAGTTCTTCTTCAACCGAAATTTCCGTAAACAATGCCTGCGGATTCTGCGGCACCATTGCCAGCCTGCTGTGAAAGAGTTCCTTCAAATTATTCTTCGTCACCTTAAGTCCATCCACCGTAATGCTTCCCGCTTGGGGAGCAAGCTGACCGCTGACCGCCTTCAGCGTAGTACTCTTGCCGACTCCGTTTCCGCCAAGAAGACAGAACAGTTCAGCTTTTTTCGTGTCAAAGCTGAGACCGCGCAGTACATCCGGCAAGTTCTTTTCATATCGGAACCAAAGGTTCTTTGCCTCTATGATCGTCTCTCCCTGTTTTGAGACTTTCTTTGCTGACACCTTCTGCGTCGCATCAAACTGTCGCCCTTCCAGGATTTCTTCCAGCCAAAGCCTTCCGTCCCTTATTGTAAGCGGAGCGGTTTCGCGGCCGTCTTTCAGCAGCCCCGGAACACCCGCCGATTTACATTTGTAATAGATCTTCATAACCGCAGGCAGGCCGTAAAACATCGGATGCCTTTGGCTCTCGCAGCTTCCTGCAAGGTAGTCTCCGACCTTCCATGGTGTATCCATTGCGAGGATTCTGCCTCCGTCCATCACCATGACGCGGTCTGCCATGGTAAACAGTTCTTCCAAACGATGTTCCGAAATGATAACCGTCGTTCCGAGTTCGCGGTTGATTCTGTAAATCACCTTCAAAAATTCACTTGCCGCAATCGGGTCGAGCTGGGATGTCGGTTCGTCGAGAATCAGGACTTTCGGCTGCATAACCATTATCGATGCAAGATTCAGAAGCTGTTTCTGTCCGCCCGAAAGTTCCGAAACATCCTTTCGGAACCAAGTCTGTATATCAAAGAAGCTCGCCATCTCCGCAACTCTGCGCTTAATCGACTGGTTGTCAAGGCCCAGGCTCTCAAGCCCGAAAGCAAGCTCGTGCCATACCTTGTCGGTAACGATCTGATTGTCCGGGTTTTGCTGCACAAAGCCGATTTCCGAAGCATTGATGCGATCATCAAGTTCCGTTATGTCTGTTCCTTCATAATATGCCGCACCGCTTTTGTCTCCGTAAGGCACAAGATTTTTCTTAAGCTGTCTGAGGAGCGTGCTCTTGCCGCATCCCGATTTGCCGCATACGACAACAAATTCAGAAGGCTGGATGTCAAAGGAAACATCATCGAGTGCCTTTTTATCCCCGGTCGGATATGTAAAATTTAAATTTCTAACCTTAATTGCTGCCATTTCTTTTCTCCTGTAATATCCAGCACCATCGGTGTTGCAAGTAACGCGGCAAAGCTTACCAGCGTCAGTATTCTCATCAAATCCCATTCGGCGAACTGAATCACCGGATAGAAATATATGCTCGTTTTTCCCAAGGCACAGCCCAAAACGGAAATGCCTCCCGTTACAAGCAGAACCGCAAGCACCGTCCAGTCGGTCGGTGACATCTTAAACAGATGGAAGCTTGTTCTGCCGTGCAAACCGTATCCTCTTGCCTCCATCGAGTCCGAGGTTTCGATGGAAGCCTCAAGCGACCACGAAATCAGGATTGATATTTCCTTGCAAAGCTGCCGCATCTTTGCAAACAGTCCCTTCTCAACATGCCTTCCCATGCATTCCTGTCCCATCTTTATTTCCTTGAATCGGTTCTTAAGAAGCGGAATAAAACGGAAGATCATGGAAAGCGTCAGACCCAGCACAGGTGCTGCCTTGCCGAACAGATAAATCAGCTTGTCCGAACTCATTACCACATTGAAGCTCGCAAACCATACGACAACGGCTCCGAGCAGCAGTGCCGCAGCCATCCCGTATGCCAAAGCCTCAAGCGTAATTCGGCTGTCGTTCAGGAAGAAGAGAACAGTCTTGCCGTTGTGAGTGAAGAGTCCGTTCACCACCGTCATTATCAAAACAATCGGAAGCATGAAAAGCAGATTTGTTTTTATTGCTTTCCGGCCCTTCAGCAAAATGGAATATGCCCATGCAAATACGGTGGTCACACACAAAAACACCGGTTCAAGCGAAAACATCGTGATGCCGATTGCAAGTGTGTAAAATATTACGTTTACCGCCGGGTGACAGCTCGAAAACCGGCTGCTTTCGCCCAGTCCGTCCCTGAACATATCGTTTCTTCCTTTCCTCTATCTGCATAAAAAGAACAGCCCCGAGGCTGTTCTCATAAATCGCTTGCATGTATGAATGATGTCAACCCGCCTCAGAGGATGTGCACCCCGAACCAAAACTCGTCTCCCGACTTGTAGCCTTTGGGCTCATTACGGTTGCTGAGAAACAGTGAGGGATTTCACCTCTTTCCGTTAGCCTCGATTCACAAGCTTGTTATTTGTTTCTACTGTTCGTCCATGATGCTGTCGAATTCAGCAACAACTGCTTCGAATTCTGCATCATCTTCGATGTCGATCAGTTCGAATTCGTCTTCTCCGACTTCTTTGTAGCCGTAAATGTAAACATCATCCGTTCCGTCATCCGGAATCAGTGCGATGTATTCTTTGCCGTTAAAGTCAAATACGCCCATGATCTCGCATTCCACTTCATCGCCGTTGTCAAATTCCAAAGTAATAATATCCTTTTCGTCGATTTCAACGTTTTTCTTTTCGTTTGCCATTTTTTCCCTCCACAAACTTTGCGTTTATTTTTGATTTATTCATTCTAACATATATTATCCTCACAGGCAACCAAAATATTCCTTGATTGCCCGAGCATTTTTCTCGGTAATGCCCGGAACCTTCGTCAATTCCTCGATTGACGCCGCCTTTATCTTCTCTACGGACTTGAATTGTGCAAGCAGTGCATTTCTTTTGGCCGGGCCGATTCCGGTGACATTGTCCAGTGCCGAGCCTATGGAATTCCTGCTCCGAAGATTCCTGTGATACTCAATCGCAAACCGATGCACTTCCTCCTGAATCCTGCCGCAGTATTTGAAAAGGAAAGGATTCTCTTTGAGTACATATTCCTCGCCTCTTCCGTTTACCAGTGCGTGCGTCCGGTGGCTGTCATCTTTTGCCATGCCGAGTACGGGGATGGAAATCTGCATTGCGGTAAGCACTTTCTCGGCCGCACTGACCTGCCCCTGTCCGCCATCCATAAGAATAAGGTCAGGCAGATTCACAAATCCCGGGTCGCCGGCAAGCGCCCGCTTAAATCTTCTGTACAGCATTTCCTGCAGACTTCCATAATCGTTCGGACCCTCGACCGTCTTGATTTTGAATCTCCGGTAGTCCTTACGCACCGGTTTGAAATTACGGAATACAACCATTGCCCCGACCGTATCGACGCCGTTTGTGTTCGAGATGTCGTACGATTCGATTCGGTATGCTTCCTTTCGGATTCCGAGAATGGCTTCCATCGCTTCCCGAAGGCTTTCCTCCTTCTCGCGTGCGGTTTCCGCCTTTATCGCAAGAGTTTTCGAAAGCTCCACAACATCCCGCTTCGCCAGATCAAGCAGGGCTTTCTTTTCTCCTTTCTGCGGCACGAAAATCTTTACTTTCCTGCCCTCGCCTGTGTTCTCAAGGTATTGCTCAATCAATTCCGCCTCGCGAAGCGGTTTGGAAAGAACAATCTCCGAAGCAGGCTGTGCGAATGTGCTGTAATATTGCTTGATAAATTCTCCGACAAGCGTGTCGTAATCTTCTTCGGCACCAGCATGCATATTGAAGATTTCCCTGCCGCTGAGTTTGCCGTCTCTGACCGTGAAAAGTGCAATGGACATATTTTCGCCTTCACCCGCCGGAAGCACGATGTCAAAATCCTTGCCGGATGTCATGCTGACCCTCTGCGTCTGTCCGAGGGTCTTGACCGCCGTAATATGGTCGCGGTATACTGCAGCCTCTTCAAACTCCATCTTTTCCGATGCCTCGTTCATCTTTGCGCTCAGGTAGTTCAGAATCGGCTGCTGCCTACCGTTCAGAAATTCTATGACTTCCTGGATATGCTCCCGGTACTCCTGCTCGGAAACCTCCCCTGTGCAAATGCCCCTGCATCTGTTTATGTGATAATTCAGGCAAGGTCTGTAACCTTCCGGAAAACTCCGTGCTGCACATCTTTTGAGCACATAGATGTTGTTCAGAAGCTCAATAATGTCATTTACCGCCCCGGCATCGCTGTACGGACCGAAATACCGGCTTCCGTCCTTCGTTATGAGCCTTGTCTTGAGAACCCGCGGAAATTTCTCAGACACCGTCACTTTGATGTATGGGTATGTCTTGTCATCTCTCAGAAGAACATTATACTTCGGTGCATATTTCTTAATCAGATTGCATTCCAAAATCAAAGCTTCCATTTCGGTCTGGCAGGTGATGTATTCGAATTCCGCAATGTGCGAAACCATCGCCTTCACCTTCGGGCTGTGATTGGCAGATGCTTGGAAATATTGGCGCACGCGGTTTCTCAGCGATATGGCCTTGCCCACATAGATAACCTGTCCGAGCTTGTCTTTATGCATATAAACTCCCGGGCAGTCCGGGAGTTTTTTCAAATTTTCTTTAATATCAAACATCAGTACGGCCAATCCCTTTTCCTAACATCTCTTTCTCTTTCGAGCTGTGCCAACGCAATCTGCTTTGCTCTTTCCTCTCGGGCACGCAGCTTCCTTCTCTTGTTCTTTGCACGCAGAACAACGATGGTTATATAAAAAGCCAGGATCAGCGCAAGCACCGCAAAAATAAGGATTGTCTGAAGGTTGCTGATTCCGATTGCGGAAAGAAACCATCCCTCCTTCACACTTTTTGTTGCTTTTAGCGCAATGTCCCTGACCTTTTCGTCTGCAAGAAAAATCTCAACTTTTCCTACCGTATCGCCCTTCTTAACAGGTGCTTTTAAGTCCTCTTTATATGTAACCTTCGTCGTTACAAGCGATGCGGAGGCGCCCTCCGGCAGGTTTACAAGACCTGCCTCG
>FR882009.1:10058-24314 GCA_000435615.1 Firmicutes bacterium CAG:238 | reverse complement strand
CTCGGATGCTGCCGCTTCCACTTTGTTCTGTGCCCCTCCGGCGACTTTGGCTTCTCCGAAAATTTCGCCTTTCTCAAATGCGGTGTACTTGGAAATGCTTCTCTTCGCATAGTTGAGCATTTTGCGAATGTCACTGTACCGATTCTCAAGAGTAGAATTCATGACTACCGCGTATACGGTAAATCCGTCAATGTCGCATGCCACAACCATCGTTGTTTTGAACTCCGGTGTGGTCCCGGTCTTTCCCGCTATCACGCCTTTGTATTTCTTTACTTTGATGTCTCCGCTGAAAGTCGTGGCTTTTCCGCCTGCAAGGAGGAGGTTGGTGGATTCGATTTCCCGCTCACCGCTCTTGTTTGTTGCCTTCAGCGTATGTTTTGCTGTTTTGGCAATTTTCAGGATTTTTTTGTTTTTGAAAGCTTCCTTCGCTATCAAAACGATATCTTTCGCTGTCGAGTAAGATTGAATCTTTCCGATTTTGACGCCGCTTGCATTGGCAAAGTGTGTGTTTGTGCATCCTATTTTCTTTGCACGCTTGTTCATAAGCTTCGCGAACTTCTTCTGCGTGCCGGAAACTTCAATTGCAAGTGCTTTGGCTGCGTCGTTTGCCGAGCACAAGAGTGCTTCGTAAACCAAGTCTTCCACCGTTATCTTTTCTCCCGCATATACCATCGATTCGGCTTTGTCAACGCGCGTCGCTTCGGCATCCACAGTCACCACATGGTCAAGCCCGAGCTTTTCGACTGCTATCAGGCAGGTCATCAGCTTCGTAATGCTGGCAAGATTGAGTTTCTTGTCTGCATTCTTCTGCCAGAGTACTTCGTCGGTTGTATCGCAGTACAGAAATGCCGATGTTGCCGTTATATCCGGTTTTGACGCTGCAAAGGATGTGGTAATCGTTGAGCCGGCCGCAACCGAAAGCAACAACAGAAAACAGATTGTCTTTCTTAATATTTTCTTCATGTTTAAGCTGTCGCATCCCTTTCAAAAAATTTATCCGCCAGAGTATTTCCTTCTTCAATGTGATTTTTTGCTTCCGCTGCCGCTCTTTCGTTAAACTGCTTTCTCTTGTCTTCCGGAAGAACCTTGCGGCTGTCATAGATCACAAAAGGCACGGGGTCTGAGGAATGGGTTCTGATTTCAAGCGGAGTCCTGTGATCCGGAACTATGAGGATTTTGTAATCCTCGCCTGTGGATTCCAGGTATTCGTACAGCGGTTTCACAACTCTGCTGTCGATGTAATGCGCACATCTCATCTTTGCTTCCAGATTTCCCTGGTGAGAACACTCATCCGTACCCTCGATATGCATATATATCATATCCTGTCCGCACTCGTATTCTTCGATTGCCTTGGCAACCTTGCCCTCGTAGTTTGTGTTGATGGTTCCGTCGGCACCCTCAACATCCACAATATGCATCCCCGCAAAAATACCGATTCCCCTTATGAGGTCGACTGCGGAAATCACGGTTGCCTTCACTCCGAATTTTTCGTTGAAGTTCGGAAGTTCCGGGCGTGTTCCCTGTCCCCAGATCCAAAGACTGTTTGCCGGATTTAAGCCCTTCTCGATTCTCGCTTTGTTTATAGGGTGATCCTTCAGTATATCGTAGCTTTTTCGCATCATATCGATGAGAAAGTCCGCACTTTTTCCCTTTGGCAGGTATTCTCTGGCATGCCTGTCGAGAATGTCATGCGGCGGCACGCATTTATATTCCGTATGTGCATGCGGATGATCTTTTTTGAGGAGCATACAATGCCGGTAACCGGTTCCTGTATGGAAATACAGATTTTCGTCGGCAAATGCATCGTTGATGCTCTTCAAGAGTTCCGCACATTCTTCTGTTGTAATGTCTCCTGCGGCATGGTCGCGGACGATGTAGTCCTCGTACTCTGCTTCGCCTGCAGGGTCGATTGTTATAAAATTTGCTCTGAAAGAAATATCGGTGCTGAGCATATCCACTCCGATTGCTGCAGCCTCAAGCGGGGAACGCCCCGTGAGATATTTTCTCGGATCATAGCCCATAACCGACAAGTTTGCGGAGTCGCTTCCCGGGCTGATTCCTTCCGGAACGGTTCTGACCGTTCCGATCTCACCTTTTGAGGCAAGCATATCCATGGTGGGAATGTCTGCGGCTTCAAGCGGCGTCATGCCGCCCAGAGAGGGGATCGGGTTGTCTGCCGAACCATCCGGTATAACAATCAGGTATTTCATCTATTTATTCTCCTCTTCAAATTTCCTCATAAAATCAACAAGTGCCGCAACGCCTTCCTTCGGCATTGCGTTGTAAATGCTCGCACGCATTCCGCCGATGGAGCGGTGTCCGGAAAGATTAATCATTCCGTTTTCCTTTGCGAGTGCTATGAATTTCTTGTCAAGCTCCGCATCTCCGGTCACGAAAACAACATTCATAAGCGAGCGGTCTTCCTTTGCAACCGGGCAGCTGAAGAGCCTGCTCGAATCGATGAAATCGTAAAGCATCTGTGCTTTTTCCTTGTTGCGTCTTTCCATCTCGGCAATGCCGCCTATGGATTTGAGATACTTAAACACTTCTCCTGCTACATAGATTGAGAAGCAAGGCGGCGTATTATACATGGAACCGTTATCCGCATGAATTTTGTAATCAAGGTAAGTCGGGACCTCTGCTCCCGCAAATCCGATTAAATCTTCTCTTACAATGACGATTGTAACGCCTGCAGGGCCTACATTCTTCTGTGCGCCCGCCCAAATCATTCCGAACCTGCTGACATCAATCTCTTCGGACAGAATGTTGGAAGACATATCCGCAACAAGAGGAACATTTCCGGTTTCCGGAATGTAATTGTATTTCGTTCCGTATATGGTATTGTTTGTTGTAATATACGCATAGTCCGCATCTTCTCTTACATCTTCTTTGGTGATTTTCGGAACCCATGTGAACTTATCATCTTCGGATGACGCGATCACGCGGATATCGCCGTATTTGCATGCTTCTTTGTATGCTTTCTTTGCCCAGGTTCCCGTGAGAACATAATCCGCTTTCTTTGAATTTCTGAGCAGATTAAGCGGAACCATCGCAAACTGAAGTGTGCCTCCGCCTTGAACAAACAAAACTTTATAATTGTCAGGAATGTGCATGAGTTCTCTGAGATCTGCCTCTGCATCATCGATAATCTTCTGATATTCCTTGGAGCGGTGGCTCATTTCCATTACGGACTGGCCGCTTCCTTCATAGTTAAGCAGATCTTTCTGCACCTTTTCAAGCACCTCTACCGGCAGCATTGAAGGGCCGGCGGAAAAATTATATACACGATTGTAAGTACCCATCATTATCCTCCTGAATTTTTACGCTATATATAGTGTAGTATACCACTTTACGCGGCTTTCGTAAAGTGATATACTGTGATGAGGAGGTAAATATTTATGTACAAAATCGCAACTTTAAATAAAATTTCCCCGGTCGGTTTGAAACAGCTTCCGGGCGGTTATATTCTCGTTGAAAATGCATCTGAGGCGGACGGCATTCTCGTCAGAAGCCAGGACATGCACGAAATGGAACTCGGCGATAAGCTGAAAGCCATTGCCAGAGCCGGTGCCGGAGTAAATAATATTCCGCTTGATAAATGTGCCGAAAGAGGCATCGTGGTATTCAACACCCCGGGTGCAAACGCAAATGCGGTTAAGGAACTTGTGCTTTGCGGGCTTCTGCTTGCCGCAAGAAATGTTCCTTCGGCCCTTTCCTGGGCTGCCGGACTGAAAGAAGATGTCAGCAAAACAGTGGAAAAAGGAAAATCTCAATTCGCGGGCAGCGAAATTCTCGGAAAGACGCTCGGCGTTGTCGGACTTGGTGCAATCGGCCGCAAGGTTGCCGCATCTGCCAAGGCACTTGGCATGGAAATCGTCGGCTATGATCCGTACTATGTATCCGGAGGCGAAGGTATCAGCGTATACAGTGATCTCGGCGAAATGCTTTCGCTCTGCGACTATGTAACCCTGCATCTTCCGGCAAACGACTCCACAAAAGGAATGATGAACGCAGAGCTTTTCGATGCCATGAAAGACGGGACGGTTCTTCTTAATTTCTCCAGAGATAAACTCGTAAACGAACTCGACCTTGCGGCGGCGATGGAATCCGGCAAGGTAGCGAAATATGTTACGGACTTCCCGAATGACAACATGGTCGGAAGAGAAAACGTAATTCTTCTTCCGCATCTGGGTGCTTCCACAGCGGAAGCCGAAGACAACTGCGCGGTTATGGCGGTTGATGAGATCCGCAGCTACTTCGAAAACGGAAATATCATAAACTCCGTGAATTTCCCGAGACTTGATATGGGCGAACTTGGAAGCGGCATCCGTGTTGCTGTGATGATCAAAGATGTTGCCGATCCTGCGCTTTCCGTGATGGAAATGCTTTCGGCAGCCAAAATCAAGTATTCCCGCGTTATGGCAAGCCGCCGCGAAGACGGAATTTCTTATGTTCTTGCTGAAATTACACAGGAAAGCATTCCTTCGCTCCTCTTCTACGGCGAAGAAGGTGCCAAGATCATCAGCTACCGTGCAATCGAAAAATAACCAAAAACACAAAAATCCGGCTGCGAGAATGAATCGCTGCCGGATTTTTTTACTATTTCACTGAATTGTTGCGTACGAAATCTTTGATATCAGATGCATTCAGTTCTGCATATTTCAGCAAATGCTCCTTGAGAGGCGTGCCGGACTTGAAACGCAGGAACCAGTGCAGTTTTTCGCGTTGCTGCTCCGCATTTTCGCGTATCTGTGCACGCAGTTCTTCGTACTTGACAAGAATCTGTTTTTCCTTCGCGAATGCCCTTACCTTCGTAACGATGTTCAGAGAATATACAACATCCACCATGAACACTCCGAAGAAGGCTCCGATAAAGAACGAAAACTGCAGATTATGTGACAGCCACTGAAGCGCATTCAGAATATGCGGATGAATCAGAAAATAGTATATCGCACCCAGGATTGCCCAAAAGATTGAAAATTTCAGGCAGATGATCCCTTGGATGTTGAATTTTTCCTTGCTGTAGTCCCAAAGCTGCACGTGCATGCCTTTAATAAAAATCAGTCCAGCTATGTATTCAAAGAGCGTCATCACGATTGCCATTATGAGAAACAAAACGATTTTGCTTCCCGCGGTTACCTCTTCAATGAGGCTTGTATTTTCAAGACTTGCAAGAAGATACAGCCCGCAGAGCCCGAATCCGTAAAGTGGCAGATAAGGCCCGACCAGGAACCCCGGGTTGACCCATTTCCTGCTTACGTTTTCTTTTTTAAATCTTCTGAAAATCACTTCGATTCCCCAGCCTACGATGCAGCCCATGAAAAACAGAAATGCCAAAATTAAAGCTTCACTCATCTATTTTCTCCCGTTAAATTTGCCATTCATTATAAGGTCGATTGCGTGGTGCATATTTACCACTTTTATTTCTTCCATACCTTCTTGATATTCCCCGTCAAGCGTCCAAGAAGTTTCCTTGCTCGCATGGATGTTGAACTCCGAAGCGTTAATGAAAGTTATCATTTCGTCCTCGTAATTCTGCGTCGTGAGCAGGTGTATGATTGCTCCCAGCTCCACAAGGTCGTGCGGTGCCTTTACGAGAAGAAGTTCAAATTCACCGTCACTCATGTCCACAAGCTCCGGTTTCAGCGTCAAAATCCCCCCAACCGAGGTTGAATTGCTGATGGCTCCGAAAATGTAGTCATCTTCATATTTCATTCCGTTGACTTCAAATGCCATATGCTCTGCGCGAATCGACGCTATGCTGTTGATTCCTCCGAGCACATATGCCAAATGACCGAGTGCGTTCTTGACATTCTGCGGCGTTGCGTAAGAGGTCTTCGTAAATGCTCCAAACGATGCCACATAAGAAAAGTTTCTGCCGTTGAAGGTTCCTATATCAAGCGATACAGGCTCTCCTTGAACGATGTCGTGTGCGGCCTTTACAATGCCTTTCGACAGGTGAAGACTGTTTGCAAAATCGTTGGTGCTTCCCGCCGGAATATATCCGATCGGCACTCTTACTCCGCTCTGTATCACGCCCGAAACAACCTCGTTGAATGTTCCGTCGCCGCCGATGCACACGATCAAATCCATTTTTTTCGCATAATTTTTTGCATAAATCCTGCCGTCACCCCGCTTGGTTGTCGTAAGAACCGTCGAAACATAATCGTTGACCGTAAAAATGTTCACAATGTCGGTAAGATATTTGTTTGCTTTCTTCGTTCCCGAACACGGATTCATGATGATCAGAACCTTTTTTGCCATAATTTTTTCCCCCTAAAAGATATTAATCGGTTTCCGCTTTGCCATTGCCTCAGGTGCAATCGGAACCGCACCCTCTTTTCTCGTTGCCCACCATACGCGGTTTAAGGTAACTCCCAGGCACATCACCCACGAAACAAACCAAAACCAAAACATCAGCACTACGATATTCGAAAAGGAACCGTACAGAATGTTGTAGTTCTGGCTCACCTGCGTATATAAATTGTACACATACGTAACAATCAAAAATCCTGCCGACGCGAAAACGCTTCCCGGCACGATGTCACGGTACCGCACTTTGAAACTCGGAAGCACGTAGTAATTATATGAAATCATCAGGAAATACATTGCTGCAGCGAGCGGCCAGCGAAGCGCCATCCATGCAGCTTCCGTGATTTCACTTCCCAAAACTTTGCCGAATATGAGTTTGAGAAGCAGCGGTCCGTATACCAGCGCCACGAGTGCAAAGGCAACCGTAAACACTGTTATCAAAATGGTTTTGATGGAACGGATTCGGTCCTTGACATACCCCTCGCCCGTCATGCCGCCGTCCGTCAGCGTATAGTTGGTAACCCGTATCATCGCAAACTGCACTCTGGAGGCTGCCCATACCGCTGTGAATGCCAGGAACACACTGTTGATTCCCGAAGGATGGTAATTGAGCATCCTTCGCAGCGTATCGGCTCCCGCACCGCTGATATTGATATCCACCCAGTTTTCAATACTTGAAAGTGAAAGGGAAAAGAATCCGAGCACCTGGGACAAAAGTATGAAGGTCGGCAATATCGATAAAAACATGAAGAAGGCAAGCTGTGCAGCAACGCCCTGATAATACGGATCCTGAAACTGCTGAATGCCCAGCACGATCATTTTTTTGACCCTGATTACGATATTTCGGTTACCGATCTTGATTTTTTCAATCATTCGCCTCTGCCCTTTCCTTTAAAAGTCTTTCCAGCTCGCAGAGCGCCGCCGCCCTGTGGCTGATCCGGTTTTTTTCCTCGGAAGAAAGCTGTGCGAACGACTTGTCATATCCGTCCGGCACAAAAAGCGGGTCATAGCCAAAGCCGTTTTCCCCCGCCGGTGTTTTCAGGATTCTTCCGTGACATTCGCCTCTTGCAACGATGCTGCTTCCGTCAGGAAATACCATGGTGATTACCGATACAAACTTGGCGGCGCGTTCTGTGCCTTCCGCATTCTCCAAGAGTTTGAGAAGTTTGCGGTTGTTTGCCTCATCGTCTGCGTTCTCACCTGCAAACCGCGCGGAATAAACACCGGGTGCCCCGCCGAGGTAATCTGTCATCAGCCCGGAATCATCCGCAAGCGTCGCGGTCCCGCACACCTTCATGATTTCATTTGCTTTTTTAAAAGAATTTTCTTCGAATGTCTCGCCGTCTTCCTCAATCTCGAATTTCGGTATGCCCGCATCGTCTCTTGATATGAGCTTCATGCCGAATTTGGAAGTGATGGCCGCGATTTCTTCGATTTTGTGTTTATTTCTCGATGCAGCAACGATTGTGCCCGCATCCTGCTTATTTATTGTCATATGATATCTCTCCGATTTGATTTTTTCCTGATGTGTACTATATTCTACCACATAATTCAAAAAAATACAAAGAAATCGTTGGGTGTTTCTGCGATTTATGATATACTTATGCGGTACGGAGGTAGAAAAATGAAGATAGTTAATTTAGATGCTTATACCATTCACCTTGACGATCTGCATTGGACAGATCTTGCGAAGCTTGGTGATTTGACAACCTATGACAGAATCGCACAGGAAGATGTCATCGATGCAATCGGCACCGCAGAGGTTGCGCTTTTTACCTCAAAGGTAAAAATTACGCGTGAAATCATGGATGCATGTCCGAACCTTAAATTCATCAGCGTGACGGCTACCGGTTACGACAACATCGATATCGCTGCCGCCAAGGAAAAAGGCATCGCGGTCTGCAATGTCCCTGCCTACTCGACGGAATCCGTGGCTCAGCATACCTTTGCACTCATACTTGAAGTGGCGGATAATGTCGGACTCTATACCCGCCTGGTCCACGAGCACAGATGGGAAAATTCCCAAGATTATGCTTTCATAGAAAAACCGATTCTGCAGCTTTCCGGACGTTCGCTCGGAATCGTCGGATACGGAACAATCGGCAAGCGCGTTGCTGAAATTGCAAAGGCGTTCGGCATGACGGTCAATATTTACAGCCGCGATCCGGAAGCGGCGGTCAAATCCGATATTCTCACGCTGCACTGCCCGGCGACCCCTGAAAACAAGGGATTTGTGAACAGCGAATTCATTTCCCGCATGAAAGACGGCGCCATTCTGATTAACACCGCAAGAGGCGCGCTTCTCAACGAAGAAGACGTAGCCGCTGCCCTTAAATCAGGCAAGATTGCGGCGGCTGCCGTGGATGTGGTAAACGGAGAGCCGCCTCGCAAAGGCCATCCGTTCATCGGGCTTAAGAATCTGTATGTGACGCCGCATATTGCATGGAGTGCAAAGGAGGCTCGTGAAGTCATCTGCAAGACCAGTGCCGCAAACTTGAAAAGTTTCCTCGAAGGCGGCACACTCAATCGAATCGTATAGACAAAAAGACTGCCTGCACCGGCGTGAAGCGGATGCGGCAGTTTTTTTAGTATCACTTTTTATTTGATTTTCAGGCTTTTCAAATATCGTTTCTGCTCATCGGTTATGCGATAGCTTTCGATTGCCTTTTGGATGGTCTTGTTGTGCGTCCACCGATCCATGCAGTGGTTCTCTATGTACGGCAGACTCGCCTCGTACTGCTTCGCAAGCGCTGTTGCGAAAAACCACGCAATCATCATGTTTACATAGTATTCTTCCGAGTGCACATCCGCCGCCATGCCGAGATATTCCGGCTTGAAATCCTCGTCAAGAAAATGCGTCATCAGCATTTCCATGCCGAAGCGGATTGTGTAAACCCTGTCCGATGCCATCCATTCCTTGATTTTGACAAGAAGCTCGTCCTTGTGTTTTTTGAACACTCTCGGGCTTATGAGGTCGCAGGTTGCCCAGTTATCGACATAAGGCAGGAATTCATCAAGATATGCGATGCATTCGTCATAGTCCTTCATCGTTTCTATGAGCATCCCGTGCAGGTTGTTTTCCTCATAATACTCGTGCGGAAGCGTCTGCATGAAAATTACCGCCCCCGGTGTCCCTGAAACATCCTTCGCGTATTTGCGTAGCACAGGCGTGCGGACTCCAATTACCGTGTTTTCGTCAACCGTGGGAATCAGTTTTTTTTGAAATTCCTTATACTTTTCGTCTTTCAGCGCGAAGAGACCTTGTCTGATTTCTTTGATATGCTTATCTGCTGCACTCATATCAGTCCTCTTTCTTGGTTATGATCGCACCTATCACGGCTCCCAAAACAAGTCCCGCCCAAAGAGCAAGTGCAGAGTTCACAAGTTTCATGGAGGAAAGGACGATTCCCACAAGCATTCCGGCGGTTGCACCTTCGGTCAGATACGAAACACGGCCCTGCGGCTTCTTTCCGTATTTTCTCTGCTCTTTTCTCTCGTCTCTTTTCTGCTTATCCAAAAAGAAAATAATCAAGTATGCGATAACGGCCGCAAACGGTGCTGCGGCATATAAATATTGCTGCATTTCAGTCTCCTTCTCTTTTTCTTATTATCGTTTCTATTCTAATACGCACCGGCAAAGTCTGCAACAGGCTTTTCCAAAAATCCGGTTTATAATTTGAAAAAATGCACAAACTACTCCATATCTAAATCAAACGAGGGGAGAATCAAAGAAATGATTCAAGAAGATACCATCAAACTTTTGCGGGAATGCAATGCGGGGATAAAAATGGGCGTGGACTCCATTGACGAAATTCTTGACGAAACCACAGACCGAATGCTCATAAAAATGCTCCGGGAAACTATGGATGAACACAAACGTCTGGGTTCCGAGACACATCGGCTCTTAAACCGCTACGGCGATGAGGGCAAGGATCCCAACCCGCTTGCCAAAAGCATGTCGTGGATCAAAACCAATGTCATGATGGCGGTCGACGCAGGTGACAACACTATCGCTGACCTCATTACCGACGGCTGCAACATGGGAGTCAAATCGCTGAGCCGCTACCTTAACAAATACGAGGCTGCCGACGAAGAGTCCAAGAATATCGCAAAGCAGCTTATCGCATGCGAGGCAGGCCTTGCAGAAGGGCTGAGAGCTTATCTTTAGTTCATCCGGCAGGCGGTCAGGAGCCTGTCCCGAGCCGGCTCTGCCTGAGAATTTTTTCGTCGCATGTTTCTATGATCGCATCATCGAGTGCGATGACATAAAAGAAAATACTGATATCCGCCTCTTCAAAATATTTGGCATAAACACGGCCCTTCTGCTCCAGCGGCTCGAAGGGTTTTTGTATGCCTGTCAAATCGTATTTAGGCGTTCCGTATTGCAAGTACGAGCGCTTGAAGCCGTTGGGCTCATGTGCGGTACCGTTTACCGTAAGCTTTGCATTATACGCTGTCCAGCCGTCTTCTCCAAGAAGACACTCCGCATGCGGCGGCTCCGTTTCCTCCCAGTCGAATACCATCTCGCTCCTTTTGATTCCGAAGTCGCTGAGAACCAGCTGCTGGAAATCGTACTTGGCAACAGCTCCCGCCGTTTCGGGACTCACCCGGTTCCCTTCAAGCACATACGCACCGTAAAAAGCAGAATAATAAGGCGATGCCAGGTCGTAGAGCCTACTGCAGCCCTTTCCTAATCGGAAGTCGAACTCCGGAAAATTATACAGAATCGTCAGTTTTTCGTTCGGGTTGAAGGTCATAACAAAAGGATACCAGCCCTCACCCGACGGCATGTCAAGAGTCACTCCGTGCTTTGCAAGCAGGCTGTCACGCTCGTGTATGCCGCTGTACACGGACATCACTCCAAGGCTCAGCACGAAATCCGAAAAAGGCGAAAGCACAAACAAAATCACCGCACACAAGAGGATGCAGATGAGTTTTTTCTTCGCCGAAAATGCTCGGGTTTTGCTCTTTTTTTCGTTTATTTTCATTGTAATTTCCGCTCTTTTCCAATATAATTGTATCAGTATTGTTTCCACATGGAGGTGTATGCATGATAATTTGTCTTTACGGAGCCAGCAGCCCCGATATCGATCAAAGTTATATAGAAGCTGTCGAAGAACTCGGCAGTCAGATGGCAAGGCGCGGACACAGCATGGTTTACGGCGGTGGCGCAAACGGTCTGATGGGCGCGGCAGCCAGAGGAATGTCCGCATGCGGCGGCAGCATCACAGGCGTTGCCCCTGAATTTTTCAAGCATCCGGGCATCCTGTACGAAAATTGTGAGGAATTCATCTTCACGGATACCATGGCCGAGCGCAAGCAGATTATGGAAGATATGGCAGATGCCTTTCTGGTGGTTCCCGGAGGAATCGGCACCTATGAAGAATTCTTTCAGGTGCTGACGCTCAAGCAGCTGAACCGGCTCAACAAACCGATTGGGCTTTTTAATGTCAACGGCTACTTCAACCCGATTTCCGAGCTTCTCGAAAAGACCGCACGCGAAGGCTTCATGCGGAGCGCATGTCTTACCATCTGCGGCGTGTTCGATGACTCCGAAAAACTCCTCACCTATCTGGAAGAGGAGCACAAGGCTCCTCTCGATTTGTCCGATCTTAAATTTTTTTAATGAGATCCTTGATTACCTCGCCGGCGATGATAAGCCCTGCACAAGAAGGCACGAAGCTTATGCTTGCCGGCGTTCTGTTTCCGCTCTTAAGCGGCTCTTCCTCCGAATAAACCACCTTCACTCCGCGCACGCCGCGATTCCTGAGTTCCTTTCTTACGACCTTTGCAAGAGGGCATACCTTTGTCTTTTCGATGTCCGCAATGCGAAAAGCGGTCGGGTCCAGCTTATTTCCGGTTCCCATGGAGGAAATCACGGGAGTTTCTGCCTCCTTCGCTTTGCAGATGATATCAATCTTGGCCGTAACATTGTCAACAGCGTCCACAATATAATCGTATTTTTTGAAATCAAAACTGTCTGAAGTCTCCGGAAGGTAGAAGCACTTCCTCGCTTCGCATTCAACAGCGGGATTAATTGCCTGCAGTCTCGCCCTGCACACATCCACCTTCGGCATGCCGATTGTATCGGTGGTTGCGATAATCTGGCGGTTGATATTGGTGATGTCCACCACATCCTTATCCACCACATCGATTCTGCCGACTCCGGCTCTTGCAAGCGCGTCACACACATAGCCGCCGACACCGCCGACACCGAAAACGAGAACTTTTGCCCTTCCGAGCGCCTGCACGGCCTCATCACCTATGAGCATTCTCGTCCTTTGGAAGCGGTCGGGTGCCGCATCCTTTGTATTTGTCTGAATCATTGTTTCCTCCTGAGATTTCCAATCACGCCGTAAATCAAGGACGAATCAAATCCAAGCTGAAAAAGTCTCCTGCCCACCTTTGCAAAAAACTTTTCGTCTGCTTTCTTTCCGTCCTCCGTCAAATTTCTCAGCATCTGTGCAGCTGTTTTCATAGCGGAGGTTTCGTCATCCTCGAATTCCACTTCGGCATCGACCCGCACATCTTCAATTACATTGCGTGCAAACTCCGCTGTAATGCCTTTCTGCGAAAGCTCCCTGATAATCCTTGCGTCTGCCTTTGCTTTCTGCTTTGCGTACCGGAAATATTCCTCACAAAATCTCGCATCGTCTATATAGCCGAAATTTTTGAGGTCTGAGACTGCCTCCGCAATTTCGCCGGTCTCGTATCCCGCGGTCTCCAGAAAATCCCGTATTTCTTTCTCCGTCCGCATTCGGCAGGCGAGTCTGCCGCATGCCGCATCATAAGCAGATTTCAATGTCGTCATCCTCCCCGCCGGTGCAGTAAGTGCAGATAATATCGTCCGCAATCGGCAGATCCTTGAGGAATCCGTCCCATACGGAATCAATCAGCCTGCCCTCCGCATCGACAAAAGCCGGTTTTTCGCCGTAGAAGCCGTCACCTGTATATTTCCCAAAAGCTTCTCTTCTTACCCAAAGTCTGAAAAATCCGGAGATTCCGTATTTGCGAATATAATTCTGCTCATCCTGCGTAAAGTAACGCCTGCTGATCTGCTCATACTTACAGTCCTTGACCACTTGAAGATCGATTCCGCACTCAGCCTCTCCCACAATGCAGATCCACATGTTTTCGCTGTGAGAAACATTGCAGTAAACATCTCTTCCGGTACCGTAGATGTACGGCTTGCCTTTTTCCGTGCGGACAAGTTCCATGCCGCTGCAGTCGATTTCGTGCGACATACAGTATGCGCACGCCGCATCGAGAATCAGTCTTTCCCTGAATTCCGGCGAATCCATATTTCCTTCGTAGATGTAAATTCCGTATTTCATTTTGTCTCACCCCTTATCTAAAAGAACAGAACGCCCGGCGGGCGTCCTCTCTAGAATTGTCTATTCTTTTCCTTTAGTCTTGCGAGCACTCTCTTATATCCGTCCGCACCGTACATCAAACATTTATTGATTCTGCTGATCGTCGCCGTTGACGCACTGGTCATGCTCTCAATTTCGTTATATGTTTTCTTCTCGGAGAGCAGCTTGGCAACTTGGAGTCTCTGTGCAATTGCATGGATTTCGTTGATTGTGCAAATATCTTCGAAAAAGCGGTAGCAGTCTTCGCTGTCCTCAAGGGTAAGCACTGCTTCGAACAATTCATCAATGTCAGCTCTTTTGAATTTTGATTCGTATGCCATAAGAACTCTCCTTCCAATCCTTGCTAGTGAAAATTATATCATTAAAAACATCAATAGTCAAATTGAAATTTGAGGTCTTCAATCGCCATTTGTGTGCTGCCCGGCCGGCAGTCTCTTACCGCTCATCCATCCACGAAACCATCAGCTGAAGACGCTTCACACCTTGCCATAGCTGACAATCCAATGTTCCTGCAAGTTCATCCGCATGCCTTCGTTCTTCCAGCAGCGAAGTATAATCCTTCGCTCTTCCG
>FR882009.1:4185-10042 GCA_000435615.1 Firmicutes bacterium CAG:238 | reverse complement strand
TCTTCCGAACAGCACGCAAGTAATGCCGTCCCCCGGTCCGCCGCCCTGCGAAGCCTTGAAACGCACATGCTGCCCGTCCTCACCCATGTATCTGACATCCGAAATCTGCACATCGCACATTCGAAATACCGGTTTTGGATTTCTGTTTCCGAACGGTGCAAGTTTTTCGATTGCCTCCGCAAGTTCAATCGTCGCATCTTCCGGTTCGATGTCCATATCATACGGACGTTTTTTTTCAAATATATCCGGACTTTCCTGCCTGATCTGTACCATGTCGGCAAGGAGCCCTTCTCTGAGCTTTGTCAAGTTTTCTGCCGGCATCAGAAAGCCACATGCCCCGGCATGCCCGCCGAATTTTTCAAAACATTCTTCGTGGCGCTTGAGCAGGTTGTAAAGATTCACACCTTCGATACTCCTGCCGGTTCCCTTGAGGTATTGCTTCTCGTCACCCGACGGCGTTACCAAAACTGTCGGGCGGTTGTATTTGTCTTTGATTTTACCCGCTACGATTCCGGTGATTCCTTCGTGCGCATCATCCAGTTTCAAAAGAAGAAAATCATTGATCTCTGTAAGATTCTGTGTACAGTTGTCGAAGGTCTGCTGCTGAAGTCTGCGGCGCTCGCGATTCTTGAGCAGAAGATCCTGCACAATTGCATTCGCTTCCTCGCTGCCTTCGGGTTCGAGAAGGAGCTTTACCGCCTGTGAAGCATCCTCGATTCTGCCTGAAGCATTCAGATGAGGCACTATGACAAAGCCGACATTTTCCGCGGTGATATCGCCGCAGGAAAGTCCCGCGCCTTCTATCAGCTTCCGCAGACCGTATCTGTGCCCCGTGTTTATCATCTTCAGACCGAACTTCACCATGGTCCGGTTTTCGTCCAGCAGAGGCATGATGTCACCAACCGTTCCGATTGCAACAAGATCCAAAACTTCGGAAAGCACCGATTTCGGAAGTCCTGCTTTCTTTTGGATCAGCTGTGCCGTCTTAAAAGCCACGCCGCATCCCGAAAGTTCTTTGAACGGATACACGCCGCCCGGTCTCTTGGGATTGATAAGCAGGCAGTCTGCCATTGCATCCGTAATATTGTGATGATCCGTGACTACAATCTTCATCCCGAGGCTTTTGGCATATTCCACCTCATCGGCCGAAACGCTTCCGCAGTCAACCGTTATGATCATCTGAAAGCCTCTGCCTGCAATCTGCTTGACTGCCTCTTTATTGAGACCATATCCCTCTTCAAATCTTGACGGTATATAGTAGTCGAGCTTTTCCTTCGGCATAAGTTTTCTGAGCACGCTGAGCATCAGTGCCGTGGACGTGATTCCGTCCGCGTCGTAGTCTCCGTAAATGCAGATTTTCGAGCCTGCCGCGATTTCGGCCAATATGAAATCCACCCCTGCCTGCGCATCTGCAAGAAGGGATGGGTCGTATGTTTTTTGAGGCTTATCCGAAAGAAATTCTTCGATATCTTCGTCCGTGACAATTCCTCTCTTATTCAGTAATTCGGTTATAATCTGATTATAATTTATCATTGGAACGCCTGTCTACTTAAAGTACTTCATAGGGTTTACGTATTCACCGTTCTTACGAACTTCAAAGTGAAGATGAGGACCTGTCGAGCGTCCCGTCGAACCGACCTTGGCTACAACTTGTCCGCGTTTCACAACATCTCCCTTACTTACGCAAAGCTTCGATGCGTGCCCGTAAAGTGTTACGATTCCGCCGCCGTGGTCAATCATTACGCAGTTGCCGTAGCCGCCGTATACCTGTGCCATGATAACCTTTCCGGAAGCCGCCGCCAAAATGTCTTTGCCGCTCGAACATCCGATGTCAAGGCCTGTGTGGAAAATCCAGGATTTCAAAATCGGGTGCAGTCTGTTCCCGAACGAACTTGTGATATAGGTGCTCGCAGGGCACGGCCATGTGAACTCGCCGCCGATATATTGACTGTTTTTATCGATCATGCTGAGAATTTCGGAGGTAAGTCTGTCCGCCTCTGCTTTCAAGGCGTCTTCCTCTTTCTTCAGTGCTTTCTTCTTTTCGTCGAGTTCCGCTTTTTCGTCCGCAAGCTCCTCCTTTTGGGTTGCAAGCTTTACGCGCTTTTCTTTGAGCTGCTTCTTTATCGCCTGGAGCTCCTTATGCTCTTTGTCAAGCGTGTCCAAAACATCCACGTCGTTCTTGTAAATTTTCTGTATAATTTCGAGATTCGATACAAACTCCGTAATGCTGCCCGATCCGAGAAGCACATCGACAAAACCGAGCGAACCGTTCTTATACATCACCTTGAGGCGCGCATTGAGGTTCTCCTCGCGTTCCTTCATTTCCTTTTCTTTGGCTTTAATCTTTTTTTCGGTGTTGGCGATCTCATCTGCCGATTTATTTATCTGATATGTAAGAGCATCAACTTTAGCCTGGACTTCCTTGACATCCTGCTCAACCTGTGTCATTTTTTTGCTGAGCTCATCCTGTTCCTGCTTTACATCGCTTAAATCGTTTCTCAGTTCACTTTCCGTCGCGGCAAAAGCAAGCCCCGAACAGCAGAAAACCGTAGTGAGAATCATGCACATCAAAAGCACAAAGCTCTTCTTCCCTAATCTCTTCATAGTTACCCCTTTTCTTTACGCATCCAGGAATTTACGCATCGATACAATGCTTCCGCATGCCCCGATGCTCATCCCCAGTGCAAGGAATATGATCAGCATATTCCCTGTCATATACTGTGTGGAAATCAGCGGCATCGAAACGATTGCCAGAACCTGCGCCCCGATTGCCGCAATCAGCTCTTTGTAAATCAGCGCGATAAGCCCCGTCGAAATCAGTGCCGCAAGCATTCCGATAATAATTCCTTCTGCAAGGAACGGTCCCCGGATAAACCAGTTTGTCGCTCCCACGTATTTCATAATCCGGATTTCCTTGGCTCTTGCAAACACCGTAAGTTTTACCGTGTTCGACACGACAACCACCGAAACCACAACCAAAAATGCCATGATAATCAGCGCACCGATCTGCAGGAAGTTTGTGATCTTCGTAAGTTTCTCAACCGTCTCCTGATAGTACTGAACGTCTTCTATCCCGTCCAGCGTCCCGGCATATGCCGCAACTTCGCCGGCATTGTCCAGCGACTCAACGCTTATCAAAATCGAAGCCGGAAGTGGGTTTTTTCCTAAAGAGTCAAGCAGATACCCGCTTTCGCCCCATCTTTCTTTCAAAATTTCAAGTGCCTCGGCTTTGCTCCGGTACTGCACATCCGTAACGCCTTCATGCGTACGAATCTGTGTCATGATCTGCTCCGCCTGTGCCTTGTCCGTATCATCCAGCAGGAACACCTCAATCTGGTCGTAATCCTGCTTCACTACCTCCGTAAAAAGATTGATATTCACCGTTATCACGAAAAACATTCCCAAAATCAGCAGCATCGCTAAAATCGAAAAAATCGACGCAAGGCTCATGCCTCTGTTTCTGAAAATCTGGAGGAAGCCTTGTTTTATGTTGTATACCAAACTATTCAGCAAAATATGTATCCTCCTTATATCCGTATTGTCCCTCTTCATCTCTGACAATCTTGCCGCGTTCAATCGCGATGACACGTTTTTTCATTCTGTCCACGATGTCCTTCGCATGCGTAACCATAACGATTGTGGTTCCTCTGAGGTTGATTTGTTCGAGCAGATCCATGATTTCCCACGCGGTATTCGGGTCAAGGTTTCCTGTAGGCTCGTCCGCAATCAGAACAGTCGGGTTGTTGACAATCGCCCTTGCAATCGCCACTCTCTGCTGCTCGCCCGCACTCAGCTCGTCCGGATATTTGTGTGCCTTGTCACTGATTCCCACAAGACTGAGAATTTGCGGAACCTGCTTTCTGATTTGTCTCGGCGTCTTGTGCAGAACCTCCATCGCAAAAGCCACATTCTCAAAGACCGTTTTTTTCGGCAAAAGTCTGAAGTCCTGAAAGACGGTTCCGACTTTTCTTCTGAAAAGCGGAATTTCGCGGTTTGAGAGGCTCGTCACTTCGTATCCGCATGCGGTTATCGTTCCCTCATCCGCATCGATTTCCTTGAGAATCAGCTTGATGAATGTTGATTTGCCGGCACCGCTTGGTCCAACCAAAAATACAAAATCACCTTTTTTTATATCCACGCTGACATCATCAAGTCCTATATTCGTACGATATCTTTTCGTAACATGGTCAAATGTAATCATCTTATCCCCTTTGTTGCTTCTAATTCAACATTTATCACTTTTTTTCTACATATATGTAATTATTATACTACATATCGTCAGGTTTTTAAATAGCAAAATAATTAATTTCACAATATTGGAAGAAGTTTCCTAATTTCCTGCACTAATGCCTGCGTCTCTAAAACCGCAGTTTTGCGGGCGTCTGCCTCCTCACCGCCGGGGCGCATGATTGCTTTGAAAACCGGCATGTTATTATACTCCGCACGATAAAACTCCTCCGGATTCATCATCGGAACTGCGAAGTCGAATTTGATTTTCATGAATCGTTCGAGCTCGCGGTGGCTCACTTTCGGATTGTCTTTGTTGAGCACCCAAAGGCATGGTGTCGGGTGATTCATGGCAGGTGCAAATCCTCTTTTTGTTTTGATTCGGTTTTCTCTTATCGAGCGGATGGTTTCCCCCGCTGCAAGCAGGCTTGACGGCAGCGGATCGATCACGCATACGACCAAGTCCATGCTGCTGAGGCTGGCAAGCGGCGGCATGTCGATAACCATGTATCTTCCGGGGATTCTTTCGTACGGAATACCGCCACAGGGGGCTCCCGGGGCACTTAAGCGGATTGGGCCACCTAGGCTGACTTGCGCATTTGGGAGATTTGGCTCGTACGGGTTTCGCAAAACCCAGTTCACATTTTCAAAGAGATTCGTCCTGCACCCTGCGCTCAGCCCTTGTTCCCAGTTCCCAAAGTAATCTGCAAACCGCTGCTCCTTAAAAATCCTGCTCAGCGACAGGCTGTGGCTGCTCAGTCTTGGGCTCTGCGAAGCCTCCACATAGCACACGCCGTCTGCCTGCCGGGCAAGCTCGTACGCAAGGCGGGAGGCCACAAATGTCGCACCCGCTCCCGGCGAGACTCCCACCACACCTATTTTGATTTTCGCGGCGTCCTCAAAAACGCCTTCTCTGAGCGGGTTCCACTCCGTACCGTCTCCCTGTCCGAATTGTTTTGGAAATTCGAACATGTTTTTCGTTTGAGATGCCTTGAGCCCTATTCGCATATTTTCGCCCGTCCTTTCATAAAATGTTTTGAAATGTATGTATGAAGGGAGTAATCAAATGTCTGAACATAAAAACAACAAACTGTTTCATATGCCCGGAAAGCCCTCGAAAAAAGCAATAATCGCAATCGTCTGTGTTCTTGCGCTCGCCGCGATAGCATTCATCCTTGTCTCCTCCGGCATCGCCGGCCGGATTCTCGGCTCGGGGAATGTCAGCTTCACACCACTCGATGCCAAAGATATTCCTCGTGCCATCGAAAAGGATGTTATCCCTGAATATCGCGAGCTCGAGCGTGCCCTCGGCTGCGTCGTGGACGGCAAAGTCTACATCGTTGTAACGCGCGGCGAAAAACCGACGGCCGGCTACGATCTTTCCATCGAAAAGGTCAACCTCGAAAAAACCGGTGACGGTTCCAATCTGGTCGTTACCGCCAAATTCACCGACCCTCCGCAAGGCAAAACCGTATCCCGCGTAATCACTTACCCATATGAAGTTGCATCGACCGACCTCAAAGGTCTTCCTGATACCATTGAACTGAATGTCCGCTACGCATGAGTGTGCGGGCATCCGGCTGATGGACGGCTGGCACTCGACGGTCAGCGTTTTACGCTCGGCGGCCGG
>FR882009.1:2101-4103 GCA_000435615.1 Firmicutes bacterium CAG:238 | reverse complement strand
CGGCCGGCTGGAAAAATTAGGCATTTCCCACCAACCGCCCCAAAATGGCCCCCCTTTCGTGTATTTAGGCTTGCTTCACACTTCTTTGGACTTGTTTTTCGCCGGCTTTGCAGTGAGGTTTTACGCCTTTCAAAACTTCCAGATTTTGGGATGTTAAAATTTCAAGCTTTTGAAGGTTTACATTTTTAGGAAGCTTTTTGCCGGGGGCAAAAAGCTCCATTATATCGCCCTTATACGCTGGTCGGTACACGAACACCCCCTCATACAAAGGGGGATGTTCGTGTTTTTGCTATTTGGGAGGACGGATTGGGCAGCACCCCCTGCGTTTGGGATGAGCCGCATGACCTTGCGGGCCGCTTGAATCACAAGAGCGGAAGGATAATTCCTTGAATCACACGCAATATTCCTTCTGAATCTATGCTGCCGTCCGGACCGTCCATTGTTACGATTAGATTTTTGGGGACGTAAATGCAGTTTGCGAAATATAACTTCTTTTTTTCATTGCTCCGCCTGCGATATTCCGGGTCGCCGTACAAGCCTTCATGCTCCCAATAAAAGGTCTCCGCATTTTTGAGGGGAATCGTGAAGTCGGGATAGAGGGTATGCTGCATGCCGTCTTCGTCGGTAAGGCGAAGTTCCTTTTCGTAATAGTAATCCACTCCTATCTGCGTCAATGCGTCTGCAATCAGAAGCTCACCTTTGCTGCGAACCTTGATTCCGGCAAGTGTGCCATGTATCAGCTGCTCCCTTTTGTACGGGTTCTGCGACTGCCGATCTGCCTGCTTGAAATTTGCTTTGGGTTCGTCCTGCCTATACGCATGCGGCTGATGCTTGCAGATGTTTTCAGTGGTATATGGAATATAGTTCTCTATGAAATACTCTTGCAGCGCAATGTTGGCCTCCAAAATCCTACGGCTGGTATCAATAAAACTTTTCTGTCTCAGCCGATTCACCTTTTCCCTATTACTGTCGTCTGTTTTGGATACATATGTATATTTGGATTCTCCCTGGAGCTTCATGTAAATTTGCCTGGAATTTCCCTTTTCTCGAAGTTTAAGGGTACCTTTTATCCTCGGATAGGGCATCTTTTTTACATTTTCCAACGTCTTTTTGTCCTGTTCACGGTTCTGCTTTACAATGTCTATGAATCCCATTTGCACTTGCTCCTTTACAGTGGTCTGCGTGTTGGCGGCTGATGTTCTCGGTTTATATTTCCCATATTTTAACATATTTTCTTTCATTTGTAAATACTCTTTTGTGTAAATTGGCCGATTTTCAAGCAATTTATTTGAAACCAGCAGTTTGCACCGTTCTATTTCCGGCAAAAAGAAAAAAGTGTTGAAATTTCAACACTTTTGCAAATTCATTATTTTGTGGTGCCAAGGTCACAGGCAGCATATAATCGGAAGGCCCATGTAGCCGCCGCCGCTGCAGCACATGCTCGCACACAGGGCGGTTCCGCAGATCTGCATGCAGTAATTGCTGCCCTGCATGGACGGATTGCCGCCGTAGCCGGCACTGCGCTTCTGATATCGGTCTTCACCGCCGGTGAGACTGCTGAGAAGCGAGCGATAGTACGGATTATCCGGGTCGAATGCGCAGGCGGTCTTTGCATGGTCGAGAGCGATTGCGTTGTTGCCGACCTTATAGTTAGCAATGGCACTGTAGTAGTACCATGGGCCGCGCCTGTCCTCGACCTCTTCGAGAACATTCAGACCCTCGCGGTAGTAACCGTTTTGAATATAGTTCAGGGCGGCGCGCATGTACTGCTCGTCTTTGCTTTCGTCCTGAGCACCGGGGCCGCCTGCCCCGTAGGCACCGTATTCCCGGCCGCCGCTGCCGCCGAACGGGCCGCTTGAGCCGCCGAAGCCCCAAAAATCTCCGAAGCCTCCAAAGCCACCGAACGGATCACCATAGCCTCCCGTGCCGAAACCACCGAAGCCCTGCTGGGTCTGGGTCTTGCCTTGGAGCTGGTCCATGATCATGCTGTATGCCTGCTGAA
>FR882009.1:0-2070 GCA_000435615.1 Firmicutes bacterium CAG:238 | reverse complement strand
TTTTCTTCGAGTTCTTTCTGTTTCGGTTTTCCGACATTGGCATCCGGATGATACTTGCGGCTGAGCGCCCTATATGCTTTTTTGATTTCATCCTCTGTGGCGTCGTACGAAACGCCAAGAACCTTATATGGATCCATGAACTATTTTTTCTCGCTTTCCTTTTTGATTTTGTCAGCTTTGGTTTTGCCGTAACGCACCCAAACACCCGAATACAAAATATTCCTCAGAATCTCCGTATTTTCGACAAGCGGCAGACGCTCGAATGCATCGGTTGCCTCACCTATCATAAGCAGGAGCAGGTTCAGGACCTGATCGTCGAAGCCGGGCTTTGCGTAAAATTCCTTGAATGGGTTGTAATCACCGGTTTTCATGTCTTTTTCAACATCTTCGTAGGCATCAAGCAGATAAATGAATTTGCCCAGATAAAAGCCGAGCTTGTATAGATCTTCCTTCCAGAAATCGTCCCGGTAGACAAAAACCTCCGCCATGATTTCGCCGAAAACCTTCGCAACCTTGTCAATCGGCAGATTCTTTGCATTCTCAACGATGTCAAGCATGTTCATTTTTTTCTCGATAAAAGCCGCCTTTTCGGGATAACGCTCCGCCACGCGCTTTGCCTTTCGCGACAGCACCGTCATCGCAAAACATGCCTTCAACTTATGCTCATCCTTCCAGTCGTCCCTGCATTTGTAATACGCAAGCAAAACGCACATATCCGCACAGTAATCGGTAGCCTCGGTCCGGGCGGAGCAGTGCTTATCGAGCGGGTGCACGATACACCTTGCACAGGCGCACTCGTGTTTTTCGTCGTAAAGATCCGCCAAAATCATGATCAAAAATGTCATATCATAGTTGAGGGTCAAGCGCCCCGCCAGCCCATGCCTCTTGTTGAGGGTGCGGCAGAGACCACAGTACCAGCTTCTGTATGCCTCAAATTCTTTTATTTTCAGTTCCGGTTTATTCACCAGCACATAGCCGAACATTGTCAAAATTCCTTTCGTTTCACTTCAACACCTATCTTAAACCGAAAAAGCACACGGTGTGTGTGCTTTTGATGAATTTTGCATATGTTAATCGACATACGATGTTCGTCCGCCTATTGGCGGCTTCCGCAGCCGTCCACGCCGCAGCTGCTGCAATCGTGTGTGCAGCCTTCCGGTGCCTGCGGCATTCCGTCATGCTTGTTCGGGTTATCAGCAGCAAGACATGCCTCAACCATGTTGTCCAGCCAGTCACCTTCAAAGAGCTCAATCATGCCCTTATCGCAAGCGGCTGCAATCTTCTGGTTGATTGGGATTTCCGAAATTGTGCCGATTTCGTACTTTGCAGCGACTTCGTTCACATGACCGTCTCCGAAGATTTTGTGGTTTTTGCCACAGTCCGGACAGGTGAAGAATGACATGTTTTCAACAATTCCGATAACCGGAACATTCATGAGCTGTGCCATTTTTACTGCCTTTTCGACGATCATGGAAACCAGTTCCTGCGGAGATGTCACGATTACGATTCCATCAAGCGGAAGCGACTGGAACACGGTCAGCGCCACATCGCCGGTTCCCGGCGGCATATCCACGTACATCACATCGATATCGCCCCAGACAACATTGTCCCAAAACTGCTGAATCACTCCCGAAAGCACCGGACCTCTCCAAACAACCGGGTCGGTCTCGTCTTCCAAAAGTGCATTCACCGAAATAGCCTTGATTCCTGTCTTGGATTCAACCGGGAAAATTTCTTCGTCTGTGCCCTGCGCCTTTGCTTTGATTCCAAAAGCCTGCGGAATCGACGGTCCCGTAATATCTGCATCCAAAACAGCCACTTTATATCCCAATCTCTGTGTTGCAACGGCAAGCATAGAGGTTACGGAAGATTTTCCGACTCCGCCCTTGCCCGATACAACGCCGATTACTTTCTTCACATTGGATTTTCCATTCATTTCTATATACCTCCCGCAAAATCTACCAACCTCTACTTTACTCTTATTATGCCCCGAATGTCAAGAGAAAATCGGATAATCGCAAGCCGGGTGTACGGTGGACAACGAAGAAGGGGCTGTCGCATTAACGGGAA
>FR882008.1:56605-68126 GCA_000435615.1 Firmicutes bacterium CAG:238 | reverse complement strand
AAGTATATTTTAATAATATATATCAATATAAAAATATAAAAAATAAAACAAATAATAAAGGATTTAAGCTATGTTTCGCGATGATTTAATGATAAATCTCCATATTATGTTTAAATCCTCTTTTTTAGTTGAAGTATTTTCATTTTAGTGGTATAATGATATATCTATGAGTATAAGTAAAAGTAAAGAAAAAAGGGAGATAATATGAGTTTAGAAGAGAAAACAAATGGGCAGTATGATGCCGCCCAGATACAGGTTCTTGAGGGTCTTGAAGCAGTAAGAAAAAGACCCGGCATGTATATCGGAAGTACAGGCCCAAAGGGACTTCATCATCTCGTATATGAAATCGTTGATAATAGTATAGATGAAGCTCTTGCAGGTTACTGCAAGACGATTCATGTTACCATTCAGAGTGATAATTCCATTATGGTGGAAGACGACGGAAGAGGTATGCCGGTTGATAAACATCCGAAGATGGGAATTCCGGCGGTGGAAGTTATTCATACCGTTCTTCATGCCGGAGGTAAATTCGGCGGAGGAGGATATAAAGTATCCGGAGGACTTCACGGTGTAGGTGCTTCTGTTGTAAATGCACTTTCCACACATATGGAAGTTGAGATAAAGAGAAACGGAAAAATTTATAAACAGAGTTACGAAAAAGGAAAAACGGTATCTAAGCTTGAAATTATAGGCGAATCAAGAAAAACAGGCTCAAAAACAACCTTTTGGCCGGATCCGGAAATCTTTGAGACAACTGTGTTTGATTTTGATGTGCTTGAACACAGACTCAGGGAAATGGCTTTTCTTAACAAAGGAATTAAAATTGTATTTAAGGATGAGCGCGAAGGAAAAAAGAGAAGCGAAACCTACCACTATGAAGGCGGTATTAAGGAATTTGTAACATTCCTTAACAAAAACAAAGATCCGCTTCACCAGGATGTAATTTATTTTGAAATAATTAAGGAAAATTGCGAAGTCGAAGTAGCGATGCAGTATACGGACAGCTACAGCGAGCTGATTTTAGGTTACGCAAATAATATCAATACGACTGACGGCGGTACGCATATCGTCGGATTTAAGAGTGCTCTCACAAGGGTTTTTAATGATTACGGAAAGAAATCAAAAGTGTTAAAAGATAACGACACATTAAGCGGAGAAGATGTAAGAGAAGGTTTAACGGCTATTGTATCGGTTAAACTTTCCGAACCGCAGTTTGAAGGTCAGACAAAGGCAAAACTCGGAAACTCCGAAATCCGTGGATTTGTTGAAACTTCAATGAACGAAAACCTTACAGCTTTCCTTGAAGAAAATCCGGCTCAAGCAAAGATAATTATCGAAAAGTGTATTAAAGCAGCAAGGGCAAGAGAAGCGGCAAGAAAAGCAAGAGATTTAACCAGAAGAAAAGGAGCACTCGAAAGCTTTTCTCTTCCGGGCAAGCTCGCAGACTGTTCAGAAAAAGACCCGGCTCTTTCAGAAATCTTCCTCGTCGAGGGTGATTCCGCAGGCGGCTCCGCCAAGGACGGAAGAGACAGAAAGCGTCAGGCAATCCTGCCGCTTCGAGGTAAGATTTTAAATGTTGAAAAAGCAAGACTTGACAGAATTTTAAGCTCGGAAGAAATAAAGAACATGATTACCGCATTCGGCTGCGGAATCGGTGAAGATTTCAACCTTGAAAAACTGAGATATCATAAAATTATCATCATGACAGATGCCGATGTTGATGGTGCGCACATCAGAACGCTGCTTTTGACATTCTTCTACAGATATATGAAACCTTTGATTGAAGAAGGTTATGTTTATGCTGCCCAGCCGCCGCTTTATCAGGTAAAGAAAGGCAAAGAAGTTCATTACACATACAGTGAAGAAGAGCAGGCAAAGCTCATGACAGAAATCGCGGATAAGCCGGGCAAGGCAGACATACAGAGATACAAGGGTCTTGGTGAAATGGACGCGGAACAGTTATGGGAAACAACCATGGACTTCAACCACAGAACTTTGGTACAGATAACACTCGAAGACAGTGCTGCGGCAGATGAAATATTCACAACTCTTATGGGCGACAAAGTTCCGCCTAGAAAGAAATTCATCGAAGACAACGCGCAGTATGCGACAATCGACGCATAAGGAAGGGGAAAATAAATGACGACTTTATTGGAAGATAAAAAAATGCTTCAACATGAAATTCATGACGAAATGAAGCAATCTTATATCGACTATGCGATGAGCGTAATCGTAAGCCGTGCCCTTCCGGATGTAAGAGACGGATTGAAGCCGGTACACAGAAGAATTTTATACGGAATGAGCGAGCTTGGCGTTACGCCGGATAAACCACATAAAAAATCCGCGCGTATCGTCGGTGAAGTAATGGGTAAATATCACCCGCATGGTGACTCCTCTATTTACGACGCAATGGTAAGGCTTGCTCAGCCTTGGAATATCAGACACCAGCTTGTTGACGGACACGGAAACTTCGGTTCGGTCGACGGTGACGGTGCTGCGGCAATGCGTTATACGGAAGCCAGAATGACACCGCTTGCGCTTCAGATGCTCAGAGACATTGACAAAGAAACGGTTGATTTCATCCCAAACTTTGACGGCGAAGAAAAAGAACCGGTTGTTCTGCCATCCAGATTTCCAAATCTGCTCGTAAACGGTTCCAACGGTATCGCAGTCGGAATGGCAACCTCAATTCCACCGCATAACCTTGGCGAAACCATCGATGCAGCGGTTAAAATCATCGACGAACCGGAGTGTTCGATAGATGATTTATGCAAAATCGTAAAAGGCCCGGATTTCCCGACAGGCGCGATTATCATGGGCAAAAACTCCGCAAAACAGGCCTACAAAACAGGACAGGGAAAAGTCGTTGTCCGTGCCGTAACGGAGATTGAAGAAACAAACAAGGGCAGACAGCAGATTATCGTAACCGAAATTCCTTATCAAGTAAACAAGGCAAGACTTATTGAAAAGATGGCAGACCTTGTAAAAGAAAAAAGAATCGAAGGAATTTCCGAAATCAGAGACGAGTCCAACCGTAAGGGTATGCGGATCGTTATTGAACTGAAAAAAGATGCGAACGCGCAGATTATCTTAAACAGATTGTACAAGCATACGCAGATGCAGGAAAGCATCTCGATGATTATGCTTGCGATTGTGGACGGAAGACCGCGCATTCTGACGCTCCGCGAAATTCTGGACGAATATCTGAAGCATCAGAAAGAAGTCGTAACCAGAAGAACGATTTACGATAAGAAAAAAGCGGAAGCAAGAGCACATATCTTAGAGGGTTACAGAATCGCGCTTGATAATATCGACGAAATTATAAAAATTATCAGAAGCAGCTACAACGATGCAAAGGAAAGATTGATGGAGTGCTTCGGACTTTCTGAAATCCAGGCGCAGGCAATCCTTGACATGCAGCTGCGCAGACTGCAGGGTCTGGAAAAAGAGAAGATTGAAAACGAGTATCAAGAACTCTTGAAGAAGATTGCGTACTACACGCAGCTTTTGGAAGATGAACACATGCTGATGGGAGTTGTCAAGACAGAACTTCTTGAAATCAAGAATAAATGGGGCGATAAGAGAAGAACCAAGATCAAAGCAGACGAAACGGAAATCGATGAAGAGGATTTGATTGAAGAGGAAAATGTCTGCATTACGCTCACACATCTCGGATATATCAAGAGAGTTCCGGTAGATACCTACAAGTCACAGAGAAGAGGCGGAAAAGGCGTGACCGGAATCACGACGAGGGAAAACGATTTCGTAAAGAATCTGATTATGACTTCGACGCACGATTATCTCATGTTCTTTACCAACACGGGAAAAGCGCATAAGATTAAGGCATATGAAATTCCGGAAGCAACAAGAACTGCGAAGGGAACACCTGCCGTAAACTTCCTGAACTTGATGCAGAGAGAGAGAATCACCGCAGTTATTCCAATTAAGGAATTCGCAGAGGATAAGTTCCTCATTGCGGTAACAAAACAGGGAACTATCAAGAAAACAGCACTTTCAAACTTCGATACAAACAGAAAGACCGGTCTTATAGCCATGAATCTGAAGGATGGAGACGAACTTATCGGAATCAAGCAGACCAGCGGCACGAACAATGTTATCATCGTGACGAAGAACGGCAAATGCATTTGTTTTTCTGAGGATGATGTCAGACCGATGGGAAGAATCGCAGGCGGCGTAAGAGCCATCAAGCTTGAAAAAGACGATGAAGTCGTAGCAATGGAACTGGTTGAACCGGGTCAGGAACTTCTGGTTGTAACCAAGAAAGGATTCGGAAAGAGAACAAAAGTAGAAGATTACAAGATTCAGGTTCGCGGCGGCAAGGGACTGCTTACCTATGATAAGGCGAAATTCAAGAAGACAGGCGAACTTGTGGGTGCTATGGCAGTTGATAATGACGATGAAATACTTTTGATTAATTCCGACGGAATTATCATACGCATGGCAGCGAAGGAAATTTCAAAGCTCGGAAGGGCAACGCAAGGCGTGAAGATTATGAATGTCGGAGAAGAAGCAAACATAATTGCTCTTGCAAAAGTTATCAAAGAGGAAGACCTTGAAGGAGCAGAGAATGCTGCCGATACCAAGAAAGCCGCAGACAATGCAGACACACAGGAAGAAATGAAATTCTAAATCATCTAGAGAAACAGGAAGGAGGTTTTGATAGGCATGGCAGACAAAGTAAAGTTTACCATTCCGGGCAAACCTGAATATCTGACAATGGTAAGACTGGCAATCGGTTCGATTGCCGATACATCCGGGTTTAATGTTGAAGAAATCGAAGACATTAAAACAGCCGTAGGACAGGCGTGCAAGAATATTTCCTGTCACGGAAAAGAAGGTGTTACCACAGAATACACTCTCGAATGTGTCAGCGATGAGAATCTTTTGGAGATTTATGTGACGGATACAGGTTCGACGGATGCATCCAAGGAATTTTCCATGAAATGCATGGACTGCCCGAATGAAGGGGATATCGGAGTTTTTTTGATAAAGACTCTTATGAACGAAGTTGAATTGCTGGACAATTCGAGCGGCAAGAAAACAATTAAAATGGTGAAGAGGAAATAATGCAGCAGAAGCAGACGACATCGGAATTATTAAAAGAATACGCAGAAAATCCGACGATTGAACTCAGAAACAGAATTGTCGAAGAAAATCTGTACATTGTAGACATTTTAATAAGAAAATATCTGGGCAAAGGTGTGGATTATGATGATTTATATCAAGTAGGCGCCATGGCTCTTGTTTCTGCTGTCGAAAGATTCGACCCAACGAAAGGATATGAATTCCAAAGCTTTGCCACACCTACAATTTTAGGTGAAATTAAGAAATACTTCCGGGATAAGGAATGGAGCCTCAAGGTTCCTCGCAGAATGAAAGAAAATGCGGGAAAAGTACAAGAGGCGAAGGAAAAGCTTACCGGAAAATTGGGAAGAGTGCCTACGGTTGAAGAAATATCGGAAATTACGGGACTCACGCACGAACAGATTATCCAGGCGATGGAGAGTGCGAAAGCTTACGGAACATACTCGCTTGACAGTCCGGCCACAACCTCCGACGAGGAGGCCGATGCCGCAGCCCTCGAAAAATATATAGGATTCGAGGATAATGGATTTGAAAGAGTCGAACTCGGCGAAATCATAAACAATGTGCTGAAAAATTTCAGCGACACTTACAAGTATATATTCAAACAAAGATTTATTCTCAATAAATCACAAAGCGAGATTGCTTCCAAGCTAGGTGTATCGCAGATGACGGTTTCACGCGCCGAAAAGGCAATCATTGAAAGTTTTAAAAAGGAGTTAAAGAAATGAAAAGAGTTTTTTCGGGCGTACAGCCGACAGGAAACATACATCTTGGAAATTACCTCGGCGCACTGAAGCAATTCGTCGAACTTCAGGAAGACAATGAGTGTATTTATTGTATTGTGGACGAACATGCAATCACAGTTCCGCAAGACCCCAAGGAATTGAAGAAGCATATTTTGGATGTGGCGGCACTTTATTTGGCCGTTGGTCTTGACCCGAAAAAGTCCATCATTTTCGTACAGTCACAAGTAAGCGGACATGCCGAACTTGGCTGGATACTTACATGCTGTGCAAATACAGGTGAACTTTTCCGAATGACACAGTTCAAGGCAAAGAGCCAGGGAAAGGAATCCGTGGGAGCGGGACTTCTGACATATCCAACGCTGATGGCAGCGGACATTCTGCTTTACGATACAGATGTTGTTCCGGTAGGAAACGACCAAAAGCAGCATATTGAGCTCACGCGCGACCTTGCAATCAGAGTAAACCACCATTACGGAAAAACATTCGTGGTTCCTGACGGCAGGTTTATGAAGGAAGGAGCAAGAATCATGGCTCTCGACGATCCGACATCTAAGATGTCCAAGTCGGCAGAAAATATTCACAGCCGGATTTCCCTTTTGGACGAACCTTCGAAAATCAAGAAATCCATTATGAAGGCAACTACGGACTCGGATGGAATCGTAAAATTCGATGCGGAAAATAAGCCGGGAATCAGCAACCTTCTGAATATTTACAGTGCACTTTCCGAAAAAACGGTTGCAGAACTTGAAACCATGTACGAAGGAAAAGGGTATGGAGACTTCAAAAAAGATTTAGTTGAAGTTACCATAGATGCACTTGCTCCGATTAAGCAGAGGTATCAAGAAATCAGAGAATCCAAGGAACTGATTGAGATTTTAAACGACGGTGCACAGAAAGCAGATGCCATCGCACAGGAAACAATGAAAAGAGTAAGGAAAAACTTCGGACTGGGAATCGAGTAGTCAGGACATTTTATTGTTTTTGCAAAGAGGTTTTAATATGGTAAAAGGAAAGACAGACAATTCCATATTGGAATATATCCCCCTTCCGGCATGTTTTATAAATGCTCAGGGAAAGGTTACCGGAGCAAGCGCCAGAATAAACGAAGTGTTTGTCTACGACGAAATACTCGAAGGCGATATCTTTGCACTTACCGGAATAAAGCTGAGTGAACTTTATGAGTCAGCCGCAGGTGGTACACATCCTTTAATAAAGAGAAACGACAAAACCTTCCGAATTTCTGCGAAGAAACTTACGGAAGATGATGAGGACGGGCTTGCTGTGTTTTTCAGCGATGTAACGAATCTTGAAGATTTGAAGGACAGGTACAATAATGAAAAACCATGTGTTGCCAAGATACAGCTGGACAACTATGACGAACTCATAGACAGCACAGGTCCTGTTCCAAGACTTGCGCTTTCGAGCCAGATTGACGGAATTATACGAAAATGGGCAGCAAAGATGGATGCTTCGGTAATACGAGTAAAAAGCAGTTTGTATGTCGTATGGTTCGAGCAGCAGCATCTTGAGAAGATTATTGCGGCGAAGTTTGACCTTTTGGATGAGGTGAGGAACCTCGAAACAGGTGCAGATTTTCCTGCGAGTCTCAGCATAGGCGTAGGGGTTGGCGGCAGAAATATGGCGCAATCGGAATCCTATGCGGATACCGCACTTGACCTTGCTCTCGGAAGAGGCGGAGATCAAGCGGTAATAAAGAGAAACATCAAAATAGAATATTACGGCGGCAAGCTTCAGACGGTTGAGAAAAGCAACAAGGGCAAATCGAGAATTGTAGGACATGCGCTGAAACAGCTCATTGAACAGTCAAAGAAAATATTTATCATGGGCCATGATAATCCGGATATGGACAGCTTCGGTGCAGCTTTGGGAATATCAAGACTGTGCGCTCTTTCTGAGAAGGAGCCGTATATCGTAATTGACGAATACAATGAATCACTTCATGCCATTTTCAAACAGGCAAAGGAAAGCGATGAATATAGATTCCTTTCATCCGAAAAAGCACTTACGCTGGCGGAGCCTGACAGCCTGCTGATCGTTGTGGACACACATAGACCGAGCCTTGTCCAGTGCCCGAAGCTCTTAGATATCTGCGAGAAGGTTGTGGTTATCGACCATCACAGAAAAGTTGAAGAATTTATAGAAAATCCGGTGCTTGCTTATATGGAATCGTATGCATCCTCCGCGTCCGAACTGGTTGCGGAAATCCTGCAGTACATGAGCAAAAAGAAAAGCCTTGCGAAACTTGAGGCTGAAGCACTTCTTGCAGGAATGACGGTGGATACCAACGGGTTTGCGGTGAAAACGGGAGTGAGAACGTTCGAGGCGGCGGCATGGCTCAGAAGGCAGGGCGCCGATCCTACGGAAGTAAAGCGTTTCTTCCAGGAAGATATTTCAAACATAAGAATCCGTGCCCGTGCAGTTGCAGAGACGCAGGTATTTGACGGCGGGGTGGCAATCACCACGTGCCCGCAGGTCAAGACGGACGCACAGCTCATATGTGCACAGGTTGCAGACCAGCTTTTGACAATAAGAGATGTGAAAGCATCCTTTGTTGTAGGACGAAATATTGACGAGAAGACAGTAATCAGTGCAAGGTCACTTGGCGATGTGAATGTACAGCTCATAATGGAAAAATTCGGTGGAGGCGGACATCTTACAACGGCCGCCGCGCAAGTAGAAGATTCCATACAGGAAACTGTACAGAAAATTATGGAGATAATGGAGGTAAAGAAAGATGATAGTAATTTTGAATAGAGATATAAAGGGGACCGGCAAGGCCGGCGATGTTGTTAACGTAAGCGACGGATACGCAAGAAACATGCTCCTTCCGAAAGGCTATGCAACGGAAGCAACGGAAGGCAACATAAGAAGTCTTAAAAAACAGAAAGCAATCGCTGCCGAAAAGAAAGCCGAGGAGAAGGCTGCAGCACAGCAGACAGCGGAAAAAATCGGGAAAGTCAGCGTTGAAATCAAAACAAAAGCCGGAGAAGGCGGCAGAATTTTCGGCTCCATCACATCAAAGGATATTGCAGATGCTCTTAAAGCACAGCACAACATTACCGTTGACAAGAAAAAAATTCTGCTCGACAGCCCGATTAAGCAGACCGGCGAGATGACGGTTGAAATAAAACTTTACACAGATGTAAACGCAAAACTCAAAGTTGTAGTAAACGCTCAATAGTTAGGAGAAGAGGCATGATTGACAGAATCCCGCCGCATAACGCCGAAGCGGAAAGATCCGCTTTGGGTGCAGCCATGCTGGACAAAAACATTCTTTCGGATATTCTTGAAGAAGTGAAGGAAGAAGATTTTTATAATGAGAATCACAGAGAGATTTTTCGTGCAATTTGGGACTTATACCGAGAAAATTCACCGGTCGATGTCCTCACGGTATGTGAAGAACTGAAGAGAAGAAAAGCATTGGATATGGTCGGCGGACGGGCATACATAGCCACACTCACGGCAGATGTTCCTTCAACGGCAAACGGTGCGGAGTACGCGAAGATTGTTGCAGAGAAAGCAACTCTTCGCCAGATGATAAGAACGACCGAAGACATCACGAATAAAGGCTACGAAGCGAAGATGGATGCAAGTGAGATTCTGGACTATGCGGAGAGTGGAATTTTCAGTATCGCTCAGAAGAGGCAGAAGAACGATTACGCCAAAATTCAAGAAGTTTTACTTGAAAACCTCAAAATCATCGATGAAGCTTCAAAAAACAAGAATAAAATAGTGGGTATACCTACGGGATTCAAAGAGCTCGACGAAAAAACAAGCGGCCTTCAACGGTCGGATCTGATTATTGTCGCAGCAAGACCGGCTATGGGTAAGACCGCCCTCGCTCTCAACATCGCACAGCAAAGTGCTGTCAAGGCAGGCTCATCGGTTATTATTTTCAGTTTGGAAATGGCAAAAGAACAGCTCGGTCAAAGACTTCTTGCAATGCAGGCGAGAGTTGAAATGCAGAAGCTGAAACAGGGAGATTTGGAAAGAGTTGACTGGGACAGAATTTCCATGGCAGCAAACGATCTCAACGACACCAAAATCGTCATTGACGACACGCCGGGAATATCGCTGATGGAAATGAGAAACAAATGCAGAAGACTCAAAGCCGAACAAGGCCTTGACCTTGTGGTTGTGGACTATCTTCAGCTCATGAAATTTGACGGAAAGGCAGACAGCCGGCAGCAGGAAATCAGTGCAATTTCAAGAAACCTCAAACTTTTGGCAAGAGAAATGGACTGCCCGGTAATTGTGCTTTCACAGCTTTCCCGAGCACCGGAACAGAGACCGGACAAGCGTCCTATTTTGTCTGACCTCAGGGAATCCGGTTCCATAGAACAGGATGCGGACATTGTAATTTTCCTGTACAGAGACGATTATTATAACCCGGATACGGAGACACCGGGAGTTTGCGAAATCAATATAGCAAAACACAGGAGCGGCCCGACAGGGAAGATTGAGCTGACGTGGGTATCAAGATACACCAAGTTCAGCGACAAAGCACTCTAAGCGGAGCATGCACGTTTTGCGTGATGAAACGAGGGAAATATGAACTTTAAAACCGAAAGGATTAAAGATTTCTATCTTTTGGCGACGGAAGTGGAAAACATTTTTATAAATGAATATCTGCCTCAAGCCCCCGGAGATTATGTTAAGGTCTATCTGTATGCGCTGCTTTATGCGAAACAGCAGACGGAAATAACCCATCACGGACTTGCGGTGCAGCTTGGACTTAAGGACAGTGATGTTGACCTTGCATGGAAGTACTGGGAAAGAATGGGCGTTGTAAAAAGAGAAATGAGAAGTGATGCCGGGCTTGATTACGGCATTACATTCGTAAATCTGCGTGAACTCATGTACGCAGGCTCCCTTGAAACGCCGCAGAAAGCTTCAAAGTCTTCAGACGCACTTTGTGAGGATGCGTTGAGAGAAATCTTTGATTTTGTGGAGAATTTAAAGGGTCAACCGGTATCACCAAAGGAAATGCAGGAAATTGCCTCATGGCATAGCGAGATGCCGGCAGGACCGGGACTGATTCAAAAAGCATTTGAATATTGCTATGAGAAAAAAAAGACACAGCTGAAATATATCGGTGCCGTTATACGTGAATGGGCGAAAAAAGGCATTACGACGGCGGAGCAGGCCGACGAATATATAGAGGAGACAAGCCGCAGATACGGTGATTACAAGCGGATTCTGAACTCCCTGGGTGTTGTGGGAAGAATGGCAACCGACGGGGAAAGGAAAATTATAGATAAATGGTTTGATGAAATGGGATTTTCTCTTGAGAGAATTCTCGATGCATGTCAGAAAACCGTTGGGATACAGAATCCCAATGTGAATTATGTAAACAAGATTTTGGAAAACTGGCAGAAGGAGGCAGATTCCTTCGGAAGAGATGTTAACAGGAAAACAACCGTCAGCCAGACGGATTTAAACAGTTACTACGATTTTTTGCGGCATGACGCCGAGAGAAAGGCACAAGAAGCCAAAAGAGAGGTTTACGAAAAACTTCCGAGAATCGAGGAAATCGACGAGTCGCTTAAAGATTTGGGGAGCAGGCTTTCCAGAGCCGTGTTGAGCGGAAGCGAAGACCTCGAAGAGATAAAAAAACTTACAACACTCCTCGAACAGGAGAGAGCGGT
>FR882008.1:55620-56574 GCA_000435615.1 Firmicutes bacterium CAG:238 | reverse complement strand
TGTTGACGGAAAACAATTTCCCGTTGGATTTTACAGATGTGAAATACCTTTGCAACGAATGTCATGATACGGGAGTAAATGATGCCGGCAGAAGATGCACATGCGTGAGGGATAGAATAGGAGATGCTGAGATATGGCTAAACGCAAAAGCAAAAAAATCAAAAAAATAAAGAGCGATTTTACAATATGGGATTTCTGTGCAAGCATAATAACAGGCACAGATGAAGTTCTTGATGAAGTAGAGGAAATCCTCGAGGACGGAAAAGAGGCAATCTGGAACATTGCGGGGTCAGCTGTCATCGGATATGACAAATTCGCCGATATTGTGGCGTGGTTCTTCTGGAAAACCTTTATTTTGTTTGCAAGGAGAATGCACGACGGCAGAGTGAATATGCTTAAATATCGAAAAGAGATTCTTAAGCATGCCGGCATTGTATTTATTGTCCTTCTCGGACTGGTAGGGGTTTTCGCTTCGACAATCGACTACGAATATTCCTATAACGGAAGAACGCTCGGTATTGTAAAAGAGCAGAGAGATGTATTGGAAATACTGGACTTAATAAGTGCGGAACTCTCGCACGAATACGGTTCAAATATATCCATTGATGCAGAAACGGATATAACATTTAAACCTGTTATTTCCATCGGAAAAGAAATTGATGATGCGGATACCGTACTCAGACGTTTCACCTACATGGGTGATATTCAGGCCCAGGCGTTTGCAATTGTTGTAGACGGCAAGCACATTGCGGTTGTAGAGAGCCAGGCGATCGCCGAAGAGGTTCTTCAGTCGGTCAAGGATCTTTATGTGAGCAAGAAATCGAGCAGAAAATACGAAGAGATCGCTTTCAAAGAAGACGTTAAAATAGAGCAGACAAGCACCACGCTTGCGAAGATCAGCAGTAAATATTCCGCACTGAAGAAGATAAAGAGCGGAAAGCAGCAGGAATCCAC
>FR882008.1:52069-55603 GCA_000435615.1 Firmicutes bacterium CAG:238 | reverse complement strand
AGCAGGAATCCACATACAAAGTGAAAGCAGGAGATACCCTGTACGGAATATGTGACAAACTTGATGTAACATTTAAGGAACTGAAGAAGATGAATCCAAAGATAACGGAAAACTCAGTGATTCACATCGGAGATAAGTTCGTCACTCAGCAGGCGGTCCCTCTTCTGACGGTGAGAACCGTTGAAGTATCGACATTCGCAGAAAAGGTCAAATACAAGACCGTCTACAAAAAGTCGAGCAGTTATTATCAGGGCGAGCAGGTTGTTCAAAGATCCGGAAGCAACGGAAAAGCGAAGATAACCGCACGTCTGGTAAAAGAAAACGGCAAGACGGTATCGAGAAAAGATTTAAACAAAGAAATAATCAAAGAGCCGATAAGCAAGATTGTTCTGAAAGGTACGAAGAAGGTTCCTCCAAAGAAAGGAACGGGACAGCTTCAAAGACCGGTTGCCGTAGGCGTATACAGAGGCTACGGACCTAGATGGGGAAGATGGCATTACGGTCTTGACTATGCGGCACCGACGGGAACCGCAATAAGAGCAGCCGACGGAGGAACCGTAATATCGGCCGGCTGGTCGGGAGCTTACGGTCTCAGAATTATGATTGACCACGGCGGCAACATTAAAACATTGTATGCACACTGCAGCGCAATCTATGTAAGTGCAGGCCAGCAGGTATACAAAGGTCAGACGATTGCTGCGGTAGGAAGCACCGGACGAAGCACCGGCCCTCACTGCCACTTCGAGGTATTCAAGAACGGTTCGAATGTAAATCCGGCGAACTATGTATAACGAATCAAAACGGGCGGCTTTGCTGTCCGTTTTCTTCTGTAGTACAGCCGACATTATCATATTTTTATGGATACAATGCATATAATGAAACAATCAGTACTTCCCGCAGGCTGCGGGAAAAGAAAGGAAAGACCGTATGGAGAATCATTATATAAGCATTGACAATCGCGAAAAAATCACTGTAAGCCAGGTGGCAGATGTTGACGCATTTGATGAGGATACGCTTTGGGCAAACTTAAAGGAAGGCGGCCTTGAGATAACAGGGCGCAACCTCAATATAGAAAAGCTGGATCTGGCGGAGGGCGTACTTGTGGTTACGGGAAATATATGCTCGGTGACATATACAGATAAGACAGCCAAAAAACCGGGAAGAGGATTGCGTAATTTCGGAAAGCGAAAAGAATAATGACAGAACTTATACATTCACAAATTGTCATTATCGCCGTCATGATGTGCTGCGGAATCGGCGGCGGGCTGATACACAGCACATTTAAGAGCTTTGAGAACAGAAAGAAAATGAAAACGGTGGGGAAAGTTCTTTTGGAGGGACTGTATTTTCTGTCGCTCGGATTCCTTTACAGTGAATTTTCTTTTTTCTGTGAAAACGGTAAACTGTCCTTCCTCGGCTTATTTTCTTTCCTAATTGGTCTTTGGTTGTGGAAGAAGTTATTTTGTGGTATACTCTTCATGGGTGAGGACAATGAGAAAAAAGAAGAGCAACCTCCGGGAGTATGAGAAGAACAATCGGGTTATCAACATCCCGCAGGCGAGAAACGACAGACGCGAGCGGCTCGAAATTCAGAAGAGCAAGGCGCAAAAGAAAGACAATTACATAAAAATTGCCGTATGTGCTGTGGTGGCAATCCTCATAGTGTATTTTGGCGTGTCCGCAATTAAAATAATCAAGCTGAACAACGAAATGGATGAGGTTACGGCATATAATCGGGAACTTTTGAAAGATAAAGAAAGCCTTCAGCTTGAGCTGGAAAACATAAACTCGGCTGACTACATAGAGTCACAGGCCAGAAGGGATCTTAAGTTGATTAAGCCGAACGAGCTTCTTTTCATTTTCCCGGAAAAGGATTACAGCAAAACAGAGAACGAAAACACGCAACAGGGAGACAAGCAGGAATAGCACATGGACAAGATTAACATCAAAGAAACGATCGTTGTGGAAGGAAGAGACGATACGGCCGCAGTAAAACAAGCCGTGGATGGTTTTATTATCGAGACCCATGGATTTGGAATTAAACGGCAGACGTGGGAACTTATTGAAAGAGCCTACAACAACGGGGGAATTATTATTTTTACGGATCCTGATTTTTCAGGTGAAGAGATCAGAAGAAAACTCACGGAAAAATTCCCGAGTGCAAAGCAGGCTTTTCTTGATAGGAAACTGGCAACCAAGAAAGGCGACATCGGAATCGAGAATGCGCGGCCGGAAGACATAGCCGAAGCCTTGACGAAGGCGCACTGCACGGTTCAAACCGAGGGCGAAGAGAGCTTTTCTCAGGAGGACTTGTTCCATGCCGGACTTGCCGGAGGCAAAACATCGGGCCGGCGGCGGGAACAGGTCGGAAAAATCCTCGGCATCGGATACGGAAACGCAAAGGCATTCTCGGATACGGAAACGCAAAGGCAATCCTGGGGAAACTAAACAAGTTTGATATAAGCAAAGAGGAATTTTATGAAGCTTTACGCACCATCGACAATTAAGGGAATCAAAGAAAAATACGGTTTCAGACTTACCAAAAGTCTTGGACAGAATTTTCTTACGGACAAGAACATAATAGATCGAATCATCGAAGGCTCGGGGATAACCGAAGAAGACCTTGTGATTGAAATCGGGCCGGGAATCGGCGTTATCACTTATGAAGCATCGCTTGCGGCAAGACGCGTTATTGCCGTGGAAATAGACCGAAATCTTATTCCGATTTTAGAGGAAACTTTGGCGGAAAGAGAGAATATACAGGTTATCAACAGTGACATTTTAAAAACAGATGTAAACCGGATTATAGAAGATGCGAGAAAGAAAGATCCGAAAATCAAGGGGGTCAAAATTATCGGGAATCTTCCGTATTACATTACAACGCCGATTATTATGAAACTGCTTGAGGAAGGTGTCAAGGCCGACGGAATCACCGCAATGATGCAGAAAGAAGTTGCGGACAGAATCAAGGCGGCACCGGGAACCAAAGCATACGGAGCTTTATCCGTGGCGGTGCAGTATTATTGCGAAATCGAAAGCGTGGTCAATGTACCGAAAGAGGTATTTGTACCGCAGCCAAAAGTTGACTCGGCGGTTTTGAACTTAAAAATACGAAAGACTTGTCCGGTCGAAACACGTGACAGAGAACTGTTTTTTGCGGTTGTCAAGGCGGGATTCGGTCAAAGAAGGAAAACACTCAGCAATTCACTCATGGGGGTAAAAGATATTACCAAGGAAATTGTTTTTGAATCACTTAACGCGGCGGGCATCGAGCCGTCGCGAAGGGCGGAAACATTATCCTTGGAAGAATTTGCACAATTGTCAAATCAGGTAGCTTTGAGATTATAAACAGAAAGGGAATTGTATGGACGAAAATAAGAAAGAGAACAAACTCGAAAAATTCGAGCATTTTAACCAATTTGAAAAACTTGACAGAAAAGTAGAAGAAACAATACGCGAAGTCGAAACCATGGACAAGCGTAAATTCTATAAGAACAGTTTTGTATTTGCGGGAGGTTTGGCACTTCTGCTGAA
>FR882008.1:46779-52043 GCA_000435615.1 Firmicutes bacterium CAG:238 | reverse complement strand
GTTATCGAAACACTTGGACGCTTTACGACAGCAGGAGTTTTTGGGGGTCTGAAATTCATGGTGTCGGATCCACTCGTATTCCTGTACAATGCTTTGATAATATTCGCAACCCTCTGCGTGGCATCGGTTTTTAAAAGAAGGGTATTTACCTTTACGGTTGTATCCATATTTTGGCTCGGAATCGGCATTGTCAACGGCGTAATACTGACACAGAGAATGACTCCATTCACGGTAAAGGATCTGAGTAATTTAAGCGACGGTCTTACGATTGTAACCAACTACCTTAAAATGTGGCAGATTATTTTGGTGGCGGCTGCTATCGTAATTGCGATAGCAGCTCTTGTGCTGCTTTTCATAAAAGGACCGCAGAAAAAGGACAAGCTCCACCGAAAGAGAAACCTTGTGGCGGTTTGTTTGGTCTTTGTCGCTACATTTATATCTTCCTCCGTGGCAATAAGCACGGGAATCGTTGAAACGTTTTTCGGAAATTTGGCATATGCATATAGAGACTATGGCGTTGTGTATTGCTTTACGAATACATGGCTGAACACGGGAATCCAAAGACCTTCCGGATACAGCGAAGAGAGAATAAAGGATATTTTCACAAACAAAGAGCTGGGGGATGATGATGCAATGCTCCTTGAGCAGAAGGATGTCGATGAGCAGTATCCAAATCTTTTGTTCCTGCAGTTGGAGTCCTTTATTGACCCTATGACCATAAAGTGCATAGAACTGTCAGAGGATCCGTGTCCGAATTTCAGAAAACTCATGAGTGAGTATCCATCGGGAGAACTTATGGTTCCGGCATGCGGAGCGGGAACGGCGAATGTGGAATTTGAAGTTCTGACCGGTTTGAGTGTAAAGTTTTTCGGACCGGGAGAATATCCGTACAAATCCGTGCTGAAGGAAAAGCCGGCGGAATCACTGGCATTCGACCTTGACAGCCTCGGCTATAAATCACATGCGATACACAACCACAGAGCGGTATTCTATAACAGAAACGAAGTTTTTGCAAACATTGGATTTAACACTTTCACAAGTATCGAATACATGAAGAATGTTGCAAAGACGCCGAAAAACTGGGCGAAGGACAAAGTCCTGATAGAGTGCATTGAGGACGCACTTGATTCCACCCCGGGAAGAGATATGATTTATACCATATCGGTTCAGGGACACGGAAAGTATCCAAGCGAACAGGTAATAACAAATCCTAAAATCAAGGTGCTTTCAGCTCCGACCGAAGAACTAAAGTGGAAATACGAATATTATGTAAATCAGATTTACGAAATGGATCAGTTTATAGGAGAACTTGTGGACAAGCTTTCAAAGCGGGATGAGCCGATTATGCTCGCAATGTACGGTGACCATATTCCCGCGATCGATATAACCGAGGATGACCTCGAAAGCGGTAATCTGTATGCGACGCAGTATCTGATTTGGAACAATATCGGAATCAAAAAAGATGACGAAAATCTCCACACCTACCAGCTTGCGGCATATATGACGGATATGGTCGATTTACAGGTCGGAACGATATTTACGTATCAGCAGAACCACAAAAACAGCGAAACGTATCTTGAGGATTTGAAGGCACTGGGTTATGATATGCTTTACGGCAAAGGATATATCTACGGAGGCGGGAATCCTTTCGAGGCGACCAAGCTGAAGATGGGCGTCAATGATATCAAGATTGACAAGGTGGTAAAGATCGGAGATAAATATTACATCAAGGGTCAGAATTTTACGCAGCACAGCAAGGTAACCCTCAACGGAAAAGAGCTGCAGACGATATATCTGGGAGAAGGCGTGCTGGGTCTGCTTGAAGATGTGGATCCTGAAGACGCACCGAACATGAAAGTAAGCCAAATTGAAAACAAGAATAAAGAAATATTAAGTACGACGGAGTAAGAAAGGCAGCAGACAGACACAATGCAACCGGGACATTTTATTGGAATCGCCATGGCTTTGGCAGCATTTATCATTGTAGAAATGAAATCTTCCGCGAAGGTAAAGAGCGCGGCAGACTTTGACAAAGGAGGCGGAAAGGGAGGCGTATTTCTGGTATGCGGAACGCTGCTTGGAACGATTATCGCAGGACAGTCGACAATCGGAACGGCGCAGTTTGCGTTTACCTATGGGCTGGCAGGAATCTGGTACACGCTGGGCTCGGCGCTCGGCTGCTTGATGTTCTATTTCGGCTATATTATACCGCTGCGAATCTCGCATGACAGCACATTGACAGAGGTTATCGGCGACGAGTTTGGGCCTCAGGCTTCCTATTTCGGCTCAGTGCTCTGCACGCTCGGAATGCTTATCAGTGTGGTCTCCAATATGATTGCATCATCTGCGCTTGTAACAGCACTGACAGGCTGGAAGCTTTGGGAGGGCTGCCTGCTGGCAATGGTACTGATGTTTGCCTATGTAGCACTCGGCGGCATAATCGGAGCAGGAATGGGCGGCGTTGTTAAAACGATACTGCTTTATATCCTGACGATTACCTGCATTTTCGTGACGATTCGGCTGACCGGTGAAATCGGACCGGGCACAAAACTGGATGTAGACATTCACGATCTATTCGCCAGAGGTGTGGCGAAGGAGCTTTTCAACGGTCTTGCACTTATTTTAGGGATAATCTCTACGCAGTCCTATGCGCAGGCATTTTGGGTTGCGAAGAACTATCATGTTGCTAGAAAAGGTGCTTTAATCGGTGCACTGCTGTGCCTTCCGGTTGGGTTTGGAAGCGTGCTGGTCGGAATTTTTATGAAGAACCACAATCTGGCGAATGCGGCGGAAGCCTTTCCGACTTTCCTGCTTCATTATATGAATCCGCTTATCGGAGGGTTGGGGCTTGGAGCACTGATTATCACGGTTGTGACAGGCGCAGGCGGACTGGTGCTTGGAGCTTCGACGATTTTAGTCAGAGATATTTTAGGCAGACGAAATAAAAAATACCTTGAAGGAAAGCGCCATCTGATTGCAATGCGGACGACGATTGTAACCATTCTGCTTTGCGCAGCGATTATTGCTGTGAGCCTTCCGGGAACACTGATGAACGACCTCGGATTCCTTTCCATGGGACTTCGCGGAACGGTCATTTTCGTGCCGCTGAGTCTGGCATTGTTCTTTAAAGGGAGATTCGATTCGAAATGGGTATGCGCGTCCATGATTGCAGGACCGATTTTGCTTATCATCGGAAATATTGTTAATATAGGACCGCCGCCGCTGATTTGGGGCGTTGCGGCAAATCTCATCATTTGTATGATGGGTTACAGAAAAACACAGGAGGTGCTTTCAAAATGAAAACAATCGAAACCGAAAGACTGCTTTTGACGCCGTGGACGACGGACGAAGCGGATGTGGAGGGACTGTATGCGTATGCAAAAAATCCGAATGTCGGACCGAACGCAGGCTGGAGTCCTCATGCAAGCCTGGAAGAATCAAAGGAGATTATCGAGACTTTATTTCTTCCGAATGAGGTTTGGGCAATCCGTGAAAAGGAAAGCGGCAAAATCATGGGAAGCATAGGACTGGAACCCGACCGCAGGAGAGAGAATGTAAAAAGTCTTGAAATGGGATATTCTTTGGGTGAAGAGTATTGGGGACACGGCTACATGACAGAAGCCGCACACGCAGTCATGGATTACGCATTTAACGAGCTTGATATCGTTGTAATGGCAATCTGCACCGGCCCTGAAAACAAGCGCTCGCAGAGGGTTATCGAAAAATGCGGATTTAAATTTGAAGGAATTCAAAGAAAAGGATACCACATCTATGACGGATCGGACAGAGATAATATGGTGTATTCCATACTGAGAGAAGAATATTACGGAAAATAACAATTAAACGGTGAAAAAATGAGAAAAATAAAGAATTTCTTCCTTAAATTGCTTGTGTTTATTATCTTTGTTGCCATGGTGGGTGCAATGGTGATCATGCTCGTCAACAGCAGAGTGAAGGCAAGCACACAGGACGACATCATTTTTGTTGTCCAGGGAAGCGAGATTGAACTGAATTCGATGACAAAGGGAAGGCTTGAGGATTTTGATGCGGAGTGTGCAATCGTACTCGGATGCGGGATCGATGACAGCGAAACCCCAAGCCCGATGCTTAAGGACAGGCTGGATGTAGGTATCGCGTTGTACAAGCAGGGATTTGTGCCCAAAATACTGCTAAGCGGAGATAACGGACAGGAAGGTCATAACGAGATTCATGTAATGCTAAAATATACGAAGGCGGCGGGCGTGCCGGACAGTGATATCTTTTGCGACCATGCAGGGTTCTCGACTTATGACTCGATGTACCGAGCTGCTGATATTTTCAAGGTGGACAGGGCGGTTGTCGTAACGCAGAAATACCATGAATACCGTGCACTTTACATAGCAAAGAAACTTGGAATACAGGTATGCGGCGTTGCCTCCGATCAGGAAAGCTACTTCGGGCAGACATACCGGGAGGCAAGGGAGATTCTGGCCAGAGACAAAGACTTTGTTAAGGCAAACCTGAGGTCAAAAGCGACTTACGGAGGCGATGCAATTCCGATAAACGGCAGCGGAATAACAAGCCACGGGGAATAAACTTCATTCACACAAAACAACGTGCAAAAGCATAGTATGTAGAGGACAGAAATGTCCTCTATTTTTATGATGTGAGGAAGGACTTATGATATATTTAGATAATGGAGCAACATCCTATCCAAAACCCAGGGGTATGGTGGCAGCAATGGAGGAATGTATAATAAAATATTGCGGAAATCCGGGCAGGTCAGGACATTTTATGTCTATGAAAACGGGCGAAGAGGTCTACCATGCACGGCGGAATGTCGCAAAAATTTTCGGTATCGAGCAGGCAGACAGAATCGTTTTTACGAAGAATACAACGGAGGCATTGAATCTTGGTTTAATGGGGGTTTTAAGGGAAGGTGATCATGTGATCACAACATCCATGGAGCACAACTCTGTGCTCAGGCCGTTAAAAACCCTTGAAAGAAACGGAATTTCGCATTCCATCCTGAGGGCTGACAGGGAAGGCAGAATCAAGGCATCCGACATTGAAAAAACAATAAGACCAAATACCCGAATGATTGTGGTTACGGCGGCATCCAATGTTACGGGAACCGTGATGCCGCTTGCCGAAATAGGCAGTCTTGCCAGAAAGCGCGGAATCCTTTTCATGGTGGACGGCGCACAAGCGGCAGGTTCACATGTTCTTGATATAAGCGGAATGAACATAGGAATGCTGGCCGTTCCGGGACATAAAGGACTTCT
>FR882008.1:29722-46744 GCA_000435615.1 Firmicutes bacterium CAG:238 | reverse complement strand
CTTTGGGAACGGGCGTGCTATATGTAAATCCGGATATCCCTTTGCAGCCGCTTCTTGCCGGCGGTACGGGAACCGAGTCAAAGAGCAGAATACAGCCGGTGGAGTTTCCGGAGGGCTTCGAGGCAGGAACAATCAATGCTCCCGGGATAATCGGACTCGGATTTTCAGCGGCCTTCGTGGACAAAATAGGGGTGGATGTGATAGAAGAATATGAACGGGAACTTATCGGATATCTTGACGAATGCCTTGATAACATGGGATTTGTGAAGCGTTACGGGCCATCTGCAGAAGAAAAGACAGGAATTACTTTGATGAATATAGACGGTATCGGAGCAGAGGAGGTCACGACCATGTTAAGCACAAACTACGGGATTGCGGTCCGGGGAGGCTACCACTGCGCGGGCCTGGCTCACAAAACCATCGGAACATGGGAAAGCGGTGCGGTAAGAATCAGTGTGAGCCCGTTCAGCACAAAACGCGATATTGATAAATTAATCGATGCCGTGTACCAAATTGGAAAAAGATAAAAGCCCATAAACGGGAAAAGTATGTTATAATGAAAGACACAAAACTACGAAACGGGGGAAAACATGAAAAAGAAACTGATAGCACTTCTTCTGTCGGTTCTGCTTGTTTTTACATTTGCAGCTTGTTCGGATGAAAACGATGAGCCGACCACAGAAAACGGAATGACAAATGAAGCAGATGGAGCAGAGGAGACACCGGAGGTTACAATACCGGATGCCGGCATAAATACAGACGAAGAGGCGGTAGATCTTGGCATTGAGGTAAAGAAATCCTTTAAGATGTCGGGAACCCTTAAGAAAATAAGCTACAAGGATATTTCTGAATCGGGAGAGAAACTTGAAAGCATGCTTAATGCTACACTTAAGAAAGCACAGCTTGGGAATTTTGTGCTCGCATTCAATGACTACGAAGACGATGATGCGGACGGAATCGATAAAATTGCATATGTTGCGGCAATCGAGGATGACGATATGGATAAAGCAACGATTGAGATGGGAGTTTACCATAGCACGGAGAATGATAAATATTATCAGTATAACGGGTATACCTCGGAGACACTTACCGGCGCATCGGCATCGGTAAAAACAATTTTATCGAAAATTGAAAGTGCATACGGAATAAAGATGTCACAGAAAAAAGTAGAAACGGTGCTCAAGCGGGCATGGGAAAAATCTGCAAAAAGAGAGGATTTCTATGGCACATATCAGACTGCAGAATATAAGGGTGATGGTTATACCGACAAGATAACGGTGCGCGTTGATGTCGGATATGACGAAGGCGATAATATGGGTGCCTACATCTATGCAGAGAGAGAAAGATTATACACATAAACGGAGGTACATATGGTTATAAATTTCGACGGCGGAGAAAACGGAACAAAACTTATCAGAGAATATAAACATTTTCTTGAAAGTGTAATTAGAGACAACGGCATATGGATTTTGTTCGAAGACGGCAGGGTTGCGATAGTCGAAACGGAAGAAGGAACCTGCGTGCCGCTTTGGTCAACACCGGAAGGGGCAGAAGCCAACCGTGAGGGCGATTGGGTCAAGTTTGAAGTGCAGAAAATGACCCCAGCCGAATTTGTAACATTATGCATTCCTGATCTTGAAGAGGGCAATATTGATGCGATTGTTGAAATGAAGGATGGTACGGGGATACATAAGAAGCTTCTTGCCCTAGAAGAAGATTTGTATGAAGAGGCAGATAATCAGTCCGTTGACCTTGATGAGATGTGCATGGAATTCGAGGACTTCCTGGATGCGAACGAAATGTATGAAGACTTCATTGAGGATGCCCTCGAAGAAGGACTTTTGTGGATCTTGACAGATGAAAACGGAGAGACTGTGTTTGCAGATGTAGAGGAGGAGACGGCGATTCCGGTATGGACCTTGTATGAAGAGGCATCCTTAATGTGTGAGGATGAATGGCAGGACTGCGAGCCGGAAGAAATCCCGCTCACGGATTTCCTTGAGTACTGGGTGCCGATGCTCGAAAGAGAAGGAATAAACGTGATGTTCTCCGTCGACGACTTGGGCGGAATGGGAACGTCCGCTCGAATCATAGCGGAAGACCTCCGTCGCGGAATGGAGACTTCAGGCCATAAGTTTGATAATGTGATACAGTTTCCGATGAAATAGGAAGTTAACGCACTGTATCTGTAACAGATCCTATCCGATGATAAATACATAGCGCCTTTGCCTTCTGTTCTTCTGAATACATCAATGTCTCCTTTCAGATCTCTATATGTGTCCAGGTTTTTGTCCGCACCCCCAAATTTCAAAACCAATCGAGATGTAAGAAAAATCGGAGGAAAAAAATGATTTGTGATAACTTGACTGTATCAAAAGATGGAACACATTTACAATTTGCAGGAGTTGATACGGTGAAGATGGCTGAAAAATACGACACGCCGCTTTACCTGATGGATGAAATGAAAATTCGGCAAAAATGCAGGATTTACCAAACGGCACTCAAGGAAAACTTCGGTGCCAGGGCCGAGGCTTTGTTTGCATCAAAAGCATGTGCGTTTAAAAGGCTTTATCAAATCATTGACGAAGAAGGCTTGGGCATTGACGTTGTGTCATGCGGCGAAATTTACACAGCGTCAATTGCCGGATTTGATTAAAAAAAAGCATATTTTCATTCAAATAACAAGACGAACGCAGATATAAAATACGCAATCGAAAAAGGCATTGGCTATTTTGTTGCAGATAACATTGAGGAGGTTAACGCAATCGAAAGAGAAGCGGCAAGACGAAATATCACGCAGGACATTCTCCTCAGACTGACGCCGGGAATCGATACGCATACTTATGAAGCGGTTGCGACCGGAAAAGTCGATTCAAAATTCGGCTCCGCGATCGAAACCGGACAAGCGGACGAAATTACAAGGCAGACACTCCAAAAAGAGCATATTAATTTGGTCGGTTTCCATTGCCATTTAGGCTCCCAAATTTTTGACGAGGATGTGTTTGAACGGGGAGCGGAGGTCATGCTTCGGTTCATCGCATCGGTAAGAGATAAATACGGATACACGGCAGCGCAGCTTGACCTCGGAGGAGGTTACGGCGTACGCTATACGGAAGATGACCCCGAACTTGACATTGCGACTAAGATAAGAGAAGTCGCTGACCGGGTTAAAAAAATCTGTGCAGAGCTTTCTCTCGAAGTGCCGGAAATCCGTATGGAGCCGGGCCGCTCGCTTGTCGGAGACGCCGGAATGACTGCAAACAAAATGGACGAGCCGTGCAGCTTCAAAGCCTCTCTTGTAGGCCGGTGCTGCGAATCCGGCGACATTATCCAGGAAAATGTCATGTTCCCGGAAAGCATTATGCGAAATGATATCGTTGCGGTTTTGACCACGGGAGCATACAACTACTCGATGGCATCCAATTATAACAAAGTGGCAAGACCACCGGTTGTGATGCTTGCAGACGGAAAAGACTATTTGGCGGTTCGCCGCGAAACCTTTGAAGATATGGCAGAAAGAGACATATAAAGCTAAAATCGAGGCAAAAAACACAAACCCTTGGAACTGTTGAAATTCCAAGGGTTTTGCTTTGGTATCCCCGGGCGGAATCGAACCGCCAACTATGCTTTAGGAGAGCACTGTTATATCCATTTAACTACGGAGACATATTAAGTTGGTGAAAGTCTAAGGGGTTAAATGGAAAACCGGAAGTGCTCTCCTAAAGCAACATATGATTAAGGAGCACTGTTCATACGAGCCAAAGCGAGTATCGCGGTTCTCACTTTCACCCGAAATCTTTGATTTCGCAGGTGAAACGAGGTTCGCTTATCCATTTAACTACGGAGACATATTAAGTTGGTGAAAGTCTAAGGGGTTAAGCGGAGAACCATCCACACTTAGATATTCTACCACAAAATGCTCAAGATGAGTACCCCTTTTTTGTATTTTAAAAAGACCACAAAAACAAGCAAAAAAGACAAATAATAAGGTTGTTATTTTAAAAAAAATATTGTATACTGTATTTGTTATGTTGAAAATTTAACAATCAAAAGATTTTGAGAGGTAAAGGATGTATAAAGTATCGAATTTAGCACAGGAGTATAAGAAAAAACTGATTACCGCAGATCAGGCAGCCGCTATGGTACAAAACGGAGACAGACTCCACTTCGGGCTTGGATGCGGATCCATTATTGACATTGACAAGGCGATTGCCAAGAGAGCAAACGAACTTCAGGATATCACGGTAATAAGCACAGTTACGGTAAGAGAGAAACCGTTTGAAACCTACCTTGCGACAGAAAGCAATGAGCAGGTACGTTTTGAATCCGCGCATTTCAATGCACATGACAGAAACATGAACAGGGACGGTCGCTGCTGGTACATTCCTATGATGTTCTGTGAATTGCCATTTTTCTGGGTAAACAATGACTGCGGAATCGATATTGCGATGTTCCAGGTTGCTCCGATGGATGAACACGGTAATTTCAACCTTGGACCTCAGGTTGCAGATATGTGGGGAGTTATCAAGTCTGCGAAAAAAATTATTGTTGAAGTTAATGAAAACATGCCGATTGCACATGGATATCAGACACAGCTTAATCTGTACGGAATCGACTATGTTGTAGAGGGAAGCAATACACCGCTTGCAGAACTTCCTGCAAAGGAGCCTTCGGAAACGGATAAGCTTATCGCGGCACATGTGGTTGACAAGATTAAGAGCCACAGCACCCTTCAGCTCGGAATCGGAAGCCTTCCGCTTTGCATTGGCCAGATGATTGCGGAGTCCGACTTAAGAAATATCAACGCACACACAGAAATGTTCACAGATGCATATGTTGACCTTTTTGAGGCCGGCAAACTGACAGGAAACAAACCGATAGATAAAGGTAAGGCCGTATATACTTTTGCCGGAGGAAGCAAGAGACTGTATGACTTTATAGATGATAATCCGATTTGCTGTAATGCACCGGTTGACTATGTAAACAATATCGCAACAATTGCACAGATTCCAAACTTCGTATCGGTAAACAGCTGTATACAGGTTGACCTTTATGGGCAGGTTTGCTCGGAATCGGCGGGACATCAGCAGATAAGCGGAACCGGCGGACAACTTGACTTCGTACTCGGGGCTTATCAGTCCAAAGGGGGACAGAGTTTTCTCTGCACACCGGCAACAAGAATGCGCAAGGACGGAAAACTCGAATCCTTAATTTCGCCGGTACTCCCTAGGGGAGCAATCGTTACGACACCGCGAATGGCAACAAACTACATTGTAACCGAATACGGAGCGGTAAACCTTAAAGGCAAATCTACATGGGAAAGAGCCGAAATGCTTATCAGTATAGCACATCCGGACTTCCGAGACGAGCTCATTAAGGAAGCGGAGCAGATGGGTATTTGGAAACACTCCAGCAAATGTCTGTAAATCACTTTTTTACAAGAATACAAGAGGCACCCTTATCATAAAAAATACGGCCTGCGTGAATTTGCAGACCGTATTTTTATGAAGTGCTTACTGTTAATCATCCCATTCTTCGTCGAAGTCGTCGTTAAATTCGACATCTTTGTCACGAATTTTTCCGGATGAGGCATTGATTTCATATTCGTACTCTTTATCCGATGTGAAGAATTCGATTTCGTATACTCTCACACCGTCTTCTCTGTCAAGTTTTGCTTTTGTGAAAGTAACGGAAGAGGACGAAAGACCGGCATCTTTTAACGCAATGGATTTTGCCTTATCAGCTCCGATATAGTTTGAGGACGGAGTTTGTGAGGAACCGGAATTTTTGGACGGAATGGAATAGTTTTCGATATCCTTATCGTAGGAAATAATTTCACCGTTTGACACTCTGAGTTCGTAGTCATATTCCGTGTTCCCGCTGTAGAACTCAATTTCATATACTTGAATACCGTCTTCATAGTCTTTTTTTGCTTTTACAAAAGTTGCTTCAGAAGAGGAAATTCCCGCGTGTTTAAGTGCAATGTTTTTTGCTTCTTTTAATGAGATTCCGTCTCCGGAAGATGTGGTTTCGCTTTTGGCAGGCTGCTCCGTCTTTGTGTCTTTTGGTGCGGAAACCTTACCGGCGTCCCTGTCGGCTTCAAGGATTTTTCCGTTGGATGCTTTGATGATATACTCATATTCAAAACCGTTTGCAGTGAAGCTTACTTCGTACACGGAAGTACCGTCTTCTGTATCGTAGTGTGCACTCAGGTTTGACACGTTTTCTGCTTTGAAGCCTGCGTCCTGAAGTGCCACATTGACGCCCTTATCCATGCCTATCGTTTTGTTTTCATTAATACCTGCACTGGCCTGAATTGTTCCGAAGACAATGAGACCGATAAGCAGCACGGCACAAGCCGCAAAGCCGGCAATCTTTACCGGTGAATTTAACATCGCAGTAATTTTTTTCATAATATTTACCCCCTTATTTCCTTGTTATGGCTTCATTATAGAGAACGAAGATTAAAGAAAAATTAAAAAATCAAAATAAATTCACTTCCTTTGCCAAGTGTACTGTCTGCTTCGACGGTGATGTCCAGAAGCTCGCAAATCTGTTTCACCATGGAAAGCCCAAGACCAATCCCGCGGTCGCTTCTGTCATCGCCCCTTGCAGAATCTGCCTGATAGAAACGTTCCCAGATTTTCGTGAGATTTTCCTGCGAAATTCCAATCCCGTCGTCTTTTACCGATAAAATAATTTTATCCGCATTACGACGAAGCCTTACCCAAACATGACCGTTCTCCCTGCCGTATTTATATGCATTTGAAAGCAGATTGTTAAGACAGCGTTCAAGCAAGATACGGTCGGTGCCTACATAAATATCCTCTTGAATATCGGAAATCAGACATATATTCTTTTGTGACAGCCCTTTTTGCTCTTCGCAAATTCCCTGCACGAGGCTGCTGAGGGAGATTTGCTCTTTCTGTATTATTTCTGTGCCATGCGTAAGCCTTGTAAAAAAAAGAAGCTGCGATATGATGTCGCTCATTTTATTTCCTTGGCGTTCAATGACCTGTAGTGCTTCCCGGTATTCTTCCGGTGTTTCGCAAAATTCAAGAGCGTACTCTGACTGCGCCAAAATTACCGAAACCGGCGTGCGAAGATCATGCGACGCGTCAGAGGTAAATTGCTTTTCGACCTCAAAGTTTCTTTCAAGGCGGGCAAAGGTATCGTTGAATACGTTTGCAAGCATATGAATTTCATCATTGCCCGGACCGATATCCAAGCGCTTCGAGAGGTCGTTTCCGGTTCCGATTTCTTCGGCACTTTTTGCAAGCAGCTCAACCGGAAGGAAGGAGCGGCGCGTGATGATGTAGCCGCCTAAAATCGCAAGGACGGCAAGAGCGGGAAGCAGCCAAAAAGAGAGCCGCACAACATTGTACAAAATGTTGGTACTCTCATTCTGCGAAACGACTCCGCGAAGCCACAATTCTTCCAATCCGCTTACGGTGAGAGCCTTGTCGAAGACATAGTAATTTTCGCCTTTATATTTGATTTTTTCGATGTTTGTGTAGCTGAGAGTACCAGAGGCAGAAAGCTTTATCGGCATATTGCCATAGAGAAGGTTCCCGTCAGCATCGTAAAGGGCTGTGGAAATGCCTTCGAATATGTTGCAGAAGTCATCATCAATTTCAAGCCAGCCGTCATGATATTTCAGAAACTGATCGCCGGGCTCGGCTTCTGTGCTCGAAAGATCGTTCCAATATTCGATTTCCGCCATGTTTTGATAAACAATATCGTGAAGGCGCTCTTTGATGCTTTCATTTAAGACAGAACCCGCGATGGCAAAGGTCATCGCGGAGATAAGAATCACTATAATAAGAAGCATGGCGGAGAACCATAGGATAATTTTTTTCTGAATTGTAAGCTGCTTCATTTGGTTACTTCCTTCCCCTCAGATTCCGATTTGAGCACGTAGCCTGCGCCGCGTACGGTATGAATCAGTTTTTCCGTGAACGGCTCGTCGATTTTTTTGCGGAGATAACGGATGTATACGTCAACAGCGTTTGTTCCGCCTTCATAATCAAAATTCCAAAGATTGTTTTCGATATTTTCACGGGAAAGTACAACTCCCTTATTTCTCAGAAGATATTCAAGAAGGGAATATTCTTTTGCAGATAATTTTATTTCCTTGCCTGCGCGCGAAACCGAACGGCTCCTGGTGTCAAGAGCCAAATCAGAGATGGTGTACACGGGAGTGTTTGACTGCGGTGTCTTGCGTGTAAGTGCACGAATCCTTGCCATCAGTTCCTCAAAGGAAAACGGCTTGACCAGGTAGTCGTTTGCACCGGCATCAAGACCCGAAACACGGTCCGAAACCGAGTCGCGTGCGGTTAGAAAAAGGACCGGCGTATGGTCGCCGGCTTTTCTCATTTCTTCTACCACGGAAATACCGTCGCGCAGGGGCATGTTTATGTCGAGAACAGCCCCGTCGTATGTACCTGCGGAAAGGAAAGCGAGGGCTTCCTCGCCGTCAAAGCAGGCATCGACCGAGTAACCTTCGGCCGTCAGTTTCTTTGCAAGAATTTTGTTTAAATCTCTTTGGTCTTCTGCAATCAGAATTCTCATAAGTCCTCATCCTTTCCGGTAATTTCCGCTGATTCTTATTTCAAAAGTTCTTCTATTTCTTCTTTCGGTCTGTAACCGATTGCCGTCTGTGCGATTTCCCCGTTTTTGAATATCATGAGCGTCGGGATGCTCATAACGCCGTGTTTGATGGAAAGCTCACCCTCTTCATCCACATTTATCTTGCAGACTTTGATTTCCGGATGTTCATTTGCGATTTCTTCAATCACAGGGCCGATCATCTTGCACGGACCGCACCAGGTTGCCCAGAAATCCACAAGAACCGGTTTCTCTGATTTTAAGACCTCAGCTTCAAAATTTTCTTTTGTTATATTGGTAATCATATTAACAGCCTCCTAATCTTCTTTTGATATATGTAATAATATACCCTGTTTTTCCCTTTTGTAAAGCAAGAATAACAGGGTAAGATTAAAATTAAATTAAAGATTAAAGAATTTCGCCGTCGGTTGAAATCGTAACGACATTCCACGGGATGAACTTGCCGCTTTTCTGAAGAGCAGTCTTGGCTGCGAACTCGATTCCCCCGCAGCAGGGAACTTCCATCCGCAGAATGGTGAGACTTTTGATGTCATTTTGCGCGATAATCGCTCCAAGCTTTTCGGTATAATCAACCATGTCAAGTTTCGGGCAGCCGATAAGGGTGACGCGGCCACGGATGAAGTCGTGATGGAAACCTGCATATGCATATGCCGTGCAGTCAGCGGCAACCAGAAGATTGGCACCGTCGAAGTACGGAGCGTTTATCGGGGCAAGTTTAATCTGCACCGGCCAATTACAAAGCTGTGACGGCTGGCACTCGCAAGACTCGCCGGACGGCGCAGCCGCCTTCTCGTGGCGGTGCTGAATTTTCATTGTGCGGCTGCCCGGGCATCCATGAAATTCACCGGACGGTGCCGCCGCTGCTTTCTTAGCCGCCATGTTTGCTTTTACCGCTTCTTCATCATATGGCAAAGTTTCCTTTTCAACGAAAGAAATCGCACCCGTTGGGCATGTCGGCAGGCAGTCACCGAGACCGTCGCAATAATCGTCCCGCAGGAGGACTGCCTTGCCGTCCACCATACCGATTGCACCTTCGTGACAAGCTTCCGCACATAAGCCGCAGCCGTTACATTTATCCCTGTTAATCTCAATAATTCTTCTTTTCATTTGTATACCTCCGAATTTTATTTAAAAAATTTTGTTTTTGACTTTGTGAGTATAATATAATACAATTATATCGCATAATATGTTGTTTTTACAACAAAAATAAAAAATTATGAGGAGCTTTATGGAAATAAAAGAAAAGTCATACATTTCCTTGCTTAGGAGCAATGCACTGTTTTTCGGATTTACCGAAGACGAAATAAGAAAAACACTCGAAATATTGAACGCACAGTTAAAGACCTTCAAGAAGGACGAATTTGTTTATCACGAGGGAGCGCGCAATGTGAAAGCGGCAATCGTGATGGAGGGAAGCCTGCATATAATAAAGGAAGATTTCTGGGGAAATCGAAGTATTCTTGCTGAAATCGGGAAGGAAGACATGTTTGCCGAAACCTACAGCTGCATAGGAGGCGAACCGCTGAGTGTCAGCGTCGAGGCAAGAGAAGCGTGCAGCTGCCTCTTTCTGGATCTCGGACGGATGACGGAAGAAGGAAGTGCAGTCAATGTAAGACTTGCGTCAAATGTCATAAAAATTCTGGCACGAAAAAATCTTATACTGACGAAAAAAGCAGAGCATCTGTCGCAAAGAACCACAAGACAAAAACTTATTTCGTATCTCTCAGAGATACAGAGACAAAGCGGCACGGACCGCTTTGAAATTCCGTTTAACAGACAGCAGCTTGCGGATTATCTTTCGGTGGACCGAAGTGCCATGTCTTCGGAACTGTCGAAATTGCGGAATGAAGGAATCCTTGAATACAGAAAAAACCGCTTTTATTTGAAATCATCTAGAAAATAGACACATATAGATAAAGAATTACTGTTTTTTTAAAAGAGATTTTTTGCTAGTATAAAAACAGGAAGAACGAAAGGGGAGAGATTATGCTTACCATAGAAAATTTAACGAAAAATTACGGAGAAAAAAAGGCGGTTGACAATCTCAGTCTTCATATCGCACCGGGCGAGATATACGGCTTCATCGGACACAACGGTGCCGGCAAAACTACGACTCTTAGGGCAGTGGCGGGAATCATGGATTTTGACGAAGGCGAAATTAAAATCGACGGTTTTTCTGCCAAGGAAAACAGTCTTGAATGTAAGAAGCACATGGCATATATCCCGGACAACCCGGACTTATATGATTTCATGACGGGAATTAAATATTTGAATTTCATTGCGGATATTTTCGGCGTTGACGAGAAAACCCGCGAGGAGAGAATCCATAAGTATGCGGATATGTTTGAGCTTACGGAAAGCCTTGCACAGCCGATTTCCGCTTATTCGCACGGAATGAAGCAGAAACTTGCCATAATTTCGGCATGGATTCACGAGCCGAAACTGCTTCAATCACTCGCCACGAAAGCGTTTGCAGAACTTTAAATATTAAAATTTTGTTAAAATTATGGATTTTTGCCGGAAAAACGTGTATGATTGTGGATATTGCAAGGGGATAAGCAAAGGGGGACAATATGACAGCGTTTTTTTTGGCACCGATATATATTATCGTTAACATTTACATATTCATGCGTATTACGGGCTGGCTGAAGACAGGCTTTCCGGTTCTCGGGACGAGAAGGGGGATTGTGCTTTCGGCTGCCGTATATTCTTTTTTTGCGGTTTCGTTTCTGACTGCATTTCTGATGCCGGAAGGCACCGTGCAGCGAAGTATGAAGCTGCTCGGCAATTATTGGCTCGGCGTGCTGCTTTATATGATTTTTGTGATAGTGGTCGCCGATATCGTCCGGCTGGTGCTGCTTCACATTCTGCATATCGAGAGAGAAAAACTTTGCAATCCGAAAATGCGAAGGATTGCGGGACGTCTTTGCGCAGCTTTGATTCTGGCGGTCTCTGTCTGCGGAGTGATAAATGCCGGAATCGTAAGAACGACCCCGTACGAAATTACGATTGATAAGAGAGCGGGGGATTTGGAAAGCATCAAAGTCGTTTTGGCCGCGGATACGCACCTTGGATACAACATCGGTGTGCGCCAGATGGAGAAAATGGTTGAAAAGATTAATGAACAGGATGCAGATTTGGTTGTAATCGCAGGAGATATTTTTGACAACGAGTGGAAAGCGGTCGAGAAACCGAATGAGCTTGCGAAGATTCTGCGAGGCATACATTCAAAATACGGCGTTTATGCGTGCTACGGAAATCACGATATAGAAGAGCCGATTTTGGCGGGCTTTACATTTGGGAGTGATGAAAACAAATCCAGCCATCATGAGATGGATGATTTTCTTGAGGATGCGGGAATTCACCTGCTGCGGGACGAAGGTGCTTTAATCGATAATGCCTTCTATCTTTACGGACGGCCGGACGCGCTCCGCTCAGGGACGCAGAGGCTTGCGGCTTCGGAAATCACAAAAGCGATGGATCTTGAAAAACCGGTATTTGTCATAGATCATCAGCCACGCGAACTTGAGGAACTGGCGGCAGCGGGTGTTGATGCGGACCTTTGCGGACACACGCATGACGGACAGATGTTTCCGGGTAACCTGCTTATGAAGTTTTTGTGGGAAAACTCGTATGGCTATCTGCAGGTGGGAAGTATGCACAATATAGTCACTTCCGGGGTCGGTCTGTTCGGACCGAATATGCGGGTGGCAACGAAGGCTGAAATTTGCCCGATTACAGTTAATTTCGGAGAATAATCACAGGGGGTTAGGATGTACACACGCAAAGAAATGAAAGAAAGGGCAAGGCGTACCGTATTCAGTCATTACGGAATTTTGCTTACGGTCTGCCTGATAGCGATAATCCTAGGAACAGATTTTGCGGGAAGCTTTGACTTCTTCAAAATACCGGGAAAAACGAGCACTGGCGAGGAGCTTGAACGATATGAACTTACCGAATCGGAGTTCGGTATTGACAGAGGAAATGTTTGGGATATTGCGTATTCGATTATAGAGGGAAGTATCGATAACGAAGAAAAAACGGCGGACGAACTTACAAACGAGGCGATCAAAAAATCCGAAGACGAAACAAACGAAGTGCTTGGACGCAGCGACGGAGTGCTCGCCAATCTTGTGAACGGACTCAGCAGCGGATTGTTTTTCGTCAAAGCAGTCAGAGCTTTTCACGATTTGGGAATCTCTAAGGATGCGGCGGCAATTATCGTGGCATCGCTTGTGACACTGCTCTTGCTTGCATTTTGGTTTCTCGTCAAAAATATTTACGATGCGGTTTCGGCGCGCGTGTTCCTGGAGAGCAGAACCTATGAAAAAGTTGGAATTCAAAGATTGTTTTTCTTCCTGCGTGCGAAGAAGTGGATCAATGTCTGCAAAACCATGCTGATGCGCTCCGTATTTCACTGGCTCTGGTCACTGACCGTAGTCGGAGGGGTGATAAAGTATTACTCGTATTTTCTTGTGCCTTACATAGCAGCGGAAAATCCCGAGGTTAAATGGGAGGAATGCATCAATCTGTCGCGCAGGATGATGAACGGTCACAAGTGGGAATGCTTCGTGATGGAACTTTCCTATATCTTGTGGGACATTGCGGGAATCATCACACTTGGCTTGAGCAACTTACTGTATACGAACATGTACAAGAGTGCATTCTTCGGTGAATATTATGCACAGCTTCGCGACGAAGCGAAGAGGCACAGTCTGCCCGGAAGCGAGCTCCTTTCCGACAAATATCTTTTTGAAAAAGCGGAACGCAGCTTGCTTGAAAGAGAATATGCCGATATTATCAGCATGAAAAAAGAACCACAGGATGAAGTGGTTCCGGTGGGTATTCGAGGCTTTATCGAAAAATATTTTGGTATTACGATGTACAATCGCAAAGACGAAGAAAAGTTCTGGGATTATCAGAAGCGTGCATTGATTATAGAGGCGGCGGAGAACGCGATTGAAGCCGCCGCGTATCCGGACAGGCTCTCACCGAATCCGATTCATCGCCAAAGCAATCATTTTGAGAGACTGCATTACATGCGGCATTATTCGGCAGGCTCCCTGATATTGATGTTTTTTGTATTCTCGTTTGTCGGATGGCTTTGGGAAGTGAGTTTCCATTTGTATGAAGACGGCATGATCGTCAATCGCGGCATTATGCACGGACCGTGGCTGCCGATCTACGGGTTCGGGGGAGTGCTCATACTTACCTTGCTTTATCGCCTGCGTAAATCACCGACGAAGGAATTTGCAGTATCAATCGTGCTCTGCGGTGTTCTGGAATATTTCACATCCTACTTCATGGAACTCGCAAACGGCGGAATAAAATGGTGGGATTACAGCGGATATTTCCTGAACCTGGACGGACGCATATGCGCCGAAGGTCTGCTTGTTTTCGGAATCGGCGGATTTGCAGTCGTATATCTGATTGCGCCTGCGCTGGACAATCTTTTCAGGAAAATGAAACCGGCGGCGGTGATTGTAATTTGTGCAATTTTACTTTCGGTATTCGTCTGCGACCAGATTTATTCGTTGAAATACCCGAATGAAGGGGAGGGAATCACCTTTACCGCGGACGGTTCTCGTCAATCCCCCGGTTTGCAAGGGCATCCGCAAGATGATTCATCTCGGTGACATATTTAAAATCTTCGAAAGAAAATCCGGCACCGTTCCACTGGAGGAATTTCTCGTACAGTGCGTCAAAATTTGTGTTTTTGCTGTTCAGATTCACATGACCTTTTACGCGGAAAAACCGCGCGTCGTGCTGACGGACAAGTGCGAGGAGTTCCTTCCAAAGTTCCTGGTTTTCGACAGACTTTTTTGCTGCGTTTCTCCAGCGGTTCTGTTCCCATGACTCGTACCATTTTTCACGAAAACAGTTTGCAACATATGAACTGTCGGTGAATATCTGAATCGTCTGACCAGGTGATTTGAGGGCTTTCAGGGCTTCAATCACAGCGGTAAGCTCCATGCGGTTGTTGGTGGTGTTGACCTCGCCGCCAAAGAGCTCCTTCTTATGAGGACCGTATTCGAGGACCGCACCCCATCCCCCGACATTTTCATCGGACTGGTTTCCGGAGCAGGCTCCGTCGGTGTATATTCGTAAAATCTCCATTTTTAACTCTCCTAAAAAGTGGTATTAAACATATTATGCCCTATTTTTGGGAATTTTACAACGAAAAGAATTTGTGATAAGATATCATATCATACGAGGAAGCACAAAACGAGGAAACACATGAATTTATCAATTTGTTCTTTTGCCAGCAGCAGCTCAGGCAATTGTTATTTAATAAAGAGCGAGGAGACGGCAGTCCTGATGGATGCAGGAATTACAGCAAAGGCCGTGGACACGGCACTCGCATCACAGGGACTCGGATATGCGGATTTAGGCGGGATCTGCATCACGCACGAACACACCGATCACATAAAGTGCCTTCATACTTTGGTTGGCAGACGGCCGTTCTCTGGACCGGTTTTTGCTACGAAGGGCACACGGGAAGGAATCCTTGCAAAGACATCCGGCATGTCACAGCAAAGTTTTGAAACGATCCGAGGTGGAGACTCTTTTTCGGTCGGAGGCATAAAAGTGGGCTGTTTCGGCCTTTCACATGATACTCCGGAGCCGGTGGGATATTTTTTCGAAAAGAACGGGTGCAAGATTGCAATCGTAACAGACACAGGATATGTAACGGAGGAAATTTTTTCGGCGATAAGAGGTGCGGATGTTCTGGTTCTCGAATCCAACCATGAGAAGAATCTGCTGCTGTACGGAAGATACCCTTATCCGCTCAAGAGAAGAATCCTGAGTGATGTCGGTCATTTGTCAAACGAGGATTGCGGCGGTGCACTTTGCAGATACCTTACGGAAATGAACGGTGAAAAAATTCCGAGCGTGGTGCTTGCTCATCTGAGTTCGGAAAACAATACACCGATGCAAGCATTGCTTACCGTGCGGAATGTCTTGGAAGAAAACGATTTTTATGCAGATAGAGATCTTCTGCTTTCCACAGCACCGAAGAATACCGTCAGTCAAATTATAGAAATTTAGGAGCGAAAATGAACATTCAGATTATATGTGTGGGAAAACTCAAAGAGAAATACTGGACGGATGCGGTCAGCGAATATATGAAAAGGCTTTCGCGTTACTGCAGCATGGAGATTGTCGAGCTGAAGGAGGCGAGACTTCCGGACAAGGCCTCGCACGCCGAAGAGGAGGCGGTCAAGATTGAAGAGGGACGCAGCATCTTGAAAGCGATAAAGGATGGGACCTTTGTCATAACGCTCGAAATCCTCGGGAAACAACTTTCCTCACCCGAACTCGCTGAGAAGATAGAGAATCTTTCCCTGGAAGGAAAGAGCAATGTTGCTTTCGTCATAGGGGGAAGCCTCGGGCTGAGCGATGAAGTCAGCAGAAGATCCGATTTTAAATTGTCGTTTTCCAAAATGACCTTTCCGCATCAGATGATGAGAGTCGTATTGCTCGAGCAGATTTATCGAAGCTTCAAGATTATCAAACACGAAACATACCACAAATGAATTTTGAACAAAACCGCAAAAATGCCAAAATTTCAACAAAGCATGCGCTAAGAAAGTGTAAAGAAAACGCCGAAAAAGGTGTTTTTTTAACATTTAAATAGCAAAAAGGGGGTGGAATTTTCGGGCAAAGGTGGTATAATCATTTGAGCAACAACAACAGACGGAGATTTTAAAAAAGTAATGTTTGGCGAGACAGAGCGGGCTGCCGGGTATTGCTTTTGTTGCTTTTTTAGGAGAAAAAGAAAGGAGGGATTCGCATGATAAATGTTGATGAACTTGGTGCACGAATTATCATAGGCTTCGGCGACGGCAAGATATTTCTTTCGGAAAGCACAATCTGGGGATTCATCATTGCAGTGATTATTGCAGCAGTCGGCATTTGGCTCGGGCACGGTCTGAAAATCGTCCCGGAAACAAAACGCCAGATTGCAGCCGAGTTCATAGTTGAGAAGATTTATGATTATGCGAAGGAAAATCTCGGCAGAGATGCCGAGTTGTTTGCTCCTTATATAGGAACCATCTTTCTCTACATTCTGATGGGAAGTTCGCTCGGAATCTTCGGGCAAAGGCCGATAACCGCAGATGTGAATGTCACTTTCGGACTTTCTTTGATGACATTTCTGCTTATACAGGTGAGTGGATTTCGGCTCCTTGGGGCAAAAGGGAAATTGAAGCATATGTGCGATCCGTATCCGTTCATGCTTCCTCTGAATATTTTGGAGGACTGCACACTTCCGGTATCGCTGGGTTTCCGACTTTTCGGGAACATTTTCGGAGGGGTCATTGTAGTGGATCTTTGGATGAACCTCATGGACTGGCTCAGTTCCTTGATTTGCAGTGTGCCTTTCTTAAGAGC
>FR882008.1:0-29700 GCA_000435615.1 Firmicutes bacterium CAG:238 | reverse complement strand
TCTTGTTCTGCCGCTCAACGGCTTTTTCGATATGTTTGAGCCGGCAATTCAGACATACATATTCGTAACGCTGACTATGGTATTCTTGGCGAAGGCAATTGCAAGACAAGAGAACCATTAAGATTTTTTAAACAGGAGGATTTTAATATGGGTACAGGTATTATAGCAATCGCAGCAGGCATCGCGATGGGATGTGCGGCACTGGGAATCGGCATCGGACAAGGAATGCTCGGTTCGAAGGCAATGGAAAGCATGGGCAAGCAGCCGGAAGCAGCCGGCAGTGTGAGGACGGCGCTGATTGTCGCTATGGCAATCATGGAAACCATCGGTGTATTGACATTCGTAATAGCGATTGTTTTGGCAGGTAAAATCTAAAATATTGAGAAGGTTGCGATATGGAAGTAAGATTATATCAGAACCTGCTGGAATTCAACTGGAATCTTCTCTTTACCGCGGTAACCGTTTTCGTTCTCTATTTGATTCTTAAGCATTTTTTCTTTGAGAAGGTGCATAACTTCATGATGGCAAGAAAGGCCATGATTGAAGAAGAACTTATGAATGCCGATCAGGAAAGCAAAAAGGCAAGTAAGCTGCTTGAAGAATACAGCAAGACGCTTGCGAATGCGGAAGAAGAAAAGAGACAAATAATTAAGGAAGCTAAGGTTATCGCTGATGAGCGCGCCGATGCAATCGTATCCGACGCCAAGAAAGAAGCGGCACAGATTATTGTTGACGCACATAAGAAGATTGAAACCGAAGAAGAAAAGGCCGTATCTCAGCTCAAGAAGGATATCGGAAAGCTTGCGGTGCTCACTGCAGAGCAAATCATGCAGAAAGAGCTCGGAGATGAGGACCGGCAGGAACTTGTGGATAAAGTTATAGAGGAGGCAGGAAGCGGTAAATGGCAGAGTCAGTAGTATCCCTTACATACGGAGCTGCCTTGTTTGAGGCTGCAAAGGAACTGGGAAAAGAAGACGAGTTCCTGAGGGAGCTCGAAACGCTTGATGAGATTCTTGCTGATACTCCGGAGTTTGCGGAATTTCTCGACAGCCCCGCAATCATGGGTGCAGACAAGAAACGAATTTTGACAAACAGCCTGGAAGGAAGGTTCAGCCGCGAGATGGTGAATTTTTTGTTCGTTTTGGTCGACAAAAACCGCACCGCGGAAATTCGGAAAATCAGAAAACAGTACATTCGCCTCTACGATAAAGAACGCGGACTTGCAGAAGGCGAAATATACAGTGCGGATCCGCTTTCCGAGGAGCAGCATGCGCGATTCGAAGCGGAAATGTCGAAGCTGCTGCAAAAGAATATTAAACTCAGAAATATAGTTGATAAGAATCTTATCGGCGGAATTAAAATACAGGTTGACGGCAAAATGATAGACAGATCCATCAGAGGAGATTTGGATGCGATGCTTCGCAGCCTGAAAAATATTTAAGGAGGGAGGATTCCCTATGAATTTAAAACCGGAAGAAATCAGTTCGGTCATAAAAGAGCAGATTAAAAATTATCACAATAAATATGAAATTTTGGATTATGGCACAGTTCTTCAGGTCGGTGACGGCATAGCGAGAGTTTATGGGCTCAGCCGCTGTATGGAAGGCGAATTGCTCGAATTCGAGAGCGGTGTTTACGGAATGGCGCTGAACCTTGAAGAAGACAATGTCGGAGTTGTTATTCTCGGATCAGACAGGGACATCAAGGAAGGCGATATCGTAAAACCGACCGGAAAGATTGTGGAAGTTCCCGTTGGAGAAGCACTCATCGGAAGGGTTGTGGACGCACTCGGAAATCCGATTGATGGAAAGGGTGAAATTGTTGCCAAAGACAATCGTCCAATCGAATACCCTGCGCCGGGAGTTCTCAAGAGAAAAAAAGTAAATCGTCCGCTTCAAACCGGCATTAAAGCAATTGATGCCATGATGCCAATCGGCAAGGGGCAGAGAGAACTTATCATAGGCGACAGACAAACGGGCAAAACGGCAATTGCAATCGATACAATTCTTAACCAGAAGGGCAAGGATGTTATCTGTATTTATGTTGCCATAGGACAGAAAAAATCCACGGTGGCGCAGCTTGTGCAGACGCTGGAAGAACGCGAGGCAATGGATTATTCCATTGTTGTTTCCGCAACGGCGAGCGATGTGGCACCGCTTCAGTACATAGCACCTTACGCGGGCTGCGCGATGGCAGAGTATTTCATGTATCAGGGAAAGGATGTCTTAATCATATACGATGACCTTTCCAAACATGCGGTTGCATACAGAACGATGTCTCTGCTGCTTCGAAGACCGCCGGGAAGAGAAGCATATCCGGGGGATGTCTTCTATCTTCACAGCAGACTTCTCGAGAGAGCCGCGCACCTCAGTGACGAACTCGGCGGCGGCTCGATAACGGCGCTGCCGATTATCGAAACGCAGGCAGGCGATGTATCGGCTTATATACCGACAAATGTAATTTCCATAACGGACGGACAGATTTTCCTCGAGTCGGAACTGTTCTTTACAGGACAAAGACCTGCGGTCAATGTCGGCATCTCCGTATCCCGTGTAGGCGGCGATGCACAGATTAAGGCAATGAAGAAGGTGTCCGGCAAACTGAAACTCGAGCTTGCACAATACAGAGAACTTGCAAGCTTTTCACAGTTCGGTTCGGATATCGACAAAGATACGAAGGCAAGGCTCGACCACGGCAGAGTGCTTATGGAAGTTTTGAAACAAGGACAGTACAAGCCGATGGATGTTGAAGATCAGGTTGTCAGCATTTATGCGGCATCTCACGGATATATGGTAGATGTTCCTATCGATGAAATTAAAGAGTTCGAGACGGAACTGCTTGCATATATCAGAGTCAGCTACCCTGAGATTAAAGAAACGATTGCAAAGACCGGACAGCTGGACGAAGAGACAGAACAGCTTCTGACAGAGGCAATCAAGAAGTTTAAAGAAATGAAATAAAGAGGTGAAAAGATGTCCGAAAATATGCAGGAACTGAAACGCCGAATGAAGAGCATCGAGAGTACCGAGCATATCACGAACGCCATGCGGCTCGTTTCCGCCTCAAAGTATAAGAAAGCGAAAAATGTTTTCGACCGAACAAGCGCACAGATACAAGAGGTTTCACATACCATGGGTGAAATCGTAAGTGCCGCCCAAAACGCTTTGCAGGAAAAGGAAGAGGAGAAAAAGGTCTGTGACGATAAGGATGCGTCGACCATCCTCATTCTCATCACAAGCGGCAGAGGGCTGTGCGGAGGCTTTAACGCGAATCTGACGAAGAAGGCTCTTTCCTGTGTGGCGGAAATCCCAAAAGACAAGCTTGAGATATACGCAATCGGAAGCAAAGGCCGTGAGTTTTTCGAGCACAACGGCTATAAGATTATCGGCGAATGCGAGGAATCTGCGGAAAGGATTACTTTCGCAGCGGCAAGTGAGATTGCAAGGCCGCTGATTGAAAAATACCGAAACGGAGAAGCAGCGCAGGTTCTTTTGGTTTACACCAAGTACATAAACTCACTGAAACAGGAACCGGTTGTGAAGAAACTTATGCCGCTTGATCCGGAGGAATTTGCCGGCAGCGGCCGGGAACTCGAATTTTCACAAGATCCCAAAGAGGTCTTGGAATACATGGTTCCGAAATATTCTGAGCTTACATTGTTTGAAGCAGCCATGGAATCCGCTGCATGTGAACATGCGGCGCGCAGAAGTGCGATGGAAAATGCAACGGATAATGCCAATGAGATTTTGGCGAAACTCTCGCTCACCTACAATCGGGTGAGACAGGCGGCAATCACGAACGAGCTGATTGAGATTGTTTCGGGTGCGGAGTCGCAGAAATAGAGGAGGTAACAAGATGCAAGAGGGTATAATTAACCAGATTATAGGCCCGGTTATAGATATAAAGTTTGAAGAGGGGCACATGCCGGAACTTCTGAATGCGATCCTGATCCAGGACGGCGACAAAAAAATCATGGCAGAGGTTGCACAGCATATCGGAGATGATGTCGTAAGATGCGTAGCCCTTTCCTCAACCGACGGACTCGTGCGCGGCATGAAAGCACTCGATACGGGAGCGCCGATTACGGTGCCTGTGGGCCATGAAGTTCTCGGAAGACTTTTCAATGTTATCGGCCAGACGATTGACGAGAAGGGTCCGGTGGAAACAACCAAGAGTGCCCCGATTCATAAACCGGCACCGAGCTTTGAAGATCAAAACACGAAGTCGGAAATATATGAAACCGGAATCAAGGTAATCGACTTAATCGCTCCGTACACCCGCGGCGGTAAGGTAGGTCTTTTCGGCGGTGCCGGAGTTGGTAAAACCGTATTGATTCAGGAACTCATAAACAACATTGCCAAGGAACATGGCGGCATCTCCGTTTTTGCGGGTGTCGGCGAGAGAACCAGAGAGGGCAATGACTTATATAACGAAATGATTGAGTCCGGAGTTATCGAGAAAACAGCGATGGTTTTCGGACAGATGAATGAACCGCCGGGAGCAAGAATGAGAGTTGCACTCACGGGGCTTACCATGGCGGAATATTTCAGAGATGAAGAAGGGCAGGATGTACTGCTTTTCATAGACAATATATTCAGGTTTACGCAGGCGGGTTCTGAAGTATCGGCTCTGCTCGGACGTATGCCGTCCGCAGTCGGCTATCAGCCGACACTTGCAACCGAAATGGGCGCACTTCAGGAAAGAATCACATCAACAAAGAACGGCTCTATTACATCGGTACAGGCAATTTATGTTCCGGCTGACGACCTTACGGACCCGGCACCGGCAACCGCATTCGCCCACCTCGACGCGACGACCGTTCTCAACCGTTCCATCACGGAGCTTGGCATTTATCCTGCCGTTGACCCGCTCGAATCAACATCGAGAATTCTCGACCCACTGATTGTGGGAGAAGAACACTATCGTGTTGCCAGAGAAGTGCAGGAAGTGCTTCAGAAGTACAAAGACTTGCAGGATATTATTGCGATTTTGGGTATGGATGAGCTTTCGGAAGAGGATAAGCTGACCGTAAACCGAGCAAGAAAAGTTCAAAGATTTTTCTCACAGCCCTTCAGCGTTGCGGAGCAGTTTACCGGAACTCCGGGAAAGTATGTGCCGCTCAAGGAAACGGTTCGCGGATTCAGAGAAATTCTCGAAGGCAAGTACGACGATGTGCCGGAAAACCTTTTCCTGATGGCAGGTTCCATCGACGAAGTCGCGGAAAGATACGAGGCGCAGTATGGCGGACGTAGGTAAAAAGAAGGCGAGAGGTGTCGAACGCAGCGGGCTTCCGGTCAAGATTATGTGCCCGGACAAAACGCTTTTTGACGGTGTGGCCGAAAGCGTTATAATCAAGACGAATGACGGCTATGAAGGATTTCTGAAAGACAGGGCAGCATGCTGCAGACTGCTGGCCTCCGAAGGCAGAATCAAGCTGCGGGAGCAGGGTACTGCGGATTTTAAGACCATAAAATCGAAAGGCGGATTCGCACATATGGACGGAACGCTGACGATATACGCAGACGAAGCCGAATATGAAGAATAAAAAACCGCACTCCGGGGCTGGATAAAACCAGTGTTTGGAGTGCGGTTTTTGTTTCCGGCTACTGCACCGAAAATTTCTTCGTCGCATTAAGGTACTGCATCAGCATACCAAGGTTTGCATAATAATAAGAAAACTTCTCTTTCTTTTTTATTTCAACCAGTCCAGAGTCCACGAGCTTCTTCATGTGCTGCGAAACCGTTGCCTGGGCATAGTCGAAATGATTGACAATGTCTTTATTGCAAACGGCAACCATGCCGCGGTTTGCCTGCATTATGTATCGGAACATATTGATTCTGGCAGGGTGTGCCAGAGCATCGGAAACTCTCGCGATAAGGAGAACTTCTTCTTCAAGCATTCCGTCGGTTTCTTTTCTTAATCTCATAAATTTCATCCTTTCGTGCGGAAAGCACCGCCCTCTCATTATGACAGAAAACGAGGGTTTTTGCAAGCAGGAGTTCGCACCAAGCGGCGAAATTGACCTGCGGGATTAGAGAAATAGGAAAGGGTTACCAATATGAGAAAGAGTTATTCAGCATGCTGATTGCACTTTTTTTATCCCATTCCATCAAATGCTTGCGGACAGCTTTTTCCTGCATATCCTGCATATATTGGAAGTAACGGATGCCACGTGCAGCATCGGCTCCGGTTGGATCACCCATGACACCAATCTCACTGACGGACATGACCCCATCCTCAAAGAAGCGGTGAAGCAATTCTTCCGTAAGAGCACCGACATGACCGCGCTGCAGTTTTTCCCGGCGTACGTAATCTTCATTAAGCATCATCATAACGGAAGTTTCCCAATCACAGGCATGACCACCGCAGGTTCCGACAGGGAGACCTTCCAAAACCTCAACCTCCGCAAGTGCTGCATCCAGTTCCTCAAGACTGCAGCCGCAAACGATACGCACATGTGGGTACTGTTCTGACTGTTGCTGTGCAATCTCTTCCAGTGCACGAAAATTGCCGCCGTGCGAGGAAGCCAGAACAATCGTCCGGAAGCCGTGATGCACATAGGCAGAGATATAGTCTTCCACTACTGCGCGAAAAGTTTCAGGCCGCAGGGTGATGCTCCCCGGAAAGCACATATGATGCGCAGACAGCCCCGGGCGGATCAGAGGCGCAGCCAAAGCGTTGCCGAGGCGTTTCGCAAGATCCGAGGCGGCAGCATAACCGAGTATCGTATCGGTCATCTCCGGCAGGGCAGGACCATGCTGCTCAATGGATGCTGCATAAATGACAACCGTATCACATCCATTTTTCATTGCGGCTTGGATTTCGGGCCAGGTCATTTCCTCCAGTAAATAAGTCTTCATGATTTTCTCTCCTTATGATTCTCAAATTATCTGTGTTTTTCATCGACTGCCTTATAGCTGAGCGTGGATTCCAAGGTTCTGTTTTTCGGCAAGCTCGGTGACGAATGATGCGGTCATCAGATCCTGCAATCCGATTCCGGTGCTGTCAAAAATCGTGATTTCCGCATCGTTTTGCCGCCCGGCAGCTTTGCCAAGCAGCACATCTCCGATTTCTGTAATATCTGCAGGGTTGAGAAGCCCCGACTTAACCGCTTTTTCGCATTCACCGACCGCAATAACCTGTGCAAGATCGTCGCAGAAAACATGCGATTTGGCAGTCAGTACCTCCTCAAGCTCCTGTTTACCCTCCATATCCGAACCGATACAGGAAAGGTGTGTGCCGGGGCGAATCCAGTCGGCTTTGATGATGCCGGTACGCGCCGGAGTAGCCGTCAGGATAATATCGGCCTGTCTGCATCCCTGCTCCGGATTGTCGATGGCTTCCAATGTGATGCTCGAGAGAAAATGCGGAAATTCCGCGGCGAGTATCTGATGAAAATCTTCTACAAAGGACTTTGCCTTTTGCGGTGTGTGCGGATTAACCACAAGAATCCTCTTGACCTTACGCATGACGGAAAGAACTGCGCGCAGCAGCATCGGACCCTGTGCACCGGTTCCGACGAGCAGAACGGTTTCTGACTCAGGACGTGCCAGCACCTTGCAGCCCACACCACCTGCAGCTCCGGTTCGCATATTGGTGATCAGACCGCCGTCCATCATACTCCGAAGCATACCGGTTTTTCGATCAAAAATTAAAATAGTGCCGGTCAGGCGCGGAAGACCAAGATCGCTGTTGCGTGCAAAGGCACTGACCAGTTTCATACCGAAAATGCCGGCATCATCTGCGCTGCCGCTTTTGATGTCAAATTCCTCGTAACCATCCTCAAAAGAATGACAGACTAACGGAAAAAGCTCCGCTTGCTTGCTGCACTTGCAGCTATAAGCTTTTTCTACCGCTGCAAGGACATCCTGCATGGTTAAAAGTTGTGCAATATCTTCCTGATTTAAAATGATAAATTTCTGCATGGTCAGCCTCCTTTGCTTTTTTCCGTGGATATCATACAACCACAATATACAGTTCGACATACCATTTTCCGCATAGCGTTGTTTTCACTTCCGACTCCGAAGCCTCCAAGTACCGGACTTCGTGGCGAATGCCTTGCATTTTTTTAAATACGTTTACCTCGTCGGAAAGATCATGCGCGGTCATGTCTCCAAGATAGCGGTTTAATTCATCATCAATATGCATGATCATCCCTTTTTTCAGATTTTTAGCGCCATCAATGATGAGCGTGTATGTTTGCGGCTTTTCGGCATATCCTGTAAATGTGTAACGGCATAAGCCCTGATTCTCTGTCTGAAGCTCTACCCTTATTATTGTCTGTGTTGCCTGCTTGGTTGGAGAACCCGACATTTGGTCGAATTCTTGCATCGTTATCTTTTCATCCGCTGCATCCCAGGTTTTTCCTTTATAAAGCGACCGAAACTTTGACGGTAAGCAGCCAAGATAATTTGTAAACGCCTTGTTATAGTACCGTATGGAAGAAAATCCGCTTGTCTCAGCAATGTATGTCAAGGTATTATCTGTGTCAAGTAGTTGGATCACCGCATCGATCGTTTTATAATAGTTGCTTACGACATTGTAGTTTTTCCCCAGCCTCAGGGCATACTCTTTGGATAAATAAGGAACGCTCAAGTATTCATTTTTCGCGATATCATTGAGTGGAATTTTCTTTGTGACATTCGATATCATGTATGAACTGATGCGCTGAAACCTTTCCTTACGGATATTTTCTTCCAAATCACCGGAAAAAAGATGCCCTACATCATCAAAATACTTCATTATGTAGTCCAACAGATCCTCCACTCTGGTTTTCATCTCCGCATATGGTTCATTTGCGTAAATGGCACGGACAGTCTGAAGCATCATATTTGTCAGCACATCTATGTTTTTCTTCGGAGCTATCGCGCTAAAAAAATTACAAATATTGCAATTATATGTAACACACTCAAAATCTGTGTTTTTGTTTTTTAGAAAAGCATGATCAAAGCTGAAATAAATAACCCTGCAAGACTCGCTTTCAGACTCCAACATGATAGGTTCCTCGACATTCAAAATCTCAATTTGCCCTTCATGAAGGATTTGTGCTCCTGACACGGTTGTAAATTTTAAACGCCCTGTTACAATATAAATCACTGTCAATTCTTTGCACACATGAAAGGGGATCCTTTTTATCGTGCATATTCCGGCTTTGCATAAATCTGAATATTTCAACATCAAGAATCCCCTCCAATGCTTAGTGATTAGTGATTAGCAACAATACAATCCCTATTTAATTTCGGGCTGAGGATATTTTTTAATAATCCAAGTTTTCATTAATATTATATAAAGAATTCCTGATAAAAGCAAGCTTGCAAAAAATTGCGCGTCTCCAAAGTTCCAACAAATCACAGTCGTTGCGACCAAGGCAATCACTGCTGCCGGATTCACGTTTTTATAATATTTGTACTGACCGTTTAAGTCATACAGATCTTCCACATTAATTTTTCTTTTCCGAAGAAAATAGTAATCGCTAATCATGATACCTGCAACCGGAGCCAATAAATTTCCTATAATTACCATTACATCGGTAATGGAATCTGCTGCCAGCCATGGTCTCATAGCCAGTCCAACTAAGCCGGCAATCACAACGCCCATAGCGAAAGTGATTTTTTTCGGTGCAGTGTTTGTAATTGTATATGCCGCAGGGAATAAATTTGCAGTGTCGTTTGTACACCATGTAGCTATCAGAATAAAAACCAAGCAGACAACCAGTGCCAAGTCACTTCTTCCTGCATTGATTGCAACCAAAATCTTTGCCGGATCGCTATAACCTGTTGTGATAGCACCAAGAATTCCAATAAAAGTATAAAACACTACCGCCGGGATAATACCAATTAGCTGTGAAGGCAAATATTTTTTTGTTACTTTGCCGAGAGTGGAGCATTCTTCAGGGGAAATTACACAATCCTTGGTAATGTCCATAATAGAAATACTCATCGTAGCCCATCCTCCGGTAAAACTTAATGCAGCAAACATAAATGAGCAGGTTTTTTCTTTCGATCCGGACATTGTCCAAATTTCAGAAAGAGTTAAATCAAAATCTGTAAATGCAACATAAGAGATATATATCCCTACCGCAATCAACATCGGAACGGCCAGCTGACTTAATCTTGTAACAGCTTCAATGCCCAGAGTCGTATGCGCAATCTGCACAAAGCCTACGAGGATAATCCATAATGTAAGATTATCATAATGAAAAGTTACATGAATGATTTCGTTCATTGCAGACGCTGCCACCCATGTTTGAAAACCAAACCAGAACATCGCCGGTATCGCCCTGAAATACGGTGCAACAATCGCTCCCACATATCCAAAAGAAGGTCTCAAAGAAACAGCAAACGGGATACCATATTTGATGCCCATATCCTGAGTAAACAGCAAAACAATAAACAACAGTAAGTGTCCCACTATACAGGCAAGCAACACTTCCCATACAGGAATCATTTGATACAACTGCGCAGCGGACATAAATATGGTTACTTCAATCGCCATTGCAAACCATATAGCAATCAATTTATTTGGTGTGACAGTTCTCTTGTCATAAGGACATGGCAAAATATCTTTTCCTGTCAGGAGACTGCTTTTTTTGTCAATATCCTTTATTTCCAATGTATCGTACTTGTTTTGATTCGTCAGTTTGTCTTTTTCCATATCTTTTCCTCCTTATGTCCATGCAATCTCTCGCAAGAATGCTTTTAACAACAAGTAACCATGACCGATATCCTCCGGCTTACTGTATTCCTCCGGCGAATGGCTGATTCCGCCGACGCTTGGAATAAAAATCATATTTGTCTTTGTTTTTTGTGCTAATATCTGGGAGTCATGACCGGCACCGCTGTGCATTTTCCGATAGGACAGATGCAGACTTTTCGCGGCTTCTTCCAATAGCCGAAGACCATCCCCGTCCATTTGTGCCGGAGCGTCCGGTGCCGCAAATTCCAGTGTGTAACGGAATCCATCCTTCTGCTGCTGCAGATTTTTGATTCTCGTCTGTGCTTCCTGCAGTATAGCAGGAGATGTCGAACGAATATCAAAAGACAGGCTGACGGAACCGGCAATGACATTGCTCTTATTCGGAAACACTTGAATTTCTCCAAACGTACAAGTGACCGCTTCGCCGTAGGTCATGGCCCATTGATTCATTTCTGTGATGAACTGCGCGGCTCTTGTCACCGGGTCTTTGCGCAGATGCATCGGCGTCGTACCTGCATGATTTTGATGTCCTTCAATCGTGATTTTGCCAATCAAAAGCCCCACAATTGAGGTGACCAGACCGACTTGCTCTCCACTCTGCTCCAATACACCGCCTTGTTCAATATGCAGTTCGATAAAGCGTTCAATATCCTGCATCTGCGGTGATTTTTGCATTCCTTTTCCGGAAAATCCCGCGTGCTGTAATGCCTCACTTACCGTGATTCCATTTGCATCCCGTTCCTGCATGGCATTCTCTGATAATTGCCCGACCAGATAGCGGCTGCCCAGATATCCGGAGAGGAATCTGCTGCCTTCTTCTTCACAGAATGCGACAACCTCCACACTCTTTTTCGGTTTACCCAATTCCGCGTAAAGTGAACTTGCGGCAGCAATCGCACAAATGATACCCAGGGCGCCATCGTACTTTCCACCGTTCTTTACAGTGTCTCGGTGGGAACCCGTTAAGACGATTTTATCCTGCTCTCCTTCTATTTTGCCGAAGAGATTGCCGACATCATCATAAAATACTTCTAAATCTTTTTCCCGCATCCACTGCTCCAAAAGTTTCCGTGCTTTTTGATCCTCCTCTGTGTAGGTCGCTCTCCAATGCAGGCTTCCCATTTTTCCGGTTTCATGAAGCCGATCCAGTCCGTTTTCTATCCATTTCAGTTCTTCGTTATACACGATTTACCACCTCCGTATTCCGTTAACATTTTCGTCAAAAGAACAGATTCTTCGATGCCGTCGATGACGGATATCCCTGCAAGCTCTGACAGTCGTCTTCCGCGCCCCGCAAAAGCCGCGCATCCTAATATGACAGCATCCGCACCATCTTCTTTTCTGCATATGCGAATGAGTTCACAGATTTCATCATCGGATGCATGCACGGCATCTTCCACTGTGGAGTTCATGTATCGAATAGAAGCCACCTGCTCCATATCTCCCAAATCCCGGATGCTTCCAATCCACGGGGAAATATCCGCTTCATTTCCTGAGGCGATGATGGAATACCTGCGTCCCTGCAGTTTCGCGAAAACAGAACTACTCTCATAAAGCCCTGTGACAGGAATCCTTATCATTTCTCTGGCAGCGCGCAGCCCCGGATCCGCAAAGCATCCAATAATAGCACCGTCATAGTCAGCTTCCGCTTCCAGGAGGAAATCGATGACCTCCACACTCGCCTTCAGCTCATCAAAGCAGGAGACAATCCCTTTCGGGGTGTTATTGCAATGCTTGACATCTATGTGAAGCATTGTTGTCTGTAAAGGTTCCACAGCCTGCCGCAGGGTGTCAGTTACCAATTCTGATGAATTTGGATTTAGCAGTAAAATCTTCATCTGTTTTTCCTTTCAATCGGCTGAGCAAAAGTACCGCAGCCTTTTTCGCCTATCACATCCGCTCCGTCATAAACTTCGACGCCATTGACAATTGTTTTTTTGACCTTTCCATTTACGCTTATGCCTTGATACGGACTCCATTTTATCATTTGCTTCAAAGCACTGTCCTCTACGTGCCATGCTTCATTCGGGTCGAAAATGACTACATCCGCATCCGCACCTACCGCAATACGACCTTTGTTCGGATACAATCGATATCTTTTCGCCGCATTTGTACTGCTCAATTCCACAAATTTTTCCACGGGCAATCCTCTTTTGATGACGCCTTCACTGAAAAACAGTTGATAGCAAAGTTCTACGCTCGTTACACCGGCCGGAGTTTTAAAAATGTTATCGTTTCCGGCCATCTTTTCTTCTATGGTATAAGTCGCATGATCACTGCATACCCAATCAATTTTTCCGTCAAAAATAGCATTCCAGAGTTTTTCAACGCTTTCCTCCCGGCGCAGCGGCGGATTGCATATTCCAAACACACCCAGCTTTGGAAGCATAGAGCGATTTAAAAGCAAATACTGCGGACAAGTCTCCACGGAAATATCCGCCCCGGCTTTTTTGGCTTCTTGTACAATATCTACCGCCTCTTCTAAAGTGCAATGTGCAATATTCACTTTGCAACCGGTTTCCTTTGCAAAGAGAGCCATTCTTGAAACCGCTTCAATTTCGGCGATTTCAGGTCTGCCGTCAGGATAATCTTCCGGGCTTATTCTTCCTTCTGCCTGCAGCTTAGCAGTGCAGTACTCCACAATATCATTATTCTCGCAATGGATGGCAAGCACGATATCGCGGCCTGATAAAAACGACATACGTTCCAAAAGACGTCCATCGTCTAATTTCGGAATTTCGGGTGAATAAGTTAAAAATGTTTTAAAGGCAATTGCACCATTTTCTATCATTTTGTCCATTTCTAATTGATTATTCTCCGAACAGGCTCCAAAGAGCCCAAAATTGACTACAGCCTTGCTCTTTGCGATTTCTTTCTTTTCATTAAAACTCTGTAAATGATCCGGCAGAGGGAAAGTCAACGGATGTTCCAATACCGTTGTAATTCCTCCGGCTGCAGCAGCGCATGTGCCGGTATAAAAATCTTCACTGTTTGTCAAGCCGGGATCATTCAGGTGCACATGCGGATCAATAAATCCCGGGAAGACATACTGCCCCTCCGCATCAACTTCCTTATCCCAGCTGTCTTGGCCAGTACACTTGCCGACATATGCAATCTTTCCGTCGCATATACACACGTCTACCTGCTGCGTTCCATCCTCCGTGATAACCTGACCGTTCTTAATTATTAAATCATATCTCATTTTAGCGACCTCCTTTCTTACATTATAGACTCCTGATTTTTCATAACAATGCAGTTTTTTAACCTGAGTATGTCTGATTTTATCCTGAATATCGCATGAAACAACCCTGCCTCACGCGGATTGCCTATTTACAAAACCAAAAAAATATTGTATGATAGTGGCATAAGGATACAATTTCATACTTCGAAGGGTAACTAACGGAAGTTGGGTGAGAGTCCCATACTGGCGAGCAACCGTAATGCGTTTCAAACGACAAGTCGGGAGACGAGTTATCGCTTGGATGTACGAATCTCTGCAGCAGAGGAAACATCCGGACGGAAAGGTAAGCAAGGCGTAAGAATTCTTTTGTTAAAGCGGCGGGAGAATTTGCAGGGCGGCACTTTTCGGAAGCGTTGTATTTTTGCATACGCATAAAACGGATTGCAAACAGACTGTCAGAGAGATGGTCTGTTTTTATTTAATAAAAAGGGAGGAATTAAGATGAGACAGAGCTGGTTTGAAGACCCGGACAATGTGGTTTATACCACGATTGCAGAGTTTGCGGATAACTTCGGCAAGGAGGCGGGGATTCCTGATTTAGGCAGGAAAATAAAAGAATTCCGTGAGAACCCGACAGACGATGGTCTTCTTTTAAAAGGAACGAAGCGTACCGCAGTCAAACTGTTTATTCCGGACAGAGTTTTTGAGAAGCACCTTGAAATGGGAGAGAATGTATGGGTGTTCGTCGGAGAGACCTACCCGGCATATTGCATATATGAATAAGGTAGAAAAAATGGAAAGAAATAAGAAATTTTATCTCGCGTTGCATGGAACCACACTTTTCGTTCCATACAAGCTTCAAGAGAACAACGAGGTTGCTTTGGAGTTTTTGATGAACGGTCAGGGGGAAAATTTTTTGCCGGCATTTTTTTCAAGGGGATCGCAGACAGGGTGTTTTGCGGATGAAAAGTTTGCGGAATTTGACTTTTCACGGCTGAGAGACATCTTTATCGAGCTCGACGGCAGTGCCGGTGGCTTGGTTATCGAACCTTTCACGAAGAACATAATAATAAGGAAGGAAGATTTTGAAAGGTATGATTCGATTACCAAGGGGATGACAGTACAGAGAAATGACCATATCGGAACCACGAAACTCCAACCTGCGCGGAATTTGCCGAAGGGGCTGCGGGAGGCTGTTTGCGATTTTTGCTTCGGCGAGATAGGAATAAACGCTTTGTGGGCTTTTCGTGCAAAGGGCGAAAACGAAAAGAGGCCGCATCTGATGCTGAGCATAGATTTTTACGGCAGCAAGTTCGACCTGTTTCCAAGGCTTGCGGAGGTTGTCAAACCGTTCATGCAGCCGGGGGAGAGCTTTGAGCTGATTGAAAGAAATCCAAACATAGACCTAAAGCAGATTGCAGGTGCACAGATCTATCGCAGAGGAGAGAAGGATGAAAGCTAACTAACGCGTGTTTTTTGCCGCACGAGATGCAAAAAAGTTTGCACCCTGTTACTTTTTGTGCTAAAATATGAGCAAGAAAGGAAACGGGTGTGCTTATGAATGCGGAATACTACAGTAAAATAATCGAGGCTCTGATCGAACTTATAGATGAGGGTGTTTATATCGTTGACCAGGACGGCGTGGGGCAGTATTACAACAAGGCAATGGCATCAATGGAAAAGGTGAATATGGATGATGTCCTCGGAAAAAAGTTCCACGAGGCATTCCCGGATTTTCGCATGGGAGAAAGCACGATGTTCCGTGCACTTACAAAGAAAGAACCCACACTGAAAAAGCAGCAGACCTATAAAAACCTTTACGGCAAGGAAATTACCACCATTAACAGCACGATTCCGATTGTTGTGGATGGCGAAGCGGTTGCAGCGGTTGAAGTTGCAAAGGATATAACGAATATACGGAAAATGTCGGATACCCTCCTCGAGCTTCAAGAGGTTAAGAGAGAGCGAAGTGAACAGAACGTTCCGATTGTTCAAAGCGGAATAAGGCGGTATACCTTTGACGATATTTACGGAGAAAACGAAAAATTCAAAGCTGCGGTAAATCGTGCAAAGCGTGCTGCGGGAAACGATGCGAGCGTTTTCATCTACGGCGAAACGGGGACGGGTAAAGAATTGTTCGCCCAGAGCATCCATTATGGCGGACCGCGGAAAGAAAGGCCATTTTTGGCACAAAACTGTGCGGCGATTCCGGAGACTTTGCTGGAAGGGATTTTGTTCGGCACGACAAAGGGCAGCTTCACCGGAGCAATTGACAGAGCCGGGCTGTTTGAACAGGCAAACGGAGGAACCTTGCTGCTCGACGAAATCAGTGCCATGCCTTATGAATTGCAAAGCAAGCTTTTGCGTGTCCTGCAGGAGAATTACGTAAGAAGAGTCGGGGGTAACAAGGACATACCGATTGCCGTCCGCATTATCGCCACGGTGAACGAGCCGCCGGAGGAACTGATCCGGCAGGGCAAGCTCAGAAAAGACCTTTATTACAGACTGAATGTAATCAACATATCCATTCCTGCTCTGAGAGAGCGTCCTGATGATATTCCGATTTTGGCAGAGCGCTTCCTCGAAAAACACAACAAACGGTTTGGCAAAGAGCTTTGGATGGTATCCGATGAGGCAATCCGGAAACTTCAGAAATACGATTATCCCGGAAATGTCAGAGAACTCGAAAACATCATAGAACAAACGGTTTCTATGGCAGATAAAGAACACGTTTTGACCGAAAAACTGCTCAGTATGCCGGAAACGGGGAAGAAAGCCATACGCACGGAAGTCGATTATGACGCAGATGTGCCGCTCGGAGAGTATCTGGATGCGATAGAGGAGAGAATTATAAAGGAAGCAATGATAGAGTCGGACGGAAATATCAGCAAGGCAGCAAAAGCTTTGCAGATCAAGCGTCAGAATCTGCAGCACAAACTGAAAAAATATCATATTTTCGACATAAGATAGGACGATATGCAAAAAAACTTGCACATATTATGCAAGTTTTTTTGCGTTTTTGAGGAGCGTTAAGAAAAGAAAGATTAAGAAAGTGCTAAAAGTCCAAAGTATAAATTCAAAAACATAAGGGGAATTGGATTTTTGCACAGAAAACCGCGCGAAACGCCGCAAAAAATTGTGGAGAAGCATGTTTTTTTGTACGAGTATGTATACAATATTCAGATAAACATATGGCACAGCTTTTGCTTATATATAATGGCATGTTTAGTTTAAACAAATATTGTTTTGAAAAGGAGACAGTTAAAATGAAAAATGTAAAAGTAATCCTTTGGGGACTCGGCGCAATGGGCGGCGGAATCGGCAAGATGCTCACAAAGAAAAAAGGCGTTGACATCGTTGGCGCTATCGACATCGGCGACAAGATTGGCAAGAGCTTATATGACGTAGTTCCCGGAATCGTTAGAGGCGACAGAGAAGACGTTATCGTTGGAACTCCGGAAGAAGTTATCAAACCGGGCGCAGCAGACATCGTAGTAGTTTGCACAAATTCTTTCACAAAAGATGTATATGACAAGTTAGTATTTGTAATGGAAAAAGGAATGAACGTTATCACTTCCGCAGAAGAAATGGCTTACCCACAGGCTCAGGAACCTGAACTTGCTAAGAAGCTCGACGAAATCGCTAAGAAGAACGGCGTATCCGTAATGGGTACAGGCATCAACCCTGGTTTAATCATGGACCTTCTTGTAATCCTTTGGACTGCAGCGTGCGAAGAAGTTAACCACGTAACTTCAAGAAGAGTTAACTCCTTATCACCGTTCGGACCTGCTGTAATGGAAGAACAGGGCATCGGCATCTCCGTTGAAGAATTCAACGAAAGAAAAGCAAACGGAACAATGGCAGGACACGTTGGCTTCGCAGAATCCACAATGATGATTTGTGACGCTCTCGGCTGGAAGTGGGATGACTTCGGTCAGGACATGGAACCAATCGTTACAGATGTTGACAGAAAATCACCTTATGGATTCGCAGCAGCAGGACAGGTTGCAGGCGTTGCTATGAAGGGATGGGTTAACATTGACGGCGAAAGAAAGATCGACATGGATCACCCTCAGCAGATCGAACCAGAACAGGTTGGCGTTCACACAGGCGACTATGTAATTCTTGACTCCGTTCCTCCGGTAAACATGGTTAACACTCCGGAAATCGAAGGCGGTATCGGAACTATGGCTATGATCATGAACTGCATTCCACACTGCATCAACGCAGCTCCCGGACTCAAGACTATGATTGATATCCCTGTTCCACATGCAATCATGGGCGACTTCAGAGATTTAATCGACGAAGACAAGAAGATCGTTAAATAAAAAAGGAGAATAAACAAAATGGCTAAGAAAGGTGATTGGGTTCGCATCCACAGCATCGTTTTGAAGGCAGAAGAAAGAACTGCGAAATTACCTGACGATACAAAGAAGTGCGACCTTCAACAATGGACAAAAGGTTTTCTGCAGGATGAAACCGCAACAATCGGCGACGAAGTTACGGTAAAAACCGCAGTAGGCCGTCTTGTAAAGGGTACTTTGATTGATGAAGCACCGTATTATACTCACAGCTATGGCAAATTCGTTCCTGAAATCATCGAAATTGACAGACAGCTTAGAGAAATCATGAATTTCGGAGGTGAAGAATAATGACACTTGCAAAAGACTATCAGTCCGTAATGGGCAGATCCAACGAGATTCAGAAGGAAGCTTTAGGGCTTGACTATTCAAACTTTGAAACATCTCCGATTTCTTTCGACTATGACGCTCTGATGAAGTCAACAGGCTACACATTGGACGAAATCGAAAGAATTCAGGGACTTCACGGTGTAGGAAACACACCGCTGCTTGAACTCAGAAACGTTACAAAGCTTGCACGTAAATACGCAAAACCGGGTTACGGCGCAAGAATTTTCGCAAAAGACGAATCCTGCAACGCATCCGGTTCCTTCAAAGACAGACGTGCGGCTTGCGCGGTTGCTCACGCTAAGAAATTAGGATACAAGGGCGTTATGGCTGCTACATCCGGAAACTACGGCGCTGCTGTTGCTTCCCAGGCTGCTATGCAGGGACTTAACTGCATCATCGTTCAGGAATGCTACGATTCACACGGCGTAGGACAACCTGAAATCGTTGAAAAAGCAAGAAAGTGCGAAGCTCTCGGAGCGGAAGTCGTTCAGCTTACCGTTGGACCTGAATTATTCTACTCCTTCCTGTCAATCCTCGAAGATACAGGATACTTTAACGCATCCCTGTATTCACCGTTTGGTATTGCAGGCGTAGAAACTCTGGGTTATGAAATCGCTACACAATGCAGAGAAAAACTCGGAAAAGACCCTGATGTTGTTGTATGTACAACAGCAGGCGGCGGAATGGTAACGGGTACTGCACGTGGTCTGCAGAAGGCAGGCTGCAATGCAGAAGTAGTTGCTGCTTCCATCGACCTTACAGGATTATCAATGGCATCCGATACAGACTTCAACAAGAAGTCCTGCACAACAGGTCATACAGGATTCGGTGTTCCTTACGCTACCGATCCTGACCACTCCGATGTACCTCGTTCGGCAGCTCGTCCGCTCAGATACATGGATAAGTACATCACCGTAACACAGGGTGAAGTAATGTACATGACAGAAATGCTCGCAAACCTCGAAGGTATCGAAAGAGGTCCTGCAGGAAATACAGCACTCGCTGCTGCTTTCTCCTATGCGCAGGAACTTCCGGAAGATGCAATCGTAGTTGTATCCGAAACAGAATACACAGGCGCAGGCAAACACATTCAGCCACAGCTTGACTTTGCAAGAGACAACGGTATCGAAATCAAATTCGGAAACCCTCAGGAAGAAGATAAGCCGGGCGTAAACTTAATCTTACCTGCAAACCCTGGTTTGATTAAGCACAAGGTTGCCAACATCGAACACTTCAGAAAGTCTTTAATCAAGAAGGCTGTTAAGAAGGCTGGCGTTAAGCCTACAGATGCTGACCTCGAATTCCTTGCAGTAGAAACAAAGACAGATGTAGACTTCGTAAAAGCTACTCTTGAAGCAGAAGGATTACTGTAAGATTCGTAAAGGTAGAACAATGTTTATCAATGCGAAAGCTTGGGCAGGCGGATTTTGCGCCGTCCGCCCCGGGTTTTGCAATTAAATGAAAGGAATTATAAGGATGAAAAGAGAAGACGATTTCCAAGTAAGAAGACAGCATTTAGCAAATCTTACTGACGAAGAACTTTACAACAGATTCTGGGAATTAATCGCCAAGGTTGATGAACCGCTTCTGGAGTTAGGTTACAAGAACACTACACCATCGGTTGAACGTGCGGTATTACTCAGAATGGGTGTATCATCCCTTGATTGTATGCCTATCGTAAATCACTGCATGGACCACGGTCTCATGGGAAAAGGCGCAGGCCACTGCGTATATAAGTTATCAAAATTAGAAGACATCTCTATCCGTGATGCCTCCATCAAGCTCGCAAAGGGCGAAGGCTGGGATAAAGTAGTTGAAGCGTTCAAGGGAGGTAAGTAAGATGATTTTGAAACCAAATGAAAAACTCGATGTAGTTGAATTACTTAAAGACCTTGACAAATACGAACCGAGAAGACGTGAATGGGTTTGGAGAGAAAGAGCAGAAGATCAGCATTTAGGTCAGTTTGAATATCACGAAATTTCAAAGAGCCTGAAGAACTCTGTACCTCTTCCTCCGGCTAAATTCCTTGAAAACATCGACCCGCAGCCGATGCAGACAATCACAACTGAAATCGCTTCCGGAAGATTCGAAGACGATATCAGAAGAATGAGAATGGCAGCATGGCACGGTGCTGACCACTTAATGGTTATCAGACACATGGGTCAGTCCCACATCGACGGACTTATGGAAGGTACTCCGCAGGGTATCGGTGGTGTTCCGATTACTCGTAAGCAGGTTAGAGCACAGAGAAAGGCTATCGACCTCATCGAAGATGAAGTTGGTCGTCCAATCAACTACCATTCCTACATCTCCGGCGTTGCAGGTCCTGATATCGCAGTAATGTTCGCTGAAGAAGGCATTAACGGTGCTCACCAGGACCCTCAGTACAATGTACTTTACAGAGACGTTAACATGGTAAGATCTTTCGTAGACGCTTGCGAATCCAAGAAGGTTATGGCTTGGTCCGGCATGCTTCAGATTGACGGAGCTCACAATGCAAACGCAACAGCAAGAGACGCTTGGAAGGTAATGCCTGAACTTATCGTTCAGCACGCTATCAACTCCTACTTCTCAGAAAGAGTTGGCATCAAGCCTGAAAATATTTCATTATCAACAGTTCCTCCGACAGCTACACCTGCACCTTGCATGTATATGGACCTTCCGTATGCAGTAGCCCTCAGAGATTTCTGCGGCAGATATAAGATGAGAGCTCAGATGAACACGAAGTACATCCAGTCCTCCGCTCGTGAAGCTACAGTAACTCACGTAATGAACATGTTCATTTCCAAGCTGACAAGCGCAGATATCCAGTCCACAATCACACCGGACGAAGGAAGAAACGTTCCTTGGCATATCTACAACATCGAAGCAACCGACACTGCTAAGCAGACCTTAATCGGCTTAGACGGTTTAATGGAAATGGTTGAACTCAAGAAGGACGGTCCTTTAAGAGAAAACGCAAGAGAACTCAAAGAAAGAGCTGTATTATATGTAGAAGAAATCCTCGAAGTTGGCGGATACTTCAACGCTGTTCAGGAAGGTTTCTTCGTAGACTCCGGAAAATATCCTGAAAGAAACGGAGACGGTATCGCTCGTAAGATCGACGGCGGATTCGGTGCAGGCTTCATTTTCGAAAGAGACGAAGACTACATGGCTCCTGTAACTGCTCACTACGGATACAATAACGTGCAGCAGTACGGCGGAAACCCTGAAGATCCGGCTGCTTTAATCGGTGGATGTACATTTGAAGACAGAAGCAAGATCGTTTACATCGACGAACTTGACGACGAAGATAATGTAAACAAGAGACTTGAAAAAGTTGCTAAGTACAGAACAGGCGAATGGCTCACTCCTGAAGTTGAATGGTGCGGCGACAGAGTTATCATGCTCACTATGATGCTCCCTGCAAACAAGAGAGTTGCAGAAGCAGCTGCTGTTGAACTTGGTAAGAAGTTAGGCCTTGTTGACCCGGAAGTTATTTCTGCAGAAATCATGCAGGAAGCTGAAGGTACAAGAATCGAGTTAAAGGGCAGAGTTGACTTCGACATCGACCTTAAGACTCTGGTAGTACCACCGGAACCATATGTAATGTCCGACAAAGAATTATATGAAGAATTCGAAGGACATGAACACATGAAGGTTGTTTGCGGTACAGTAGGAGATGACGAACACTCCGTAGGTATGAGAGAAATCATCAACATCAAGCACGGCGGAATCGAAAAATGGGGTATCGAATGCGTTTACCTTGGAACTTCCGTTCCGGTTGAAAAGATGGTTGACGCTTGCATCGAAGAAAATGCACAGGCTATCCTCGCATCCACAATCATCTCTCACGATAACGTTCACTACAAGAACATGAAGAGAATCCACGAGCTCTGCGTTGAAAAGGGTATCCGTGACAAGGTTATCATCTGCGCAGGCGGTACTCAGGTAATTCCTGAAGAAGCTGTTAAGACTGGTATCGACATGGGATTCGGCAGAAACTCCCACGGTATCGACGTTGCTACATTCCTTGCTCAGGAAAGACAGAGAAGAAGAGGCGAAGTTCCTCACGGTTTCAGACCTGAAGACCTCAAGCAGGATTAATTAGACGAACATTTTCGGCGCGGAGAGCCGCCGAAAATGGCCATTTCAAAACAATTTGAGGGGGCCGGCCGGAAGGCCCGGCCCCTACTTTTGTAGGAATAGGCGAAACGGAGGGTTACGAAAATGTTGAGAGAGGCAGATGAGAAAGACAAGTTGGTGTGGGTCAGACTGAACAAAGAATTTATGAACTTTGAGATACAGGATGGAGACCTTTGGAATCATGTGAACGAAGCGAAGGATGAAGAACTTGGCGATGTGTTTGTCAAGGCATTGAAGAAACCGGAGCACGTTACGATTTTTATGATTGAATCGCCGAATGGCGATGTGATAGGTTTTGCAAACCTTATGACGATTTTCAGTGTTTGGGCCGGAGGTTTTGCACTGATTATTGACGATTTGTTTCTAGCACCGGAGCACCAAGGGCGGGGCTATGGAAGACAAGTCATGAAAGAAATTGAAGATTACGCACGAGAAAAGGGTTACAAACGACTGCAGTTCCAGTCGGAAGAAACAAATCCGGCAGCGAAGGCTTTTTATAGAAAGCTTGGATATCAGCCGGGAGAGATGAGCTTTTATGTGCGATACTTATAAAAGAGGCTGCTCATCCCAAAACGAACACAGGGGCACATGCCCCCGCATCAATCAGGGCGGAGGGCAGCACAAATTCAGACAGAAAGGAAGACAAAAATGAGAGTAGATGTTTTAGTTGCGGAAATCGGCTCGACAACGACGGTTGTAAATGCATTCAAGGATCTTGACAGCGATAATCCGGTGTTCTGGGCTCAGGGGCAGGCACCGACATCCGTATTGGAGGGAGATGTTCGTATCGGGCTGCAGGGCGCGATTGATAACCTTTGCAGGAAGATGGGAATTGACAGTCTGGAGTATGACGAGATGCTTGCCACATCATCGGCCGCGGGTGGTCTGAAGATGACGGTGCACGGACTGGTATATGATATGACTGCGAAGGCTGCAAGAGAAGCCGCGCTTGGCGCGGGAGGAATCATTCATAACATTACAGTCGGAAGACTGAGAAGAAGCGACCTCGCAAAGATTAAGGAAATTAACCCGAACCTCATCCTGATTGCGGGCGGTGTTGATTACGGCGAAAGAGATACTGCGATATACAACGCGGAAATGATAAGAAACATGGGTCTGCACACGCCGGTAGTTTATGCCGGAAACATTGAGAATCAGGAAGAGATGAAACTGATTTTTGATGAGGAAAGCGGACAGAGACTCTATCTTGTTGATAATGTTTATCCGAAGATTGACACGCTGAATGTGGAGCCTTGCCGAAAGGTCATCCAGGACGCGTTTGAGGACAATATCACGAAGGCACCGGGCATGGAGCATGTGCGCGACATGGTAAACGGGCCGATTATCCCGACACCGGGCGCGGTTATGGAATGCACGAAACTGCTTTATGACTGCATCGGTGATGTTATGACCATCGACGTTGGCGGTGCGACGACAGATGTTCACGCAGTGACCGAAGACTCTGACGCGGTTGCGAGAATTTTGACGGCACCGGAACCGAAGGCAAAGAGAACCGTGGAAGGCGACCTTGGCGTTTATGTAAACCGCATGAAGGTAATTGAATCCATCGGCGAAGAAAAGCTCAGAAAAGAATGTGAAGAAAAACTCCACATTGACCTCGACAAAACGCTTGAAACTTACAAGGCGATTCCGAAGAATGAAGACGAATTCAAGCTGGTTGAAAGACTTACCGAGGAGGCTGTTTTGAGGGCAGTTGAACGCCATGCAGGATCAATCCGGTATGTGTACGGTCCGACGGGAAGACAGACGCTGGCAGAGGGCAAGGACTTGACGCAGATCAAATACATCGTGGGCACGGGAGGCGCGCTCACGAGACTTCCGCACAGAGTGGAAATCATGGAAGAAATCGCAAAGGACAACGAAACGGGCATGAAACTTTATCCGCCTGAGTCCGTGAAGATCCTTGTGGACAACGACTATATCATGGCATCGCTGGGCGTTCTTTCCAAGACACACAGACAGGGTGCGATTAAACTCCTCGCAAAGAGCCTGCACATGGAGCTGAAAGAAAACGAGCATGTTGTAAACAAAGCGGCATTTATCGAAGAGCTTCAGAGACTTTCCGCGGCGCGCAAGGCGAAAGAAGAAGAAACGCAGAAGCACATTGAAGAGATGGAAGCGATGGGTTACGATTTGACGGATTACAAGGAAGCCCTTGCCGAAAAGATTGGAGGAGCTACGAAGGAAGAGGTCGAGGCTGCCAGGGCAGAAGCACTTGTCAGCGACCGATCCGTTAAAAAAGGTGCGGACCTGATCGTAAATGCAGAGGAGGCTCAAAGCATAGCAGCTAAGGCGCGGGACGATGACTATGACCCGGCACAGCATGTGATGCGTGCGTGCGGAGAGGTTGACGGCATACCGAACTGCAACCATGAATGCTGGGCGTGCATGAGAACACATTGCCCATACAGAGATAAAAATGCAAAGAGGCCGGAAGGCAGGTAAAGAAAGGAAAGAAAAATGTATCCAAGATTAGTAGTTGATTTAAAGAAGCTGAGAAGTAATTTGGACGCATGTGCCAAGATTGTAAAGGAAGACGCAGGCTGCTCCCTGATGATTGTAACGAAGGGACTTTGCGCGGATAAAGAAATGGCGCATATGGTTGCTGCCCATCCGGCGGTTGATTTTATGGCGGACTCTCGTGTCGCGAACATCAAAACATACGCTGACGAGGCAAGAGCAAACGGAAAGAAGACCGTTCTCCTGAGAATCCCGATGCACTGTGAAGTCGCAGATGTTGTAAAATACGTAGACCTCAGCTTTAACTCGGAGCTTTCCACAATCCGGCTTCTCAATGAAGAGGCTGCAAAAGCAGGAATCAAGCATAACATTTTGCTGATGATCGATATGGGCGACCTCAGAGAAGGCATTTTCTATCAGAAGGAAGACCTGATTTTCGAGGCGGTTTCCGAAATTATGACAATGGAAAACATCAATCTCTACGGCGTTGGCGTGAACCTGACCTGCTACGGTGCAATCATTCCGAAGCAGGATAACCTTGGAGGGCTTGTTGCGATTGCGCGTAAGATTGAAGAAAAGTTTGGAATTAAACTGAATGTGATTTCCGGCGGAAACTCCAGCTCAATTTACCTGATTTGGAAAGAAGGACTTCCGGAAGGAATCAATAACCTCAGACTTGGAGAATCCTTCCTGCTCGGAAACGATACGGCTTATGGGGAAACCGTTCCGGGATGCGTTCACGATACCCTTACGCTCGAAGCACAGATTGTTGAACTGAAGGAAAAGCCGTCCCTTCCGATCGGTGAAGTAGGGGTTGACGCATTCGGCGAAAAACCGTACTACGAAGACAGAGGAATCATGAAGCGTGCGATTATCGCTGTCGGCAAACAGGATACGGACCTTGGAGGAATGATTCCGACGGATGAAAAGATTGAAATCATGGGAGGGTCTTCCGACCACACGATTCTTGATGTGACACATACAGACAAAGAATACAAGGTCGGCGATGTTGTGGCATTTACGGTTGAATACGGCGCGATGCTGAAGCTTGCAACCAGCCCGTATGTTGAAAAAGTATACATCAAATAAAAATACAATTAACTTCGAAAACAGGGATGAGGAGCGTGCTCTTCATCCCTGTTTTCGTTAGGTGTGTCTAGACAGCGGTGACTAACCGCCGCCTTCTCAATTGTCAGATATTTATATTTTTTCAAAGTCGTCTGCGCCGTGTTTGCAGAGAGGGCAAACGAAATCAGGCGGAAGCGTATCGCCTTCATAGACATATCCGCAGATTTTGCAGACATAGCCGTGCTTTTCTTCCTCAATCTTTGGCTGCGGCTTCGGTTTAATATGCTCGAAGTAATAGCCGTAGGTCACGGACGGCATGTCGCGGAGAACTTGCGATTCGGTAACCTCTGCGATGAAGAGCGTATGCGTGCCGTAATCGTGCGCGTCAATAACCTTTGCGGAGATAAATGCATTCGTTCCGAGCGTGACATAGGTAAGCCCGTTTCCGCTGCGTGCAGTGTGTGCTTCAAAACCGGCAAACTTGTCCGTATCTTTACCGCTTGCAAAGCCAAACCGCTTGAAGGTATCAAACGAAGCGTCTTCTGCAAGAATAGACAGATTGAAGACTCCGCTTTTCAGAATCATATCATGCGTGTAGTTTGCTTTGTTGACAGCGATGTTGATTCTGCCCGGCGTGCTTGTGAGCTGTGCAGCCGTGTTGATAATGCAGCCATTATCTTTGCTGTCGGCCTGCGTGGTCAGCACGAAAAGTCCGTAGGAGAACTTGTGGAAGACCGCCGGGTCGATTTTTAAAATATCCTTATCTGTTTCGCCAATTACAGGCTTTTCAAAACGAGGAATGGTGTCAGAAATTGCTTTAACCAAAGCGTCGATTTCATCGGTCTGCTCCGGTTTCAGCGAAGATTTCAGAGTCAGCGTTTCGTCTAAAATACGCATATCCTTGCAGCCGGACATAATTTCTCTCATCAGCTTGCCGCTGGTCGGCGCCCACGAACCGTTTTCCACGAAGGCAACCGTTCTGTCCTGAATATTGTGAGCAGCAAGGTCGTGCAAAAGCTCTTCCATCGACACGAAGATTCCTGCGTTATAAGTCGTGGAAGCGAAGAGCAGGTGACTCCACTTGAAAGCTGCAGCAATAATTTCGGAAGCAGGGGTAACGGAGACATCAAACATCACGGTTTTGATGCCGAGGTCGCGGAGACGGGAGGAGATGATTTCCGCTGTATTTTCTGTATTTCCGTATACCGAAGCGTAGGCAATCATAACCCCGTTTTCTTCCGGCGTGTAAGTGCTCCATTTCACATACTTATCGAAAATATCTTCAAGATTGCGTCTCCACACAAAGCCGTGAAGCGAACAAATCATCTTAATATCAAGGCTGTGTGTTTTTTTCAGCAGGGACTGCACCTGCGGCCCGTATTTTCCGACGATGTTGCAGTAATAACGGCGAGCCTCGTCCATATATTCATTTTCAAAATCCACTTCATCCGCGAAAATTGCTCCGTTCAGCGCTCCGAAAGTTCCGAAGGCATCTGCGGAGAAAAGCGTACCTGTCGTTTCGTCGAAAGTAACCATAACCTCCGGCCAGTGTACCATCGGTGCAAAGATAAATTTCAAAACATGGTTTCCCGTGTTGAGCGTATCTCCCTCTTTTACCACAAATGCGCGGTTTCTTAAATCCACATGGAAAAACTGCGTAATCATCGTGAGAATTTTTTCGTTCGCTACGATTTTCACATCCGGGTAACGGAGCAAAAGTTCCGACAGCGTTGCCGAATGATCCGGCTCCATGTGCTGAACAACTACGAAGTCAAGTTTTCTGCCACTAAGCTCATGTTCAACATTTTCGAAAAAAGTTTGGCTGACTGCTTTATCCACAGTATCAAAAAGAACGGTAAGCTCATCTTTTAAAAGGTATGAATTGTAGGAAACACCGCGAGGCACTGAATAAACGCCTTCGAACATGGCGAGTCTGCGGTCGTTTGCACCTACCCATACTAAGTCATCTGTTATTTTTTTTGTACAATACATCTTCTAAAATCCTCCTTTACTTTCCGGGTGATAATATTTTGTATACCATTTACCATTTATTTGTTACTTTTTCTGCAAATCCCAGGAAATCTTTTACCTCTATAACAGTTCCGTCGTCGAGAATGACCTTTCCTGTAAATTTCCCGAAGACCTGATGCTGATCCGAGGAGACCAGTTTCGCATCCGTAAGAGCCGCACGGTCTATAATAGGGACAAAATCCATTTCAAAGCGGCCGTCATCGCTTGTAAAAGTCCAGGGACTCATGTAGTCTTCGATGAGATCCATGGTCTCAGCACATCTTCCGGAGGAAGAACCACAGCAGCCCCCGTGTGTAACATATATTTTGTGCTTCATGGGAATGCCGAAGCTCACATGACTGAGTTTATGGGCCTTGCCATCATAGAAAATCATGTTTTCGCTGGCCGCTGAGGTATCGCCGAAGCCGTAACCGATGTTCCAACCGAGTCTTTTTCCGTCAGGGGCAAGGCCGGAGGCACTCCCCCAGTACCAGGTGTTTTTATAGGTCCAGACACCGCGGCCCCAGTCCAGGGTTCCAAAGGACTTTCCCTCCGGGAATTCATAGGTTTTGTCACCAAAGGAAACGGAGCCGGTCGCAGGCATGCAATTGATTTTTTGGTTGTAATAAAAGGCTGTTTTTTTCTCCGCAAACGGAGTTGCGATAACCATGCAGTCATCGGCAGGGCATTTGAGAGTGATTTTGCCGTCGATAGGTTTCTTATCACAGAAATTATCCATGTGAAATTCCAGGATACGCTCGCTTCCGTTGTTTATAAAGTTAATATAATAGCCCTTGCCTTTTGTTTTGACATCGCCGGACTCGCTGGTCGGCGGGAGATTTTTCTTTCCGAACGTAAAAGCGGTAATCGGGCTGTTTGTGTGCTCCCACGGAATCGTAAAGTCAAGGAGTGAAATGCTGTCAAGCCCCATATAGGAATTGTCGTCAATGGTAAGGGCAACAGCGAAGGTGTCACAGGCAATAAGGTAGTAGTCCCACTCTTTAATTTTAAATCCCGGTGCTTTGATTGCGGAACGGTTATAATTCAAAATCAGACTTTTTGCATAACCGGCCTCCGTGAGGTGACCGTATGAATCCAACAAATCATGTTGCGACGTTAGTTCGTGCTGTATTTTTTCGCTCATAATTGACCTCCGTATAGATATATTTCTTCGTTTAGAATATCAAAATATTCCGCGTTTGGCAAGCATTCGAATTGACAAAAGAAAGACACGGTGCTAAGATTGTGTTAGCGTAATGTTAAGATAATGCTAAGAAAGACATATACTAAAGTTGACATGCCATATACTTTAGTTGTCTTGCCTTCTCATATGCAAAAATGATAAAACTATCCTTGGAGGAAATCCTCATAGCGGGGACAACTCCGAATTCATTCTTTATTTTATACCAATATATTAATAGGAGGACTTATTATGGGTAAAAAGATC
>FR882007.1 GCA_000435615.1 Firmicutes bacterium CAG:238 | reverse complement strand
TATACTTATTTTTCCTTTTTCAATATTATACGCTGTGAAATCCGGGAATTTTTTCGCAAGTGATTTCGGAATTTCGGTTGTTGTTATAAAAAGCTGCACATCCGAGAGTGTTTTTACAAGATATTCTTGTCTCTCCAAATCCAGCTCACTCATAACATCGTCAAGAAGAAGTACCGGTGCATACCCTGTCTCATTTTTTATTATTTCGATTTCTGCGAGTTTCAAAGAAAGCGCTGCGGTTCTCTGTTGACCCTGTGAGCCGAAATTTCTCACATTTATTCCATCTATATAAAGCTCAAAGTCATCTTTATGCGGTCCTTTGTTTGTGGTTCTTTGTCTTATGTCCGCATCATAAGATTTTTTTAATATTTCGTAAAAAGCCTCTTCTTGTTTTTTTCTTTCATTGTAAAAATCGATATTCGGTTTATATTTTATTTCTAAATTTTCTTTCCCGTTTGTTATTTTTTTATGAATTTCCGCAGACGTGCAGGATAAATTATTTATGAATTCATTTCTCAAATTCATAACGACGGCACCGTACCTTGCAAGTTGTGCATCCCATACATCAAGCATAGATCTGTCTATTTCAAATTCTTTTAAATAAGAATTTCTTTGAATCAGAATTTTCTTGTAATTTGACAGACTGTCATAATATGCAGGTTTTATCTGGCAAAGTTCCCTGTCTGTAAATTTTCTTCTCTTTTCGGGCTCATCTTTGACGATTTTTAAATCCTCGGGTGAAAAAATAACGATAAATACATTTTTTAAAAGTTCCGATGTCCTTTTTAATTTCACTCCGTCGATTTTCGCATACTTTTTCTGCTCTTTTGCATATATAATTTCAACATTGGAATCCATGTCATCTTTCACAGTCTCTATATATACCTTCGCAAATTCACTCCCGAATCTTATAAGGTCGGAATCTTTGTTTGTTCTGAAAGATTTTCCTATGGAAGTAACATAAATTGCCTCAAGCAGATTGGTCTTTCCTTGTGCGTTCTTGCCGAGAATTAAATTTACATTTTTGTTAAATTGAAGATTAAGACTTTCGTAATTACGAAAGTCTTTCAGTTCTATATTTTTTATATACATTTTTTTAATTATTCGTGATTCTTACCGGGAGAACCAGATATTCATAAGATTCCCCTGTGATAGGTTTTAAAACACAAGGGCTGATGCTTGTATTGAAATTCATGGTGATATTTTCATCTTCAATTGCTTTCAATGCATCTATCATATACTTTGAATTAAATCCTATCGTTAAATCATCGCCTTCTTTTGATATGATAACTTCTTCCTTGACATTTCCTTCTTCGGATTTCGATGTAACTTCCATGCTGCTGCTCTTTATGTCAAGCTTTATGAGATTGTTCTTTCCTACTTTTGCAAGTAAAGATGCCCTTTCGATGCTTTCGAGCAAATCTCCTCTGTTTACGACAACTCTGCATTTGCTGTCTTTCGGAAGAATATTCGCATAATCCACAAATTCACCTTCAAGCAGTCTGAGAACAACTTTCGTATCCTCAATGATAAAAACTGCTCTCTTTTCATTGATATACAAATCAATATCCTGCATATCTCCTTCGTTTTCGGTTATTATTTTGCTTATTTCATTGAGAATCTTAGCAGGAATAATAATATTCTGTTCTTTTGCATTTATTATGTTTTCCCTTGCCACAGCCATACGGAATCCGTCAAGCGCAACCATATTAAGCTTTTTTTCCTTCATTTCGATAAGAACACCTGTGATTACACCTCTTGATTCATCAATACTTGCGGCAAAAGAAGTTTTTCTTATCATATCTTTTAAAGTTTCTCTGTCGAATGCGATTCTTTCCTTTGGCTCTATCTCAATATTGATATTAGGGAATTCATCCGATGGAAGACCTATGATATTAAATTCAGAACTTGCGCATTTTATAATAATGTTTCCTTGGTTTAATTCTACGGAAACAAGGCTGTTTGGGAGTTTTCTTATTATATCCGCAAAAAGCTTTGCCTGCACAACAGTTTCACCGGCTTCGAAATTCTCTACTTCAAGCTTTTTTTCGATGCTCAAATCAAGATCGGATGCAGCCATCGTAAGTTCACCGTTTTCATTTACTTTAAGAAGAATCCCTTTTAAGATTGGAATCGTTGTTCTGGCTGTTACTGCCTTAGAGACAATATTTAATGCTTTTGCTAGATTTTGTTGACTGCAAGAAAATTTCATAAATACCTCCGAAATATTATTTATTAATTTATATTATTTGTAGTAATAGTAGTAGTAGGGGCTGTGAAATATGTGGATAACCCCTGAAACCGTTAAAAATTCACCGAAATTTATTGTCTGAAAACTATGGATAAGTTTTAAAAATTATCCTCTTTTATTCACAAGCTGTCAGTCTTTTATTTTTTCTTTTAATTCCCGGATAAGATTGTCAAATGATGGGTCTCGTTTAATTTCATCTTCTATCTTTTCACAGGCATACATTACGGTTGTATAATGCCTTCCCCCGAAATATTCACCGATTTTTGGGAGCGACATATCGGTCATGTCACGCATGAGGTACATTGCAACCTGTCTCGGAAAAGCAATATTGTTTGTTTTTTTGGAAGATTCTATTTCATTAAGTTTTATTCCATACTGCTTACAAACGAATTTTTTTATCTTTTCGGGTGTTATCGTGATTTCACCGGTGTTCATAATATCCTTTAGTGTTCTTTTTACAAAATTTTTGTCGAGTTTTTCTTTTAAAAGGTGTGAAAAAGAAACACTTCTTGTAAATGCGCCTTCAAGCTCTCTGATATTATCCTTAATTTTTTCTGCAATGAGACACACGACTTCATAAAGGTCATCGTCGACTTCAATCCCGAGATTTTCAGCTTTTTTCATGAGAATGGCAACTCTGGTTTCATAATCGGGCGGCTGAATATCCGCAAGCAAATTCCATTGAAACCTTGAACGAAGCCGTTCGTCTAAATTTATGAGTTTATTCGGTGCACGATCACCTGAAATAATAATCTGTTTATTGAGGTCGTACAAAGTGTTGAATGTATGGAAAAATTCTTCCTGTGTATTTTCCTTTCCCTCTAAGAACTGAATATCGTCAACTAAAAGTACATCTACTTTTCTGTATTTCATTTTAAATTCGTTCATTTTTTGTTCGGCAATGGCTTTTATAAGCTCATTGGTGAACATTTCGGAAGAAACATAAAGGACATTAAGTGATGGATTATGCTCGAGAAGGTATATTCCGATCGCGTGCATCAGATGTGTTTTTCCCAGTCCGGAGCCCCCATATATAAAAAGAGGGTTATAAGTTTCGGAAGGAGATTCCGCAACCGCAAGTGCCGCTGCATGTGCCAGCTTATTACTGCTTCCAACCACAAAATTATCAAAATTAAACTTCGGATTGAAGAGTTTTTGCTTATCCAAAATTTTTTTATTAACTTTTGTTTTTTGTGTGCTTATAGAATTATCCACAGGTTTATCATATTCATCTGAGGATTTTAGGACAACCCGATATTCATCCTTCAGTACGCTTTTAAATGCAAACTGAAGATAGGAAATATATCTGTTTTTTAATATGCTGATGATGAAATCGTTGCCTCTCTGAGAGTTAACCTGAAGATATACGATATTCAGCTCATTATCTATTTTATTGATACTCAAAGGTTCTTTAAACCATGTGTCAAAACTGATAGGGGTGGTGTTTTCTTTGATAATTTCCAGAACCTCTGACCAAATTTTTTCGTAATTTTCCACTTTTACACCTTCTTAATTTATTGTCCGTTCTTACTCCATTCTATTTTATATAAAAAGTTATGCATAGGCAAGACCGAATTGGCAAATAAAAAAAATAATTTGTCGAAAAGTTATCCATATAGTGTGGATAATTTTATGAATAACTTTTGTGGATAATTTTGAATGAGATTAAAAATATAAATTTAACATTTGATTGACATTGCAATATGAATAAAGTATAATATTTAGGCATATGTGCGTATTGGAATTTAGATTCGCACGAAATAAAATTCAGAAAGGAGTCTAGTAATGAAACAGACATATCAACCAAAGAAAAGACAAAGAATGAAAGAACATGGTTTCAGAAAGAGAATGTCAACAAAGAACGGCAGAAACGTTTTAAAAAGAAGAAGAGCTAGAGGCAGAAAGAAATTAACTGCATAATCTCAAAAAAGCCGAATGGTTTAGTAAAATGCTGAAAAAAAATGTTTTAAGAAAAAAAAGTGATTTTTCCTCCATATATAACAGAGGAAAATCAGTAGGTGAACGGTATGTGGTTCTGTTCTTCAGACCGAATCATTTGCCTTACAATCGAACAGGGTTTTTAGCAAGCAAGAAAGTCGGAAACAGTGTGAAAAGAAATCGTGCCAGACGCCTGATGAAGGAAGCGTATCGGACATTTTACGGAGAACTTCCTCAAGGATATGATTTCATAATTATAGCAAGGAACACTATTTCAGGCAGAAAATGTGCGGATGTTGAAAAATCTCTCAAGTCCGCTTTTAAGAAAACCGGAGTACTGAAAGATAAATGAAATTTATAGGTAATTTTTTTAAAAAGATAATGATTCTGATGATCAGATTTTATCAGAGATTTATTTCACCTTTATTTCCGTCTACATGCCGGTTTTATCCTACCTGCTCCACATATTTCATACAGGCGCTTGAAAAATACGGAGTATTTAAAGGTAGTTATTTAGGTATTAAGAGAATTTTAAAGTGTCACCCTTGGCATGAGGGAGGATATGACCCTTTAAAATAATGGAGGAAATTGATGGGACTAATAGCAAAACCATTAAGTTTTTTGCTTACATGGCTGTATGATGTGATAGGCGATTACGGAATTGCGATTGTAATTTTAACTGTCGTAGTAAAGCTGTGTCTCTATCCTGTATATGCCAAGCAGACGAAATCTACTATGAGAATGTCTGAATTCCAGCCGAAAATACAGGAAATTCAGCAAAAGTATGCGAAAGATAAAGCTCTTATGAACGAAAAACTCAATGAGCTTTACAAGAGTGAAGGTGCAAGCATGTACGGCGGATGCCTTCCTATGATCGTACAGATGGTTGTTATCATGGGTCTTTTCGCTTTATTGAGAAACCCGATGCAATACATAACATCAAGTGACATGATTTTCGCTACACACGAAAGCTTTTTATGGATTAAGGACTTAGCACAGCCGGATAAGTGGATTCTTCCGATCGCTGCAGCTGTTGCTACATTTATTTCTTTCTCAATGTCTCAGTCCACAATGAATACAGGCGGTGCTGCTCAGCAGACGGCATTTATGACCAAAATCATGAAGTACTTTTTCCCTATCATGATTCTTTGGATGGCAAGAAGCTATCCTGCAGGTCTTGCTGTTTACTGGTTCGGCAGCCAGGTAATCCAAATCTTCTATAATATGAGATTTAATTCGTGGAGAAAGAAACAGAGAGAAGAAAGAGAAGCCAGAGAAGCGAAAAACAGAAAGAGAAGAGCAAAAGCATAAAACATTGGAGGAAAAAATAAATATGGATTTTTCTGAAAAGTATGGAACAGATGTAGAAGAGGCCGTTAGACTGGCGCTTTTGGATCTGAATCTTACCAGAGATGAAGTTGATGTTACTGTTTTGGAAGAATCTTCTCGTGGATTTTTCGGTATCGGCTCAAAACTCGCAAAAGTGAGAGTCGAAAAGAAAAAGGCTCCTGCAAAAGAAGAAAAGAAGCAGGAAAAACCGGCTGCACCTGTGAAGCAGGAAGCAAGAGCCGAAAAGGCAAAACCGGAAAGAGAAAAAGCTCCGAAAAAGGAAGCATCAAGAAATAAAAAAGAAAGAACAGCCCCTAAGTTCGATATCGAAAGTGTTAAACCTGTGATTTCCAAGGAACCTGAGGAAAATCTCACTCCGTGTGAAGACCATGCAGCACTTAGATTCCTTGAAGAAGTTACCAAGGAAATGGGACTGGAACTTGATATAACGGCGAAGGAAGGTAAAGATGTTCTCTATGTTGATATTCAGGGAAAAGATTCCGGAACGATCATCGGTAAGAGGGGACAGACTTTGGATGCGATTCAGTATCTGACAAGCCTTGTCGTTAATAAAGAACAGAATGCATATACAAGAGTCGTTGTAGATGCGGAAAATTACAGAGCAAAGAGAGAGAAAACTCTTGAATTGCTTGCAGTCAGACTGGCAAACAAGGTTACAAGAACCAAAAAGAGTGTCAGACTTGAGCCTATGAATCCTTACGAAAGAAAGGTTATTCATGCAACTCTTCAAAACCATCCTCGGGTTACAACCAGAAGTGAAGGTCAAGATCCATACAGAAGGGTTATAATTGAATTGAAGTAGTTTTGTAGCCCGTTTTTTAAACGGGCTTACTTTTTAGTTTAGAAGGCCGGCAATAGAAAAATGTGCCGGCGGAAAGCAAAAGAATATGGAAGATACAATTGCTGCGATTGCGACCGCACCCGGCGAGGGAGGAATCGGAGTCGTTCGAATCAGCGGAGAAAAATCAAAAGAAATTCTCGAAAAGATTTTTTTGAAAAAAAACAGTGAAAAAGATTTAGTGCCTCGGATGATGCACTATGGTTTTGTACGCAATAATTTCAGCGGAGAGCTCATAGATGAAGTGATGGCGGTTTATTTTAAAGCGCCCTATTCTTATACAGCGGAAGATGTTGTGGAAATTCAGTGCCACGGCAGCATGGTTTCCCTTCGCAAAATTTTATCACTTGTTTTAAAAAACGGTGCTCGCATTGCAGAATCGGGAGAATTCACAAAACGCGCTTTTTTAAATGGAAGGCTTGACTTGTCACAGGCGGAAGCCGTGATTGATTTAATTCGTGCCAAGTCGGACAAATCTTTTGATGTTGCGCTGAACCAGCTTGAGGGAAATTTCTCAAAAGAAATTCGCAAGATCCGTGCGGAACTTATGAATAGCCTTGTCAATATAACCGTAAATATTGATTATCCTGATGAGGATATTGAGCAGCTGACTTTTGAAAATCTGGTTTCGGATTTAACTTCCGTTCGTGTGAAAGTTGAGAAAATGCTGCAAACATCGAATACCGGACGAATTATGAGCGAGGGTTTAAAGATTTCAATTATAGGAAAGCCCAATGTCGGAAAATCGTCATTGATGAACGCTTTGCTTAAGGAAACGAGAGCAATCGTAACTTCCGTTCCGGGAACGACCAGAGATACGATCGAAGAAATGCTCACGATTCGCGGTATTCCGGTAAAACTGACGGATACTGCCGGAATCAGGCATACGGAAGACATAATAGAAAAAATAGGAATTGAAAAGAGCAAAGAAGCTTTTAACAATGCGGATTTGATTATCTTTATGGCGGATCGAAGCAGGGTGCTTGACGAAGAAGACTTTTCGATTTTAAGTCATATAGGGGAGAAAAAAGCAATTGTTATTTTAAATAAAACCGATTTGCCGAAAGCCTTTGACGAGACAGAAATAGAAAAACTTTTGCCAAAGGCCTACATTATTGAAGCCTCTGTCGCAAACGGAGAAGGTATTGAGGAACTCGAGAATGTCGTGGAGAATCTGGTATACGGAGGCAAGGTCAAACAATCTGACAGCATGATGGTTACCAATGTACGGCATAAAAATCTGCTTGAAGAAGCGGATAGCTCTCTTGCCGATGCGATTGAAATGGCAAAAGCCTGTCAGCCGCTGGAACTTCTTGAGATTGATGCAAGCAGGGCATATGAGTGCCTCGGCGCAATCATCGGTGAAGCAGTGGAAGAAGATATTATAAATGAAGTTTTTGCAAGATTTTGTTTAGGAAAATAAAAGAAAGACGATAGATTATGGAAAGAAATTTAATGGGTGAATACGATGTTATCGTTGTCGGTGCAGGACATGCCGGATGTGAAGCCGCGCTTGCTTCGGCGAGAATGGGAATGAAAACGCTGATGTTTTCCATCAACCTCGAAGCAGTGGCAATGATGCCGTGCAATCCTTCCATCGGAGGAACCGGAAAAGGACACCTGGTAAGAGAAATTGATGCACTCGGCGGTGAAATGGGAATCAATATTGACAAAACNNNNGGGAATCAATATTGACAAAACTTTCATCCAAAGTAAAATGCTGAACACCGCAAAAGGACCCGCAGTTCATTCACTGCGTGCACAGGCGGATAAAAATAAATACCATCTTGAGATGAAAAAAACAATTGAGAAAGAGCCGAACCTTGATATGAAGCAAGGGGAAGTTACCGACTTAATAGTTGAAGAGGGAAAGGTATGCGGAGTTGAAACCAAGACGCATACTTACTATACGGCGAAGGCTGTCGTTCTTGCGACAGGTACTTTCCTCAGAGGAAAAATATTTATCGGTGACAGCGCATTTTCGAGCGGACCAAACGGACTTGCTCCGGCAAACGAACTTGCAGACAATCTCAAGAAACATGGCATGAAGCTTCGCAGATTCAAAACAGGAACCCCTGCAAGATGTCTGGGAAGCAGTTTGAACTATGAAAAAATGATACCGCAGTATGGCGATGAGAAGATTGTCCCGTTTTCCTTTATGAACGATGAAATCGGTGAGAATAAAGCACTGTGTTGGCTGACCTATACAAATGAAGAAACGCACCGCGTGATTCGGGAGAATTTTCATCGTTCGGCGCTTTTTGGCGGACAGATTGAAGGAATTGGTCCAAGATACTGCCCGTCGATTGAGGATAAGGTTAATCGCTTTGCGGATAAGGAAAGACATCAGACTTTCATCGAACCTGAAGGACTTGATACGGACGAAATGTATATTCAGGGAATGTCCTCGAGCCTTCCGGAAGATGTGCAGTACGCTTTTTATAAGACGATACCGGGGCTTGAGAATATCCGAATCGTCAGACCTGCTTATGCAATCGAATACGACTGCATCGACCCGCAGGATTTAAAATTAAATTTGGAATACAGAGGGATTGAAAATCTTTTTTGTGCAGGACAGTTTAACGGCAGCTCCGGATATGAGGAAGCCGCAGCACAGGGTTTGATGGCCGGAATCAATGCTGCACTCAAAATTTCCGGAAAAAATCCGTTTGTCCTTGGAAGAGACGAGGCTTATATTGGCGTTCTCATCGACGATTTAGTGACCAAAGGTACCAATGAGCCTTACAGAATTATGACCAGCAGAGCGGAATATAGGTTGCTTCTGAGGCAAGACAATGCAGATCTGCGCCTTACGGGAAAATCATACAGTATTGGACTGGCTACTAAGGAAAGATATGACAGATTTTTAAAGACGAAAGAAATTGTACAACAGGAAATGAATCGTCTGCGTGAAAAGACAGTTTCACCGGAAGAAATTAATGATTTTCTGGAAAAGCACGAAAGTGCTCCGATTTCGGGACGGGTTTCCTTAGCCGAACTTCTGAAACGCCCGCAGATTACTTACGAAAATCTTGCGGAGATTGACGGAGCGGACAGACCGCAGCTCTCTTACCACGAAATGACGCAGCTTGAAGTGCAGCTCAAATATGAAGGCTATATTCAGAAGCAGCTTCAGCAGGTGGAAAGATATAAGAAGCTCGAAAGCCGCAGGCTTGATGAAAATTTAGACTATGCGGGTATTGAGGGTCTTCGAATTGAGGCAATGCAGAAGCTCAGTCAGATTCGTCCGGCGTCGCTCGGACAGGCTTCCAGAATATCGGGGGTATCGCCTGCGGATATTAATGTTATTATGGTCTACCTTGAAAAAAAGAGGAGAAGCAAGCAGTGATTAGATTAAAAGAAGCAATTTCAGATTTAGGTTTTTCCTGCAGCGAAAAGCAAATAAAGCAATTCGAAGATTACATGTCGGGCATACTGGAGTGGAATGAGAAAGTGAATCTAACCCGGATCACCGACAGAGATGAATTTATCGTAAAGCATTTTATTGACTCGCTTGTCTGCTGCGGGTATGCTGAATATGCGAATGCGAGGAAGATTATAGATGTGGGAACCGGGGCCGGATTTCCGGGCATTCCGCTTGCAATTTTATCGCCGGAAAAAGATTTTGTGCTGATGGATTCCTTGAAGAAAAGGCTTAAAATTATTGACGAACTATGTGAAAACGCTGAAATCTCCAATGTTGCTACTGTACATGCGAGGGCAGAGGAACTTGCTCGCAACAAGCAGCACAGAGAAAAATATGACCTCTGCGTTTCCAGGGCGGTTGCCAACATGGCAGTTTTGGCCGAATACTGTCTGCCTTTTATTAAAGTCGGAGGATTTCTGATGGCATATAAAGGCCCGGAAGCGGCAGAAGAAGCTGCGGCTGCGGCACGTGCAGTCAAAACTCTGGGTGGCGAAATTCTTGAAATTCGAGATGCAAACCTAAACGCATATGATATTTCGCACAAAATCATAGTAATTAAAAAAGTGAAAAATACGGCGTCGAAATTTCCGAGAAAAGCGGGAACTCCGACGAAAGAACCCTTATTGTGAAGATGATAAGGGTTTTTTGTTTATAAAATGTTTACACGAAAGACATCGGAAATGTTATTATTTCCCTATAGAAAGTGTGTTAAATACAAAGGAGGAAAAAAATGAAAGTTGTACAGATTCCTGTGGAATTCATCGTTCCCAATCCTGAGCAGCCGCGAAAGGTGTTTACCGACAATGAACTGGAAGAATTGACCAATTCTATTCGAGAATATGGTGTCCTTCAACCACTACTTGTGAAAAGGACAGAAGGAAAAAAATTCATACTGATTGCAGGTGAGCGGAGGCTGCGGGCCTCAAAACTTGCGGGCCTTCACCGTGTGCCGGTTATTATAAAAGACCTTGAGGAGCCGGAGGCAGCCCTCATTGCACTTGTTGAAAACGTGCAAAGAGAAGACTTGAATTTTCTTGAGGAAGCCAGGGCATACAAGAAACTTATGGAGGATTTCAATCTTACGCAAGGTGAGATAGCAAAGAGGGTGAGCAAACAGCAATCAACCATTTCCAACAAAATACGTATATTGGCACTTCCGGAAGAACTGCAGCAAATGCTTATGACAAACAAACTTACGGAGAGGCATGCAAGAGCCCTTCTGAAGCTCGGTGATGAGGATGATAGAAGAAAGATATTGAAAAGAGTCGTAGACAACAATTTGAATGTAAAACAAACCGAAAAACTTATCGAAGATTTTCTCGAAGGCAAAGAGAAGTCATACAGAAAGAAAAACAAAATTAATTACATAAGTTACAAAATATACTTAAACACCATCAGAAAGGCATTTAACCAAGTTAAAAATGTTGAAAAAAATGCGAGGTTTATTGAGAACGACCAAGGTGAATTCATGGAAGTAAAGATTCTTATTCCTAAAAATAACGGATGTTTCACGTGAAACATCCAATTTTTTTATTATTTGATGTGGTAAAAATTTGTATAGTAGTGTATAATACCGTTAGGATTAGTGTGAGAAACTTTGACAACGCAAGGAGGAATTATTTTGGGAAAAGCAATAGCAATATTTAATCAAAAAGGTGGCGTAGGAAAAACAACAACAAATATTAACCTTGCCGCTTGCTTGGCAATCAGGGGAAAAAAAGTTTTGATTCTTGATATAGACCCACAGGGAAATACAACCAGCGGAATCGGTGTGAGGAAGAGAAATCTCAAAGATACCATTTACAATATTCTTGTTGATAAAGATTATGATCCCAGAAAAGCAATCATAAAGACAAGTGTTAACAATTTGGATTTGATACCTGCCAGTGTAGATCTTGCCGGGGCAGAAGTCGAACTTGTGAGCGTCGATGGTCGTGAAAATGCCTTAAAAGAGGGGCTGGATAAAATAAAAGGTGGCTATGACTATGTTTTTATTGACTGCCCACCGTCACTGGGTCTTCTTACGATTAATTCACTTGCTGCAGTTGACAGCGTGCTCGTTCCGATTCAATGCGAATTTTATGCACTTGAAGGTGTCAGCCAGCTTGTAAGCACAATTGAACTTGTGAAGAAGAGCCTGAATCCAAAGCTTGAAATCCAGGGAGTAATCTTAAGCATGTTTGACGGCAGAACGAATCTGTCGCTCCAGGTAGTGCAGGAAGTTAAAAGATATTTCGGGAACAAGGTTTATTCCACAGTTATTCCGAGAAATGTAAGACTGGCAGAAGCACCGAGCTACGGGATGCCGATAACCGAGTATGATCCGAAGTCAAAGGGAGCGGAAGCATACGGAGACTTTGCGGATGAATTTTTAGAGCTGGAGGAAGACTAATGGCGGCAGCGAAAAAAGGAGGACTCGGGAGAGGACTGGAAGCACTCATAGCAGATGCTGCACCGATTGAGAATGTCGGAGCAGCAAAAGAACAAAGCGGAGAGCATGAAGATTCCACTGACAGAGTCAGATATATAAAAACGTTTGACATCATGCCGAATGCGAACCAGCCAAGAAAAACTTTTGATGAAGAAAAGATTCAGGAACTGGCGAACTCCATCCTGGAACATGGTGTGATACAACCCATCGTTCTGAGAAAGAAAGACAAGGGATACGAGATTGTTGCCGGAGAAAGGCGTTGGAGGGCTGCGATTAAAGCAGGGCTGTCCGAAGTTCCGTGTTTGATCAGAGAACTTGACGATGAGCAGAATATGCTGCTTGCAATTATAGAAAACATGCAGCGCGAAGACCTGAACCCGATTGAAGAAGCGGAAGGTCTGAACCAGATGATCGTTACTTACGGAATGACCCAGGAACAAGTATCTAAAAGTGTAGGAAAGAGCAGACCGTATATCACGAACTCGTTAAGACTTTTGAAACTTCCCGAATATGTTCTGGAACTTATTTCAGAAGGAAAAATTTCTGCAGCCCACGGAAGAACAGTTATTACCGTTGAAGATGATGAGGTCAGAAAGAGAATCTGCGAGCAGATTGTGAAAGAAGGTCTATCCGTAAGAGAAACGGAGCGGCTTGTTGACGAAATCGGAAAACCGAAAAGGAAACCTGCAAAACGCATAAAGAATCCAAATGTAAGCAGGGTCGAAGAGGAACTAAAAGAGGTTTTAGGCACGAAAATCAATATTAACCAGAAAGGTTCTAAAGGAAAAATCGAAATAGAATTTTTCAGCAAAGAAGAGCTCGAACGACTCATAGACATGTTGAAATCACTGAGATAAAAGGATTGTTTCATGTGAAACAATCAATAAAAGCACAAGCAAAGGGGCTGTCGCATTAACGGAAAATA
>FR882006.1 GCA_000435615.1 Firmicutes bacterium CAG:238 | reverse complement strand
CGATTCCCGTTAATGCGACAGCCCCTTTAATATAGCTGTCAAGAATATAGCATCATGTTAGCAGCTATGTCTTTGAAATCATTATAAAAACAGAGAGAATTTTTTGTGGTGTTTATAATGACTGCTTTTGGCGTCTACCTATTGGTGCTTACCAAACGGTCTGTATGATTGGGAAAATTAAAGTTTATACTAAAGCATCAATAGCAGTCAGCACTGAAATTGTGTTGTAAAAGCTGATTAAATCATCCTCCATATTAAAGAGCTGCCTGACTTTGTTTATACGGTAACGAATTGTATTTTCATGCTGATTCATATGTTCTGCTACATCAGAGTAAGAACCCTTACAAATCACAAATTCTTTTACGGTCAGGAAAAGAATGTTTCCGTTTTCCGAATCGAAGGCATTTAGCTTTTCAAGGAAGGAAGAGTAATAGCGATACAGTTCAGGCGAATCTTTTAGTAACAGGATCAACTGAAAAAAAGAATCCGATGAATATTCAAGGATATTTATATTAAGTGAAGCAGCGGCATCCAAAAGAAGATTTGCTTCGCGGAGACAGGATGTAATGTCCAGCAAATCATGAACCATGCCGATGCCCATTGAAAAGTCGGTGAAGAAACGAGGCAAAAATTGCTTATTGGTATCGACTTTTTTGCGTAGCTTTTGCTCGGAATTTTCACTGAAAATAAAATAATGATTGTTCTCATAAAAAATGTAAGTATCATCTGGTTTTGCTGCAAAAAAAGCAGTCATTTCACTTTGTGTGATAACCGATGGCTGATTTCCTCTTATAATCAAAACTTGAATCAAACGCTTGAATGCAGGATTGATTGCATGGAGCGCGTTTGCAACTTCTTTAAGTGAAAGATTCCCCAATAGTATACGGTTGAGCCAAAGCCCGTTTATTGCATGGTTGAACTCAAGGTATATTCGCTTATTGATGGCATCCATAACTACTGCATATGGTATATTGCGGTCAAAGGAGACAATAGGAAGTTTACGAACATCGCTGAGTTTGACAATGTCCGGTGTTATTAGATTCGCATTTTCGTTTGTGATAAAAAGCGCACTGCTTCCTGCGTCGGAAAGCAGACATAAAAAATCTTTTAATTTGTCTGGTTCGTTGATAAACTGAGCAAGCTCGGATAAAAAAAGGTCACCGAAGCCTATTATATCGGAGTTAAGAACTCGTGGGCGAAAAGGACAGTCAAAAACGGATACGCGCTTAACAGTATTCAATAAGCCCAAGTCGCCAGACAGTACAACAGCATCTTTAAAAACGTGTTCCTTTAAAATGGAATCTACAGTGATATACATTATATAAGCGTCCTTCCTTTCAAGATTCATTACGATAAGAAATCAACAACCGAATATAAAACTATTATAAGACCAAAAGATTAACTTTGCAAACCTTAAAATAATAAAACAACCGCTCAATCAGATGATTGTAAAAAAATAAACAACTATCAGATATTTTTAAAAAAAATACAATGAAGAAAGAGATTCTATTATGAGATAATGTGACTGTGCACAAACAGAGTATCAGGATCACAAAAAACAGCGATTTATCGCAAGAGAAAAAGGGGAGAGGACAAGTTATTGCTTTATAACACTGAAAGGAAAAAATCGTCATGGAAAAAAAGAAAAAAATGCAGATAGAGTCAACAACATTGAATGAAGTACCGGCCGACGAGAGAAAAAGCTGGTGGCAGGTTGCATTTATTGAGATGGGAATTTATATTTGTGTACCTTGTCTTATGCTGGGAGGCATGATGATTAACGGAATGACATTAAAGAACGCAGTCATAGCAGCGTTAGCCGGATATATTCTGGCGGCAGTTATCATGTCCTTCAGCGGAATGATGGGTGCCGACTACGGCAGACCAACTGCTGTCATTGCAAAGTCTTCATTTGGAGGAACCGGTGCACGAGTTGTCATGTCAGTTGTTTTTTCGTTATCGTCATTTGGCTGGTTTGCTGTTCAGAACGCTGTTTGCGGCAAAGCGTTTTCTGCAATGATGAAAGATGGTCTTGGAATTGATTTTCCAATCTGGATTTCGATCATTCTTTGGGGAGTGATTATGCTGGTAACTGCAGTACAAGGGATTGACGGGTTAAAATGGCTGAACAATATAGCAGTACCATTGTTATTTGTCGTCTTCTTCGTAGGAATGATTATGTGTATTAATAAGTTTGGCACCGAAAATCTCAGCAGTGGAATTACCGGAGAATCAATGAGCATATTCGATGGAATGGTACTAACTGCAAGCCTTGTGGCATCAGGTACTGTAATCAGGCCGGATATTTCCAGATATCAAAGGACAAGAGGAGGTGTTTGGTCAGCAACCTTTATAGGAATGGTGCCTGCCGGAGTAGCTTTGATGGCAATCGGTGCAGTCTTAACAAAACTTACCGGAGAATATGATATTACCGTTGTACTCAGTGCTGCCGGCGTGCCTGCTTTAGGCTTAATTGGACTTATTCTTGCAACCTGGACAACAAATACTTCTAATGCATACTGTGCAGGCCTTTCAATTGTAATGATGTTAAACTTGAAAGAAGACAAACGAGCAATCGCAACTTTAGTTGCAGGTGTAATCGGAACGATTATAGCGTTAACACCACTTGTTAATTCACTGGAAGCGTTTGTGACACTTTTAGGAACTACTTACTTCCCAATTTCAGGTGTTATGCTTGCTGACTATTGGATTGTAAGAAAAGGTTCCCCGTCAAATTTCTCGTATGAAAGAGGATTTAATATAGCCGGCTTTATAGCGTGGATTTTAGGAGTTATCGTCAGTGAATTGGCACCTTTGGGATTGTTCGTAGGTTTTATAACCGCAGGAATTATTTATGTAATTTTATGCAAAATTATACCATCGAGAAATGTAATTACAGGTCTTGGACCTGTGAGAGAATAGCCTCAATGAATGAAGCAAATATGCCTCACTTTTTAAGTGTAAAAGGGCTGCCGCATTAACGGAAAAACCGTTAGGGCGCAGTCCTTTTCTGTGGGTTCATCTTATGAAATAAGATTTTGAATTTTCTTGTCTAAAAAAACATAATGTCGTAAATCGGCATGTAAGTGATTTTACCTTTGTGGGTAATTTCTCTTTCATTTGAAAGCACAACGGCTTTCTTAATCTGGTATTCCTCGTTTTGAACGAGAGCATTCAGAGCACTGTGGACGGTATAATCCTTGCCGGATTTGACCTCAATCGGTACGACGGAAAGACTGTCGTAATCGTCAATCAAATAATCCACCTCACCCTTGCTGCGGTTATCATAGTAAAACAGTTTATGACCGTGAGCAATCAATTCCGAGGCAACGGCCGTTTCATAGACAGAGCCAAGGTTGATGCTCCTTTGATTATCTAAAATCGCACGGATATTGCTGCCGTACAAAATACCCGAAAGAATTCCGACATCGTTGAGGTAAAGCTTCAGTAAATTCTTCCCGGAAGACTCAATCAGTGGAAATTTCGGATTGGAAATTGCCTGCACATTCAGAGCAATGCCTGCGCTGATTAAATAATCAAAGGCATCTGCATAATCAGCAAATGTCTTTCCTTTTTTCTCTTCAATACTCTGCACCACGATGCGTTTTTTCTTGTTTTCCATATTGGATGGTATTAAATCATAAATTCTGCGGATTTTGAGTTTGTTATTACGGTCGTATTTGGAAGCGTCGTCGGCATAATATTCGTGAATTTCACTCTGTATTTCACGCACCGTTTGAATGTTGTGCTCACTCAGATAAGCATTTACCGCATCCGGAAGCCCTCCGACAAGCAGATATTTGCGGAATAAATCCATCATCTTATTATGCGTGGCTTCATCAAGGGATTCCTCACGCTCAAATTTTTCACGCATGATCGAAATGGCAAATCCGTTCATTCCGTTTGCATACAAAAATTCCTCAAAGTCAAGAGGGAACATATGAACCTTGCGGATACTTCCCATCGGAATGGAGCTTGTCTTTGAAAGGGTTACCCCTAAAAGAGAGCCGCTTGCAATGAATGTAAATTTCCCGTCCTGTGCTAAAAACTTTAAAAGCGTCAAAAGGTGTGGATACGCCTGAATCTCATCGATAAAAATCAGAGTGTTCGCTTTCTCCTGCATTTTATCTCCGGCAAGCATGCTTATTTGAAGGTAAAAATCTTCTACGGTTCGGACTTCCGCAAAGAGGCGGTCACTGAGCATATCTTCAATCATATTGACTTCGATGAAATTTTCGAAAAGCTTCTTTCCGACATGGCGGACAATATATGTTTTGCCGACCTGCCGGGCACCGTCAATCAGTAAAATTTTATTCGTGTCGCTCTTTAGATGTTCTTCAATCAAAGATGAAATCTTTCGGTATAACATGATTCTACCTCTCAATTCTGACTTTTCAATACAATTCTACATGAAAAATCATGACTTTTCAATATTTTTTACCGACTATTTTTCTGACTTTTCAAATATTTTTACTTTGACGTTTAAAATGAATTAAATTCACCAAAAATCATGGACACCAAGCGAAAAAGTTGTATAATGTTGGCATGAGATTTGCTTATATGTAAGCAGGAGGTGGAAGTACACTATGAATATAGAAAATTTTTACCAGGCTTTAGATAATTTTTTTATGGAAAAGAAAATTGACAAAGCAGAATTGTTTCTAAAAGATACACTGAGCGAGGCGGAAGCGGCGGAAGATTTCGGGCTTATCATCGTAGCCTGCAACGAACTCGGTGGACTTTACCGCGTTCTTTCACGCTATGACGAGGGGATGCCTTTGTATGAAAAGGCACTGGAAAGCCTTAGAAGAATCGGAGATGCGGAGAGCGAAAACTATGCTACGACGCTGATTAATTATGCGACAATTCTGAGCATGAGCGGAAGACATGAAGAAGTGCTCGATAAATATAAGGAAGTCGTGAGGATTTTAATGCGGCAGTGCTTTTCTGCAGGATCATTTAGGTGAAATCATGGAAGAAATTTGTGACCCGCAGATTCGCAGCCTTCCTCCGATTTATGACTATGGATTTTAATGTTGTGTGAAAGACGGACAAGAGGAGTAGAAAATACAATGGAAAAAAAAGAGAAAATCAATAAGATTATTGAAATTGAATGGAATATGTTTCAGGATGTGCAGAACATCGGAGGCCGGGCATCCTGCCAGGATGATAAGGAAACCTTCGTAATTATGAGAACCAGCCAGTTTGAAAACTGGACGGAAGCACTTTTGGACGCATATCTGGCATACATAGAAAAGGCGGAGCGTGAAGGACGCAATCTCATCGCTGAAAAGTACGGACGCATGATGAAATATACGGAGCCGCGCTACTATGAAGAACAGATTAAGCCCTATATCCCGGCACTTTCTGCGCATGCAGAGCAGATGATTGAAGAGATCATTGCGATTATCGTTCCGTGGGAAGCGGAATTCGCAAAGCGCTACCCGAAGCTCGGAAGAGTCAGCCGTCCGGTTACCGCGGAGGGAGACAAGAGCGGGTTTACTTCGATGGAGACCTATGCGCGCGGAGAACTCGGAACTTATTCGGAAGAACTTCTTGCGATGTATCTGGATTATATGAAGGTGCTCAAAGAAGACGAGGTTAGCTTTCCTTTTCTGCTTTTCGTACCGACGCAGACAAAACACCGCAGAGCACGAGCACTGCGCCAATCAATCCTTGAAGGTTCAGAACCTCATGCAGGAAAATGAAGGCAAAAGCGGCAGAGCTTACAGGCTTCAGCGGGAATTCCGTCAAGTCCGACTTTTATCATTACATAAAATCACTTTTGACCTTTGTCAGCAGCTCATCCAGCATCTCGCGGCAGGCGCCGCACTTGTTTCCGATATCCGCAACTTCACAAAGCGTCTTTAAATCCGTAATGTGCTGCTCGCGGATGATGTCTTCCACCTCACCGAGCGTCTTGTTCTTGCATACGCAAATTTTGTAATCTCTGGTTTTTCCATCTAAATACATATTGTCATCTCCTAATAATGTGCTTAATGACAGTATACCACCGTGCTCTTTTTTAAAACAACTCTCTTTTTTTGGAATTTAGATGTAGACTGGACTTTTTGAGCTCACATTCTAATTTTTTGAAGGCGTGTTAGAAGTCGAAGAAGAAAAACGAGTTTGCATTCTAAAAAATTTTCGGAAACGCCTTGAGCGAAATCCATTTTCTCTCGAGTTTTAGAACGCGAGGGCGGTTTCAGGCTTAGACTTCTAAATCCCCAAAAACATTGCGATAAGCTGCCTGAAAACTCACACAATCTTCGAAAACACATCTTTTATTTTCGTGTGGCTGTGGTATAATATGTAATATCAGTTCCTTGCGTGCAGATTCAATGCGCGGCGGGAATCATTTTAAGGAAAAGGAAGCGAGAAGATTATGATTAAAGTTGACATTTTTTCAGGATTTTTGGGAGCAGGCAAGACCACTTTGATTAAGAAGTTAATTGAGGAAGCCTATAAGGGCGAGAAGGTTGTTTTGATAGAAAACGAGTTCGGTGAAATCGGCATTGACGGAGGATTCCTCAAGGATGCCGGAGTGGAAATCAACGAAATGAATTCCGGCTGCATTTGCTGCAGTCTGGTCGGCGATTTCGGAAAGGCGCTGGAAAAGGTAATTGCAGAATTTCATCCGGACAGAATTTTGATTGAACCGTCGGGAGTCGGCAAACTCAGCGACATCATTCAGGCAGTTGAGGATCTGGACCTCGAAGAGGTTAAACTGAACGGATTTACGACCATCGTAGATGCAAAGAAGGTTAAAATCTACATGAAGAACTTCGGCGAGTTCTACAACAATCAGGTGGAACACGCAAGCTCGATTATTCTGAGCCACACGAAGGGCATGGAAGACGAAAAGATTGAAAAGGCTGTTGAGACTCTTCGCGGTCACAATCCAAATGCGACAATTATAACAACGGACTGGGATGCACTTTCCGGTGCTCAGATTCTTGCAGCGATGGAAAAGCGCGATACAATTGAAGAGGCTCTTCATCATCTCGAAGAAGAGCATGAACATCACCATCATCACGACCATGATGAAGACTGCTGCTGTGGTCATCACCATGACCACGACCATGACCATGACCATGAAGAGCATGAACACGAACACCATCATGACCATGAGCATCATCACCATGACCATGACGACCACTGCTGCTGCGGCCACGACCATGAAGGACATCACCATGCAGACGATGTTTTCGAGAGCGTGGGCATCGAAACACCGAAGAAATTCACAAAAGAAAAGATTGAAAAGGCTTTGAAAGCCCTCGAAGATAAGGACGAATACGGATTCATCCTCAGAGCAAAGGGCATCGTAGAAGCAGAAGACGGACAGTGGATTCACTTCGACTATGTTCCGGGTGAGCCGGATGTCAGAACCGGTGCGTCGGGCGTTACGGGAAGACTCTGCGTCATCGGTTCGGAAATCGACAGAGATAAGATTTTAAAACTTTTTGAAATATAATAGAGGAGAAATCAATGATACAACCAAGAGAAATACCGGTGTATTTGTTTACCGGATTTTTGGAGTCGGGGAAAACCACTTTTATACAGGAAACTCTGGAAGACCCTGCCTTCAATGAGGGACAGAAGACGCTGCTTCTTGTGTGCGAAGAGGGCGAAATCGAGTATTCACCGATTAAGTTTGCGTCCTCCAATGTAAAGATTGTGACGGTTGACGAAGAGGAAGAGCTTACGGGAGAGTTTTTACAGAAGCTCCAGGATGAAATTGGATTTGAAAGGGTTGTCTGCGAGTTCAACGGCATGTGGTCACTCGACAGCCTGTACAGCAGCATGCCGGACGGATGGACGGTTTATCAGGAAATGAGTTTTGCGGATGCAAGAACTTATCTGACCTATAACCAGAATATGAGAAATCTCACAGTGGACAAGCTGAAATCCACCGAGACGATTGTTTTCAAGCATTTTACGCAAGACATGGACAAGATGGCGTACCACAAAATCGTGCGCGCAATCAACCGCCGCTGCGACATCATTTACGAATACGGCCCGAACAATATCGAAATCGATAATATCGAAGACCCGCTTCCGTTTGACATCAACGCGGACATCATCGAAATCGGCGACAAAGACTATGCGATGTGGTATGCGGACATGAACGACGAAGAAGCAAAGTACTACGGCAAAACCGTTAAATTCAAGGGCAGAAGCCTTCTGGGCGGCGGCCTCAAGGACGATGAATTCGTCATCGGAAGACATATCATGACTTGCTGCGTGGAGGACATCCAGTTTGGAGGCCTTGTCGCAAAATACGCAGACGCGCAGTCTCTGGATCACGGCGGATGGGTGGAAATGACCGCCAAAATCGAGCGAGAGTACAACGATATGTACCAGAGCGAAGGCCCTGTATACCATGTAATCGAAGTGAAAAAGACAACGCCGCCTGAAGAAGAGGTTGCGACATTCTATTAAACAAAAAACATAGAACGGGAGGAAAACTGATGACAGTATCAAAAGACTATTTGCAGAAGATGGACGCGTACTGGCGCGCTGCCAATTACCTGTCGGCGGCACAGCTTTATCTGCTGGACAATCCGCTTTTGAGAGAGCCTTTGCGAAAAGAACACATCAAGAAAAAGATTGTCGGACACTGGGGAACCGTGCCCGGACAAAACTTTGTCTATGTGCATATGAACCGTGCGATTAAAGAGTTCGGACTCAACATGATTTATTTATCGGGACCGGGACACGGCGGAAACTTTTTCGTGTCGAACGCCTACCTCGAAGGCACCTACAGCGAAGTATATCCGAATGTAGGGGAGGACGAAGAAGGGCTGAAGAGACTTTGCAAGCAATTTTCTTTCCCGGGAGGAATCTCAAGCCATGTGGCACCGGAGACTCCGGGATCCATCAACGAGGGCGGAGAACTCGGCTATTCGCTGGCACACGCTTTCGGCGCGGTTTTTGACAATCCTGACCTGATTGCCGCCTGTGTTGTCGGAGACGGCGAGGCCGAAACCGGACCGCTTGCGACCGCTTGGCATTCCAACAAGTTTTTGAGCGCAAAAAACGACGGTGCGGTTCTTCCGATTCTGCACCTGAACGGATACAAAATCAGCAATCCGACGGTGTTCGCAAGAATTTCGCAGCAGGAGAGAGAATGGTTCTTCAAGGGCTGCGGCTGGAATCCGTATTTCGTAAGCGGAAGCGATCCAATGGAAATGCATGAAAAAATGGCAGAGGCCGTTGACAAGTGCATTGCCGAAATCAAAGAAAACCAGAGAAAGGCAAGAGAAGAGGGGGCAGCCGAGCGTCCGATGTGGCCGATGATTATTCTTGAAACGCCGAAGGGCTGGACAGGACCGAAGATTGTTGACGGAAACGCAATCGAGGGAACTTTCCGCGCACATCAAGTGCCGATTTCCATGGAAAAGGAAGAGCACCTCGCGCAGCTTGAAGAATGGCTGAGAAGCTATAGACCGGAAGAACTTTTCGGAGAGGATTACCGTCTGATACCGGAGCTTCGCGAATTGGCGCCGGTGGGAGACGCCCGCATGAGCGCAAATCCGCACACCAACGGCGGAAAACTCCTCAGAGACCTCAGAGTGCCTGATTTTAAAGACTATGCGGTGGAGGTTCCTTATCCGGGCAGCGTAAAAGCGCAGGATATGATGGAACTCGGCGGCTATGTCAGAGATATATTGAAACTTAACAAAGAACATAAAAATTTCCGTATTTTTGGGCCGGACGAGGCGAAATCCAATCGTCTGTACCGGGCTTTTGAAGTTGAAAAGAGAGACTTCCAGGGTGAGATTTACGACTTTGACGAAGATCTTTCCCATGAGGGCAGAATCATGGACTCCTACCTGAGCGAGCATATGTGCGAGGGCTGGCTGGAAGGCTATCTGCTGACCGGAAGACACGGCTTCTTTGCAAGCTATGAGTCCTTCATCCGTGTTGTTGACTCGATGGTCTCACAGCACGCAAAATGGCTGAAGGTCTGCAACCAGCTCCCTTGGAGACAGAAGATTGCTTCGCTCAATCTGATTTTGACTTCGAATGTATGGCAGCAGGATCACAACGGATTCACGCATCAGGACCCGGGAATGCTCGACCATGTTGCAAATAAGAAGGCGGATGTTGTGCGGATGTACCTGCCGCCGGATGCAAACTGTCTGCTTTCCTGCTTCGACCACTGCATCAAGAGCAAAAACTATGTGAATGTAATCGTCGCATCCAAGCATCCGAGCCGTCAGTGGCTGACGATGGAGCAGGCGGTCATTCACTGTACGCAGGGAATCGGCATCTGGGACTGGGCAAGTAACGATCAGGGGCAGGAGCCTGACCTTGTGATGGCTTGCTGCGGAGATACGCCTACGCTGGAAGCTTTGGCGGCCGTGACGATTTTGAGGCAGCACCTGCCGGAGCTCAAAGTCCGCTTCATCAATGTGGTTGACCTTATGAAGATGGAATCGCACGAAAACCATCCGCACGGTCTGACGGACGATGAATTTGACGCGCTGTTCACGAAGAATAAGCCGGTTGTGTTTGCTTTTCACGGCTATCCGAAATTGATTCACGAGCTCACGCATGGAAGACACAACGAGCAGAATTTCTTCGTTCACGGTTATCTTGAAGAAGGTACGATTACAACTGCGTTTGATATGAGAGTTCAGAACCATATTGACCGCTTCAGCCTCGTAAAGGAAGCGTTGAAGCACCTTCCGCAGCTTGGAAACAAGGCGGGACACCTGACGCAGCAGATGAACGACCTTTTGGTAAAGCATAAAAACTATATCGCCGAGTACGGTCAGGATATTCCTGAGGTTCTCGAGTGGGAATGGAAATAAGAGAAAACGGAGGATACGCGATGATTTATACGGATTTTAAAGGCGAAAAAATTTCTCAGCTCGGATTCGGAACCATGCGGCTTCCGGTTATCAACGGCGTCGATAAAGACATTGACGAGGAAAAAGCACTTGAAATGTTCGACTATGCGTATAAGCACGGTATCAACTATTTTGATACCGCATGGGGCTACCACGAAGGAAATTCCGAAATCGTTGTCGGCAAAGCCCTCAGCCGTTATCCACGCGAGAGCTTCCATTTGACAACGAAGTTCCCGGGCTATGACCGCAATAACTTCCCGAAAGTTAAGGAAATCTTCGCAAAACAGCTCGAAAAGCTGCAGACGGAGTATTTTGACTTTTATCTGTTCCACAATGTGTGCGAATACAATATCGAAAATTATCTGAATCCGGAATTTGGAGTGAAGGAGTATTTGGTGTCGGAACGCGAAGCAGGCAGAATCAAACATTTGGGATTTTCCGACCATTCCGGCATTGAGTGCTTCAAGCGCTTCCTTGACGCATACGGCGATGTGATTGAATTTTGTCAGATTCAGCTCAACTGGCTTGACTGGGATTTCCAAGAGGCGAAGGAGAAAGTCAGAATCCTGAACGAAAAGAACATCCCGATTATCGTTATGGAACCGCTCAGAGGCGGAACGCTGGTTGAGCCTGCAGGCAGCGCGGAAAAGTGCTTCCGCTATCTGCAGTCGATTCCGGGAATCGTAACGATTCTGTCAGGCATGTCGAATCTGAAGCAACTTGAAGAAAATATCAAGATTTTTGAAACAAGCGAGCCGATGGGCGAAGATGAAAAAGAAGTGCTTTATGAAAAGGCGAAAAAAATGACAAGCGGCGTACCTTGCACCGCCTGCCGTTACTGCACGACCTACTGCCCGAAAGGCATTGATATTCCGTACATACTGAATCAATATAATCAGATTACATTTAACCCGGAAGGCCTGGCATGGTATACGAGCATGGCAATCGGCGGTGTGGAGAAGGGCAAAAAGCCTTGGGACTGCATCGCATGCGGTTCCTGTAAGGAGGTCTGCCCACAGCAGATTGATATACCGGGATATTTGGAAAAACTTTCGGCTAAGCTCAAAGAAGCATAAAACTGCATAATGTAAAATCAACAGAAAAAGATGGTGCGTTTTACACCATCTTTTTAAGTATAGGCAACCGCCAGTTCCTCTTTGTTCGTAATCGGACATTTGCATTCAACGGAAAGCTTTTCTACTCTAAATCAAGCAATAAATCTGAAAAAAGAATGTATCCAATAAAGTCAAGAAGCATTTCGGCGAATAGATTTGCGAGATTTTCCTTTATAGATTTGCTTTACAAAGTATCACTATAGTGATATAATAATCTTGTAAAGGAGGCTTTATTTTGAGCAAAATGATATTGTGGCATGGCTCCCCGATGATTATTGAGCATCCTGATTTGGAGAAGGGAAAAGAGCATAATGACTACGGTCGAGGATTCTACTGCACCGAAAGCATGGAAATGGCAAAGGAGTGGGCTTGTGCAATGCCCGGACAAGACGGCTATGCAAATTGCTATAAACTGGACAGTACGGATATGAAAGTTCTTAACCTTTCCGAAGACAGATATCATGTCTTAAACTGGCTGGCGGTCTTGGCGATGAACCGTGACTTTCGTGCATCGACACCGCTTGGAATCGAGGGAAAGGAATATATCATCCGTGAATTTGGCGTTGACCTCATGTCTTATGACATTATTCGGGGATACCGGGCAGACGACTCTTATTTCGCATTTGCAAGGGCTTTTGTCAACAATACGATTACGGCTACACAGCTGCGGGAAGCGATGCGATTAGGAAAACTCGGAGAGCAGGTTGTCCTAAAGACCGAAAAAGCTTTTCAGAACTTGAAATTTGCAGGAAAAGAATTTGCAGACGGAACGGTATATTTTGCGAAAAGAGAGCAGCGAGCCCGAAACGCGGAAAAAGATTTTAGAGAAATTATTAAAGGTGATGCCAAAGAGGGCCTGTATATGATTGACATCTTAAGGGAGGGCATGAAAAATGAAGACTTGCGCTTACGATGAATTTTATCTTCCGATGGCAATGGAAAATCTGGGGGATGCGTTGGAGTATGCCGTTTGTGAACTTGCTTTGGAGCCGGATGATTTTTTTCAGAGGTTTCTCGCCAGCGGTGTGGCAGACGCATTCGGAAACGGAAATCCCGTATTTATGGCAGGGCTTTCCGGAGCGGAAATGGCGCGGTGTGTACTGGAGAGAACAGGAACAATAGGCGAGATGCCTTTCATAAACGCAAGCGTTTATAAAGGCGCGGAATACTGGGCCGGATGGACGCTTGCATACTATCAGTGGCAGTCCGGACGGCCGTTTTCAAATATTTACCGATATATTTCGATTGCGGAGATTATAGAGATGTATCATCCTTTGCATGAGGCACCGGAATCAAAATTTGTGACTGCTTTGGACGAAATTATTTCAAAAAAACAGGAGAACGAACCGACCCGTCTGCAGTTTTACCGAAAACTTGCAGGCTACAGCCAAAAACAGCTTGCCGAGGTTTCCGGCATAACATTGCGCTCTATACAAATGTACGAGCAACGCAATAAGGACATCAACAAAGCAAAATTTGAGACTGTTCATAGGCTGTCGCAAGTGCTCGGATGCCGCATGGAGAATTTAATAGAATATAGTATTTAAGACATCAGAAAAAAATATATCAACAGAAAGCGAGGAAAATCATGTATATATTCAGAAAAGGAACAAAAGATGACATCTCGCAGATTGCACAGATTTACGACCATATTCTTACAGAAGAGGAGAGCGGTAGAACGGTCATCGGCTGGGTGCGCGGAATTTACCCTACAGCGGCAACTGCAGAAGAAGCCTTGCGCGCAGATGAACTGTTTGTGCTGGAAGATGAAGGCGTGGTGCAGGCGGCGGCAAGAATTAACCGCGTGCAGGTGCCGGAGTACGCGAATGCGGATTGGGAATACAGCGATGCCCCGGAAGATCAGATTATGGTGCTGCATACGCTTGTAGTTGAGCCGAAGAGCGGCGGACGCGGATACGGAAGCGCGTTTGTGGACTTTTATGAAAAATATGCCTTAGAGCAGGGCTGCCCGTACCTGCGTATGGACACGAATGAGAAAAACGCGGCGGCGCGCAGGCTTTATGCGCGTTTAGGCTATAAAGAAATCGGCGTTGTGGACTGCGAATTTAACGGAATCGCAGGGGTGCATCTCGTGTGCCTCGAGAAGTCATTGTTGACATAATTTATAAAAAAATGTATTATAAATATGAATTTTGCGAAAGATATAAGCAAAATACATATGTAAAAGCGTGAGGTGGTGCACAATGCCGCCATTTTTCTATTTTAAACTCTTTAATAAGTACAGCCGCATTGCGGAGGCAAGTATAGCATAGAAGTCCTGCTCGGTTTCCGATTCGAGACCAAGCAGGGCTTTAATTTTATTCATGCGGTATCGGATTGTGTTTTGATGACAGTCAAAACAATCCGCTGTCTGCAAGGCATCTCCGCCATGAAGAACAAGCTGCTTGACGGTTTCAAAATATTCGGGCTTGCTCAGAAGCGGTTTAATCAGAGAATCCATATAGCTTTGCATGATTTGCTCGTTTTGCAGCGGAATCAAATACTGATATATTCCGATTGCCGAGTATGAAGAAAAATTCCGATTTTCTGCAAGTGAGGCAGTATGTGTATGATAACTTTCTCGAAAGCATAAATCGAGAGATTCATATGAACGATGAATATTGCTGCAGTTTACAAAAATTTCATTCGCATTGAGTGCCAGAAAATTCAGTAAATCCGATAAAATAATTTGAAACGATTTGACATTATTTTGATGAGATGTGAGGATGGCAAACAAACCATCTTCATATTTGCAAAGCAGTGCCTTATCATTTAAATTCCGATTTAAATAGAAATTCTTATAATAGCGATCCAGGTTCAAACGAAAGCTGTCAGCGGAACTTTTGATATAAACCCCCATGGAATATTCTTTAAAGCTGAGTGAAATGTTTTTGCTGAAAAAATAAACCTGAGATTTTGAAAAATCATTATCAATCATTCTTTTGATGTTTATTTCTGTCAGAAGATTTGTATCATCTAAACGAATGGCATCCGTAATTTCAAATATTATATTTTCAAAATACACATCGGTTCCGAAGCGAAAGATTGGAAAATCGTTTTCGTTGGAAAAGGAAATCACTTCCTCCGGTAAATCCTGAAAAATAACTGTCTTATACGCAAGCGCAGATACACCCGCCTCAAAAAGCTGCTTAACTGCCGGCAAAATAAGTGCGGGCTTTTCTTTTGCAAATAAAAGGCTGGAAAGGACGAAACTTCCTTTTTCAAAAGCATTTTCCCGTGGATAATCAAGGTCGGCACAGAACTCATAATCTGCGATTCCGGCTGACGAGACATAATGAAGAAGTCCCTGATATCCCGAAATAACTTCCATGTTCTTTAAGCTGTGAAGCTGAAGAATATCTTTAATCGTTAGAGCCATAAAAGCACCTCCTTGTCCTTATTGTAACACAGAATGCGCGAGAACGATTTAGAAAAATACAAAAAATAGGTGCGATTTTTTTCAAATTTACAAAAAATGCCGAGAAAAAGGAAAGTAAAATGGAGACAGAAAGTCAATCAACGCTTCATAATAGGATAAGGAGGATTTGTATGTTTCAAGTAAAGGTTTTAAATCAAGAAGACACAAAAAAAGTGTTGGACATGAAAGAAGTTATTAAAACTGTTGAAGAGGTGTATCGCGCAAAGTCGGCAGGAGACACAGAGGTATTTCCGCTGGTTTTTCATGAATTTCAGCCCGGCGCGGCGGACATGGACATTAAATCCGGATGGCTCAAAAGCAGCAATATTTTTGGGCTGAAACTTGTTTCCTGGTTTGGGGATAATGTCAAGAAAAACCTGCCTGCATTAATCGGAACCGTAATGATTTTTGATGCCGGTACCGGTGCACCGATCGGTATTTTGGATGGCTCGCATATTACAGGAATGCGTACGGGAGCTGCCGGAGCAATCGGAGCCAAGCTTTTGGCAAGAAAGAATTCCAAAAAGCTTTTGGTTGTCGGAGCCGGACATATTGCCGAATTTCAGGTTGCAGCAACTCTGCAATGTTTCCCGCAGCTTGAGGAAGTGATGATTTACGACGGTGTTGATTACGCTCTTGCAGAAAAATTTACCGCTCAGATTGAAGAGAAATTACATAAAAATTTCGGTATGGAAAAGGTGACTGCAAAGTTTACTGCGGTTAAGGACATTGAAGAAGCTGTTGGCATGAGCGACATTATTATTACTGTGACCCCGTCAAGAATTCCGATTGTAAAGAAAGAATGGGTACAGCCGGGCACGCATTTCAGCTGTATCGGTGCGGATATGAGCGGAAAAGAGGAAATTGACCCCGAAATTTTTGCGTGTGCAAGAGTCTTTGCAGATGATATTCCGCAATGCATCAATGTCGGAGAAATTGAAATACCTGTGGCGCAAGGCATTTTGAAAAAAGAAGACATCGCAGGAGAAATCGGAGACATCTTGACCGGAAAAGCAATCGGACGGGAAAGCGAGGAGCAAATTACGGTATTCGACGCAACCGGAACAGCTCTGCTGGATTTGCTCACCGGCATGCTTGCACTGCAGGAAGCTGAAACGAAAAAAATCGGGCAGTGTATTGAATTATAATAATTGGAAACTGGAAAATACAGTGAGAAAGGCGGTTTAAAAAATGAAAATCAAAACTTTTAAAGTGGAACGTTGGATGAATGAATTTGAGGATGACGCGGTATACAATCTGGGAGAGACCTGTATCGACTCGCTGACTGTCGGGGAACTTTTGAGCCTGTGCGGCGAGGAACCGGATACATTCCTAAAGGGCTTAAAGAATACACGCCTGACTTACAGTCATATCTTCGGCTCACCCCAGTATCTGGAAGGTGTTGCCGGACTTTATGAAGCTCTGAAACCGGAGAACGTGGTACCGACACACGGCGCGATCGGCGCGAACAATCAGGTCATCACGACGCTGATTGAAGCAAAGGACAATATGGTCTGCGTGATGCCGACCTACCAGCAACATTATTCGATCCCGGAATCCATCGGCGCGGAGGTGCGGATTCTGCAGCTGCGGCCGGAGAACAATTTCCTGCCGGACATCGAGGAGCTGAAGTCTCTTGTAGACGAAAACACCAAGATGATCACGCTTAACAATCCGGACAATCCGACCGGTTCCTGGATTCCAAAAGCGGAGATGGAAGCGATGATCGAGATCGCCAGAAGCGTGGATGCGTATATCCTCTGTGACGAGGTTTACAGAGGCATTTCCGAGGATGGCAGCTATATGCATTCGATTGTCGATCTTTATGAAAAAGGCATCTCAGTTGGCAGCATGTCGAAAATCTTTTCTCTGGCCGGACTGCGTATGGGCTGGATCGCGACTCGTGATATGGATGTGATTCACCAGATCCACGAGCGCAGAGACTACGATACGATCAGCTGCGGTGTGCTGGATGATATGCTGGCAGGATTGGCGCTTGCGCATAAGGAAAAGATCTTTGAACGGAACCGCGCGATCCTTTTGAAGAACCGCGAGATCCTCGACAAGTGGGTACAGGACACCGAGGGCGTCCACTATGTGAAGCCGGTAGCAGGCACGACCGCGTTGGTATATTACGATAAGGACATTCCGTCCTACGACCTGTGCGTGCGTCTGATCCGTGAAAAGGGACTGCTGTTTACGCCGGGTTCCTGTTTCGAGATGGAGGGCTGCGTACGAATCGGTTACGCGTTCGACTCCAAGCTGCTGGCGCAGGGACTGGAAAAATTCGCGGAATTTTTAAAAGAAAACTAGAGCATACCGGTAAACGTGTGCAGACATGCAGGCAAAAGTATGCAGACAAAATGTGACAATAAGGAGAGCGGGCGATGAAACATAAATTTATTGCCAAACGATATTGGAAAGATCAGTCCACGGCCATGGGACAGTCGGATGAGATGGCGAAAAGCTTTGACGATGTAATCAATCTGAGCTTGGGTGATCCGGATATGACTACGCCGGAGCCGATCATCGAAGCAGCGTTCCGCGATGCGAAGGCCGGACACACCAAATACACAGATTTTCGCGGCGACCCGGAGCTGCGGGCAGAGATCTGCCGCTATTATGAAAAGAATTTCGGTATGCCGGTGCGCGACGAAGAGGTATTTGTGACGGCTTCGGCTTGTCTGGGCATGTACCTGGCGCTGGAAGCCATTCTCGATGACGGTGACGAGGTGATCCTGCAGGCGCCGTACTTCACGCCGTATCCGCAGCAGGTGGAGCTGGCGCGCGGCATTCCGGTGGAACTGGCGACCTATGAAGAGGAAGACTTTCAGGTGAATGTTGAAAGGCTCGAAAACCTGATCACCGAGCGGACCAAGGCGCTGGTCATCAATTCACCGAACAACCCGACCGGAAACTGCTTAACGACAGAAACCATGCGGGAGATCGCGCGCATTGCCGAAGCTTATGATCTGATCGTCATCAGCGATGAGATCTATACGGCGTACAGTTACCAACACCCGTTTGTGCCGTTCGCGAGCCTGCCGGGCATGGCGCTGTTTGGAAAATAATTCAGCAGAGGAATCCGGTTTGGTGCTTTTTGTTTTCACAAGGATCGGGCTGTGCATGCATTGCGGCTTGCCGCATGCAGGAGGTGGCCTGAGCGTAAAAGAAATGAGCAATTATGTTTAACGTCAAAATGGTTCGGCGCGGATCGGAAAACCTGTTGACAAGGAAGCGGATTTGTGCTATAAATCTTGCTGTAAAGGACAAAAGTGTGCATAACGAAATCAAAGATTTCTATGCACACATGTCGCTCACTTATGAGCGACGCTCCGCAAGGCGCTTTTGTCATTATTCCGGAAAGATCGTAACGATATTTCCTACATAATAAGGAATGATCTCGCCGCCGGGTGAGGACGCTGAAAAAAAGCAGCGCCGGATTTCGTATCGTTAGGCCATTGAAGATGCGGAATGCGGCGCTTTTTGTTTAGGCGTCTCTCCGCGCGGCGAGTGGTACAGCGGCTCACGGCGGGGGGCAGAGAGCGACCGCAAGGGACGACCGCAGAGAGCGATCGCAGACAAGAAAGAACACAGATGAGGAGGACAAGAAGATGAAAAAATTTATCATGGACAAAGATTTTACAGATCTTTTTCCACAGGCAAAGATCGGGATTCTGGTATGTGAGGGCATCGACGGCAAAGTGAAGGATGAGAACAGATATATGCCTTATCTTGCTGAAGCCATGCAGGCCTGCAAAAAGCATATCGCCAATCTGGAATTTACGGCAAATCCGGTCATCGCGACCTGGAGAGAAGCGTTTCGCAAGTTTAAGACAAAGAAAGGTGCCCGCTGCTCCATTGAGGCTATGCTCAAACGTGTTTTCAACGGAAACGAGATCGGCAGCATCATTCCGCTGGTCGATATCTACAACGGGATTTCACTGACATACGGCGTGCCGATCGGAGGGGAAGACATCGATAAGTTTGACGGAGATGTGCATCTGACACTGGCAAACGGCAGCGAAGAATTTGTGACCTACGGTTCGGATAAGAGCGAGCCGCCGTATCCGGGTGAAGTCGTGTACAAGGATAACGCGGGTGCGATCTGCCGCTGTTGGAACTGGCGTGAGTCGGTCAGAACGATGCTCACGGAGGAAACGACCAACGCCCTTATGATCATTGAAACGGTCGGCGGAGAAGAAGCGGATGCGGTCCTGGAAGAAGCGCTGGACGCGCTGGCACAGGAAATTCAGAAAGAACTCGGCGGAACGGTTCGCCGGTATGTCGCGTCAGCCGAAGATCCGCAGGTTGAGATCCTTGCTTAGAGATCCGTTTTTTGCAAGAGAGGGGGAATTCAGAATGCTTGCATACTATTGGCCGATTGGCTTATCGTACTTTATCTGACGATCGGAAACGGGGAGAGTCTGAGCACGCAGATCGCGGGTCTGAACTGGACGCCGTTCGTGCTGGGCCTGGCAGTGGTCGGACTGGAAGTCGGCGCGATCTTTATGTATAAAGTCGGCTGGGAAGTTTCGGTCGGCAACATCGTGCAGGCGATCTTTGTCGCCATTGCGCTGCTGGTCGTCGGCGTGATGGTTTACAAAGAACCGCTGACCGGAACGAAGCTAGCGGGTATCGCGGTCTGCTTAGTCGGCATCTTCCTACTGAACAAATAGAGAACCGGAAGAAAACGAGAACGAATAAAACGATCGAAAAAAGAGTGCGTAGCCGAAAATACAAACGGTTCTGCACTCTTGTCTTTTTGGCGTATGCTATTTCATGCTGCCGGTCTTCTCGTAACGGCTGTGCCAGGAAAGCGCTTCATCGAGGATGTGCGGCGTCTGGCAAGGAGCCTCGGCACATGCTCTGTTAAAGTAGTCCATGAGAGCATCCCGATAATCCGGGTGCGCACAGTTTTCAATGATCGCGACAGCTCTTTCCTTCGGAGTCAGGCCGCGAAGATCCGCATAGCCCTGCTCGGTTACGATGACCATGACTTCATGCTCGGTGTGATCCACATGCGGACACATCGGAACGATGGAAGAAATCGCGCCGTTCTTTGCAACCGATGAGGTCGTAAAGATGACAAGCGATGCGGAGCGCGAGAAGTCGCCCGAGCCGCCAATCCCGTTCATTATTTTCTTGCCCTGCACATGCGTCGAGTTGACATTTCCGTAAATATCGACTTCAAGTGCGGTATTCATGGCAATCAGACCGAGCCTGTGGGAAACCTCGATGGAATTGGAAATTTCCTGCGGGCGGAAAATGATATGCTCTTTATAAAAATCAATATCTTTAAAGAATTCAACCTGCGCTTCCGGGGAAGGGGCAAGTGCCGTGCAGGATGCTACGGATGCTTTCCCGCATTTTACGAGGTCAAGCATAGAGTCCTGAATCACTTCGGTGTAGCAGGTCAGGTTCTCGAATTCCGAATCACGCAGTCCGTAGAGTACGGCATTCGCAACCGAGCCGACACCGGACTGAATCGGAAGAAGCGACTTGCCGAGACGGCCTTCAGCAACTTCATTCTCTAAGAATTTAATAATGTTTTCGCCGATTTTCTTTGAATCTTCGGAGATTGCGGCAAGCGGTCTTGTTAAATCACTTTTGTCGGAAAGAACGATTGCCTTGATTTTATCCCAACCGCATTTTATGTAAGGCGTTCCGATACGCTCTCCCGGATGCGTGAGCGGAATCGGCTGCCTGAGGGGCGGCTTTTCACACATGTATACATCGGCCATTCCTTCCAGTTCCAGCGGTTTCGCCATCGCGATTTCAACGATGACAGCATCTGCCTCTGCAACATAGGCAGGCGTATTGCCGACGGAGGTTGTAGGAACAAGGTCTCCGTTTTCTGTAATCGCGAGAGCCTCGACCAGAGCGATATCAGGTTTTCTGACATGACCGGCTGCGACAAATTCAGGAGAGCGGCCGAGGTGCATGTCGATATAGCCGACATCGCCTGCGTTGATGGATTTTCTCAGAACGGAATTGGTCTGATAAGGAATCCGCTTTCCTATAACACCGGCTTCGGTAAGTTCCGTGTCCACTTCAGGGCCGACGGAAGCGCCGGAATAGAGGTCGATTTTAACTTTTCTTCCTGCCTTTGCCTGCTCGGCAAGAGCATGAGGAACCGCTTTCGGATAACCTGCATTGGTAAAACCGCTGATTCCGACAGCCATGCCGTCTTCAATCATATTTGCAGCATCTTCCGCAGAGCAGATAAGGGAAAATGCACATTCGTTTCGTAATCTTTTGTTCATGTTTTCATCTTTCATAATACAATATCCTCGTATGTCCCATATTTTACGACGTTTGTCGTATACATATAGAAGTATATACCATTTTGCGCAAAATCGGCAATAGGCTGATTGCATTATTTTTGCATATGGGGTAGAATAGAAGCAGATATTGTTAGCAGGAAAGTAAATTCATGAACGGAGGAATATGCCATGAGAAAAACAAAAATAATCTGTACTTTGGGTCCGGCTTCCATCAACGAAGTGACGATAAAGAAAATGCTCAAAGAGGGGATGGATGTTGCACGAGTGAATTTTTCGCATGGCGACAGAGAAGAACACGGAAAGACCATTGACCTTTTCCGAAAAGTGCGTGACGGACTCGAAATGTCGGCGGCTGTCATGCTCGATACGAAAGGACCGGAGATAAGAACAAGGGATTTCGAGGGAGGCAAGGCCGTTCTCCAAGCGGGCGAAACCTTCACTTTGACGACCAAAGAAATCATGGGGAATGCTTCCCGTACGTCGGTGACTTACAAGAGTCTGCCGCAGGAACTCAAAGAAGGAGACGAAGTTCTTATCGATGACGGCAAACTCAGACTGAAGGTTATCGAAACCACGCAAACAGAAATTGCATGTAAAGTCATAATCGGCGGGGAAATCAGCAATCACAAGGGAATCAACGTACCGAATGTTGCGCTTTCCATGGAATATCTAAGCCCGGTAGACAGAGAAGACCTGCTTTTCGGAATCAAAAAGGATGTGGATTATGTCGCGGCGTCTTTTGTAAGAAGAGCCGATGATGTAATTGCATTGCGGAAATTTCTGACCGAAAACGGCGGCGGTGATATTAAAATTATTTCGAAAATTGAAAATATAGAAGGAATTGATAATTTCGAGGAAATTCTGGAGGCTTCCGACGGTATAATGGTTGCAAGAGGCGATATGGGAGTGGAAGTGAATTTTGCAAGGCTTCCGGGGATTCAGAAAAGATTTATCAAGCGCTGCCAGCAGAGCGGAAAAATCGTAATCACCGCAACACAGATGTTGGAGTCCATGATAAAAAGTCCGCTTCCGACGCGTGCGGAAATCACGGATGTGGCGAATGCCGTGTTTGACGGAAGCTCTGCGGTAATGCTTTCGGGAGAAACCGCAATGGGTGCGTATCCTGTGGAGGCGGTTGCGGCGATGGCAAAGATTGCAATGCAGGCGGAGCAGGATGACCCGAGATTCCTGCCGGGAGGCAATATGTGGTACGAGATGGATTCCTCCGATACGACAAATGCCGTGGGACATGCGGCATGTACGCTCGCGCGCGATATAAATGCAAAAGCAATCATGAGCATCACCAAATCCGGATACACCGCGCTCAGGATGAGTAAGTTCCGCCCGGCTACGATGCTGATTGCAGCTACTCCGCACGAAAAAACCTATCATCAGATGGCACTCATCTGGGGCGTATATCCGCTCATGGTCGAGAATCTTCAGAATGTGGATGTCCTTGTTTACCGCTGCCTGGAAGAGGGGCGCAAAGTCGGTTTGCTTGCTTCCGGCGACAAGGTCGTAATAAGTGCCGGAGTTCCGCTCGATATAACGGGCAAGACAAATATGATTCGCGTTGAATTCGCATAAGACGAAATGAAAAACCCGCCGCAAGGCGGGTTTTAAAGTATAAGTTCGTTTTAACCAATTAAACTGCAGGTTCGATATCTGCTTCAGGAGCAGGGGCCTTTTCATATTCTTCGAAAATGGCATCTCTGATCTTGTTGCGTGTTTCCGATGAAAGAGGGTGAGCGACATCTCTAAACTCCCCGTTCCCGATTTTTCTGCTTGGCATAGCGATGAATAAACCGTTCTGACCGTCAATCACTTTAATGTCGTGAACTACAAATTCATCATCAAATGTAACAGAAGCTATAGCTTTTAATTTCCCTTCTTCGCCGACCTTTCTGAGTCTGACATCTGTAATGTTCATTTTGTACCACCTTTCCAGCATAGTTTTCAGCGCTTATGCTTAACTTATATTATATTACATTGTTAAAAAAGTTACAACATAATTTTCCAAATGATAGAATTTCATACAAAGAATATACAAAATCTATACATTAAAGCAATGAAGAGGGTACTGCACTTTCATTTCTCAGAAAATGTTTTCGCTTGGTTTAAGAGGGATTTCCTTTCCATCGGTCGGAATATCGTCGATATATACAAGGCATGTATAGTCGTCCACTTTTTTTTGCTCAGGCTTGAGTGACGCGATGGCAACACCTACGCCGACCACAGAGGCATTAAACTCTGCCGTCATCTCGGAGATTCCGATAACGCTGCCGCCTCCGCGCATAAAATCATCAATAATGAGAACTCTGCTGCCGCTTGCAATCGCACGTTTTGACATCGACATGCGCTGAATCCTGTCATACGAGCCGCTGAAATAGTTGATGCTCACTGTTGAGCCTTCCGAGACTTTCGCTTCTCTGCGGACAACGACCAAAGGAATATTCATCAGATGTGCGACACGGGAAGCAAGCGGGATGCCTTTTGTTTCAACGGTAGCGACATAGTCTGCACCGCAGTCCCTGAACTTGCGTGCGAAAACGCAGGCGAGCTGCTGAATAAGCTGAGAATCGTAAAACAAGTCGGAAGTATAAATAAAATTCCCGCCCAGGATTCTCCCGGGATCGGACAATCTTTCACAGAATTCTTTCTGAAGAGCTTTTACCGCTTCATCGGATATATCCGGAACAAACTTTACGCCGCCTTTTGCCCCGGCAGATGTTTCGAGGTATCCGCCGCCGGTAAATCGCAGTGCCTCACTCGCGGATTTTATATCTTCACTGATGCTTGATTTTGCAGCTCCGAACAAATCGCAAAAATACTGCAAGGTGTAACTTTTGTTCGGTGTATCCGTTAGTATTTTAATAATTGCGCCGATTCTTTCCGTACGTTTCATAAGAAAATCCTCCAATTATTCAGTATATATAGAATATTATATTTATTTTTTGTTTTTTTGTCAACAAAAGAAATGTTATGCTGCATGTCGCAGAATTTGCTTGCTTTTATATTTAAGCTGTGATAGAATACCGTCATATGACTTCAACAATTTATTAAACTAAAGTGAGGTATTAATTTATGACTAACGAAAAAAGAACGCCACGGCAGCCAAGCTTCATCGTGGCATTGATTCCGATTGTTGTAATGATTGCCCTGATGCTTTATTGCTTCCTCGGCGGATCGGAATCCGGCTACCACGACGCACACATGCCGTTGGTACTCTCAATTATCGTCGCTTGTATTGTAGGTGTTTCCTGCGGACACAGCTTTAAGGAAATGCTTACGGGAATGATTGACCGTCTGAGCGCTTCCATGGAAGCAGTTCTGATCCTTTGCACGGTTGGTTTCCTGGTATCCAGCTTCATGGCTTCCGGAGCGATTCCGTCGCTTATCGTATATGGACTTGATCTGCTCACGCCGAAGCTTTTCCTTCCAATCGGATGTATCCTTTGTGCAATCGTAGGTCTTGCCTGCGGTTCCTCCTGGACAACTACAGCGACTATCGGTCTTGCGTTCCTTGGTATTGGTGCCGGCCTTGGCATCAATCCGGCAATCACAGCAGGCATGATCATCTCCGGCGCATACGTAGGAGATAAATTTTCCCCGCTGTCCGACACGACAAACCTTGCTGCGGCTGTTGCCGAAACAGGTTTATTTGATCACGTAACCGCAATGGTTTCGACGACCGGACCGACGATGATTATCGCACTTGTGCTTTACACGGTTCTTGGTCTGAATATCGACGAAAGTGCTTACGATCCGACGGTTGCTGCAAACATTCAGGAAGCATTCGGAAGCGCATTCAATATCAGCCCAATCCTGCTGATTCCGATTGTTGTCGTAATCATTATGTGTATTCTCCGCGTGCCCGGACTTGTGGGTATTGCCGTTTCTGTTGCAGTTGCGACGCTTTTCATGATTATCTTCCAGCCGGTTGATATCTATGGAAGCCGTGCGCTGGGTGACATATTCAACATGCTGCACTACGGTATCGAAGTAGAAACAGGAAATGAAGTTGCAGACTCCATCTTAGGCAAAGCAGGCGGTATGGATGGAACGCTGTGGACCATCAACCTGATTCTCGTTGCACTCGCTTACGGCGGTGCACTGGAACGCTGTGGATGTATTGAGCGTCTGTTCGGCGGCCTCAAGCACAAGATTAAATCTGTCGGAAGCTTGATTCTGGCAACACTTCTTACATCCATCTTCTGTGATGCAACAATGTGTGACCAGTTCCTCGGAATCGGTGTTCCGGCTCCGATTTATGCTGATAAATTTGATGAACTCGGACTTGGACGCAACATGCTTTCCCGTACTCTGGAAGATGCCGGTACTCTTTGGGCGGTTATGTTCCCTTGGACAGGATGCGGCGCATACCAGACCGGCGTACTCGGAATGAGCCCGCTCGTATTCTTCCCATATGCATTCGTAAATCTCATCAATCCGATTTACGCATACATAACAGCATTGCTTGGACGTAACATTTTCTGGGCAGACGGTTCTTACACGAATCTGCTGGGAAAGACACGCAAAGGCAAAGTTGCGGGAGCTCCTGAAGAAGCACACCGTAAAGCTTTGGAGTGCCTGGAAGCACGCCGTGCAGAAGGCAAGGCTCCGAAGATTAACGCTTAATTTTCAGCAAAATTCGGGCGCGCCGGGAAACTGACGCGCCCCTTTTAAGAAAGGAAGTCATAGTTATGAAAAAAATGCTCCCTTGGGATTCCCTGCCGCCGCCGATTTATACGGCACGTGCAAACAAACCGCGGAAGAAATGGGTAAAAATCGGAGGATGGGTTTTGGTGGTTGTTTTACTGCTCTTCGGAGTTTCCTCCTTTGACAGAAACCTGCCGCTTGCGGTGATTTCGATGATTTTTTCAATCCTTTATTCCATCACGATGGTAACGGTGAAGGATGCCGCGATCACCTGTCGCGGACTTGAAATCTTCTATAATATGCAGATCACGACGCAGTACGATTTTTTTGCGTGGGAAGACATTAATTCCATTGTAATTGAAGACCGCGGAGATGATGAGTATGTGCGCCTGCACATCGGTTACAGCAGCCTCGAAAAAGCTCTGTTCTTTAAACGCAGCGAGGTGAATGCCATTTGTAAATACGCAAAAGAGCAAAACCCGGATATCCGTGTACTCAGACACGAAGCGGGAAAGGGAAAACCAACCGCAAAACGAAAATAAGAATGCCAAGCACAGAGAAAAGCCAGTGTCTTGGCTTTTTCATTTTTTTTGCTATTTAGTATATAACAAACGGAGAATTTGTGTTATACTAATATATGTATAAGACTGACACGAAATTTGGAGGCTTTTTATGCTGGATTTAAATAAATACAGAAACATACACTGCATAGGCATCGGAGGGATCGGTCTCTCTGCCATTGCAGAGATTTTGCTGTCCAGAGGGTACAGCGTGTCCGGCTCGGATATGAAAGAGTCCGAGATGACGGATAAACTTGCCAAGGCAGGCGCGAGAATCTTTATCGGTCACAGAGCCGAGAATGTGGAAAATGCGGATCTGCTTGTATACTCGGCAGCGGTCGGCAAAGACAACCCGGAACTTGTGCGCGCGCAGGAGAGAGGAATTCCTGTGATGAGCCGCGCAGAGATGCTGGGACTCCTGATGGATGAATACAAGAACAGCATTGCAATTTCGGGAACACACGGAAAAACGACAACGACTTCGATGGTATCTTTGATCCTCGATCGTGCGAAACTTTCACCGACAATTCTGGTTGGAGGGAATCTCTCCGAAATCGGCGGCAATGTGAAGGTCGGGGACAGTCCGTATTTTGTAACCGAGGCGTGTGAATACATGGACAGCTTCCTGAGCCTGAAACCGAAGATGGAAATTATTCTGAATATTGATTCGGATCATTTGGACTATTTCAAGGATATTGACCATATTGTCAGCTCCTTCGACCGCTTCGCACATCTGGTGCCGGAAGCGGGAACGATTATTGCCTATGATGCGAATCCGTTTGTCAACCGCGTCATCCAGGGACTCGACAATGTTGTAACTTTTGGCTTGAACGAAAATTGCGACTACTGTGCGAAAAATATTTTGTTCGACGAAAACGGAATGCCGTCCTTTGATGTTTTTCACAAAGGGGAGAAACTGAACCGGGTGCAGCTCAGAATTCCGGGAGAGCATAACATTCTAAACGCACTTGCGGCTTATGCCTGCGGACATACGCTGGGCGTGGACAGCGAAATCATAAAGGAAACTTTGGAAAGCTACCACGGAACGCAGAGAAGGTTCGACATCGTCGGAACGACTTCCAAGGGAGTTAAAATCGTGGATGACTATGCTCATCACCCGACAGAGATTAAGGCGACTTTGGACGCATCGCAGAACGTTCCTCACAACAAACTGTGGTGTCTTTTCCAGCCGCATACCTATACGAGAACGATGGCTCTCTTTGATGACTTTGCGGAGGCCTTTAACAAAGCCGACAAACTCATTCTTGCGGAAATTTATGCAGCAAGAGAGAAGAATATCTACAAAATTTCATCCGCACAGCTCGCAGAGCGCATTCAGCAAACGCATCCGAATAAGGAAGTTTTGTTTATGGAAAGCTTTGATGCGATTGCCGATTATGTGGACCGAAATGCACAGCCGGGCGACATGGTGATTACAATGGGCGCAGGAGACATTTACAAAGTAGGCGAAATGCTTTTGGAAAAGTAGAAGGAGAATCATGGACGAAAAGGAAAGAAATGCTTTGCTCGAGGCGTACAGCAAGTCGGCAGAAGCACGCATGAACACCGTGCTCAAACATATGCAGGCAGGTGTGAAATTTGTGGATGCATCCTCTGCCTATATCGATGAAAGCGTGGAAATCGGTGCAGGAACCGTAATCGGTCCTTGCGTCACACTGGAAGGGAATACAAGAATCGGAGAGAACTGTGCAATCAGACAGAACACCAGAATTACCGATTCTGAAGTTGCCGGCGGAGTTGAAATCGAAAATTCCGTCATAGTGGAAAGCACGATAGGTGAAGGAACGAAAGTCGGTCCTTTCGCATATATGCGGCCCGGAAGCAGGGTCGGAGCAAACTGCAAGGTCGGAGATTTCGTTGAAATCAAGAACTCGACCTTCGGAGACGGCTCGAAAGCAGCGCACCTCACATATATAGGGGATTCAGATGTGGGATGCGATGTAAATTTAGGCTGCGGCGTGGTTTTTGTAAATTACGACGGCACAGCCAAATACCGTTCAACGGTTTCCGACGGAGCGTTTATCGGATGCAACAGCAACCTCGTATCACCGGTTAATGTGGGTGAGGGCGCGTATATCGCAGCCGGAAGCACCGTTACGGAAGACGTGGAAGGCGATGCCCTCTATATCGCAAGGGCACGCGGAACCAAGAAACAGGGATGGGTTTCTGCAAAAGGGATTTTGAAGAGAAAAAAGTAAAAACAAAATCAAATCAAAAGTACACGAAAGAAAGACGAGGTAAAAAACAGTGAGAAGCGGAGTATTTTCTGACTACAAAATTTTTACGGGCAATTCGCATATCGAATTAGCCAAGGAAATCGCAGACATCATGGGAAAGCCACTTGGAAAGGCAACTGTTACCAAGTTCAGCGATGGTGAGATTTCAGTGAACATCTGGGAATCGGTAAGAGGGATTGATGTGTACATAGTTCAGTCAACCTGCAGTCCGGTAAATGACAACCTGATGGAACTGCTCATCATGATCGATGCGATGAAGAGAGCTTCTGCAGGCAGAATCAATGCGATTATTCCATATTACGGATATGCGCGTCAGGACAGAAAGGCAAAGGCAAGAGACCCGATTACGGCAAAACTTGTGGCTGACTTAATTATGGCAGCCGGAGCTGACAGAGTCCTCACCATGGATTTACATGCAAACCAGATTCAGGGATACTTTGATATTCCGGTTGACCATCTTCTCGGAATGCCGATCATTGCGAAATATTTTAAAGAGAAACAGATGGAAGACCTCGTTGTCGTTTCTCCTGACCACGGCAGCGTTACAAGAGCAAGAAATCTTGCGGAATTCCTCAACTGCCCGATTGCGATTATCGACAAGAGAAGACCGGAACCGAACAAGAGTGAAATCATGAATATCATCGGTAACATCGACGGCAAGAACTGCATTATTATCGACGATATGATCGATACGGCGGGAACCATCTGCAACGCCGCAAACGCAATCAAAGATTTGGGTGCGAAAGCTGTTTTCGCAGCTGCAACCCATCCGGTATTGTCAGGACCTGCTGTAGAAAGACTTGAGGCATCGGCAATTGAAGAGCTTGTTTTGCTCAATACCGTTCCGCTTCCGGAAGAAAAGAAGCTTGAAAAGATGACATTCCTGTCCGTAGCACCGCTGTTTGCGGAAGCGATGACAAGAGTGTTCACCAACGGATCTATCAGTGTACTGTTTGATTAATAATAGAAAAGAAAGGATCGTAAACCTGTGTATATTATTGTAGGTCTGGGAAACCCCGGGAAAAAATACGAGAACACCCGGCATAATATGGGGTTTATAGCCGTTGACCTGCTGGCAGAGGAATACGGCATTAAAGTTGATAAAATAAAATTCAAAGCTCTGGTCGGCGAGGGAAGAATCGCCGGCCGGAAGGTTTTGCTTGTTAAACCGCAGACATATATGAACCTGAGCGGCCAGTCGGTGATGGAAGTGATGAACTACTATAAAGAGGACATTGAAAACCTCATTGTCATTTATGACGACATTGATATTCCGACCGGCAGTATTCGCTTGCGAAAAAAAGGCAGCGCGGGGACGCATAACGGAATGCGAAACATTGTCTATCTGCTTCAGGATGATGGATTCCCGCGAATCCGCGTCGGGATTGGCAGCGATAAAAAAGTTGATCTAATTGATTATGTTATCAGTGGTGTAACGAAAAAAGAAAAAGACCTTTTGGAGGATGCACTCACTCGGGCAGCGAAAGCGGCTGCGTGTATCGTCGAAAAAGGAATTGATAAGGCAATGAACGAGTATAATATAAGGCTTAAGAAGGAAGAGAAAAATGATTAACATTTCAGGAATATCCGAAAGCCGTGTAGCTCCGGTTGCCGCTTATCTCGCAAAAGAAAAGAATCAGAGCATTATCATCGTTTCCACGGATGTGAGAGCGAAGAGACTTGCCTTGGATCTTTCTTTTTTTGTCAGGGACAAAGAAATTATCGTTCTTCCGTCGGAAGAACAGTTCTTGCTGAGATATGCGGCAAAAGACCACGATCTGCTCATACAAAGATTAAAAGCCTTAAAAGCCCTGCGCACCAGAAAACCGGTTGTGGTGATTGCGCCTGTTTCGGCTGCCATTAAAAAGATTACTCCACATCGTTTCTTTGAAGAAACCTCTTTAAAAATACAACTTGGCGACGAAATTGAAATCGCCGAGATTAACAAGCGTCTTGCCAAACTCGGATATGAGCGTATGGAAATCGTTGATGCAAGAGGCGGGTACAGCATACGCGGAGGCATCGTGGACGTATTCACGCCGGATGCGGAATACCCATATAGAATTGAATTTTTCGGAAGCGAGGTGGATTCGATCCGGACCTTCGATACGGAGAGCCAGCGTTCGGTCGAAAACCTCAAATTCGTTGAAATATATCCTGCAGAGCAGATCATAACAGACGAAGATGTTTTTAAGAAGGCATCGAAAAAACTTCGAAGCGAATATACCCGCGCCGCAAAGGAAATGGCAAAGAAGGATGAAGAAACTGCTCAGAACCTGATGAATACATGCGAGGAAATCTGCGAATACATTGAACAGGTTTCAAACCTTCAGCTTTTGGAAAACTACATCCGCTATTTTTATGATGAGACGGAATACCTGTGGGACTATATGACCGATGGGATGCTGATGATTGATGACCCCGACAGAATCGAGGAAATGCTCAGCCACAGGACTCTCGAATTAAAAGAGGACTTTAAAGTTCTCCTTGCAAGGGGTCAGGCAATCTCAAAAGACATCTCCGTAATCTCGGACGAAAACGATTTCCGTACCGCATACAAATATCCGAATGTTGCGGTATTTACGCCTTTCCCCAAGAGAATTGCAGGTGCGGATACCTTTGATAAGGTTTACAACCTCAATACCCGACAGGTGCTTTCGTTCAGCGGCAAGATGAATGTCCTCGAGAGCGAACTCAAGGCATACGCAAAGAAAGATTACAGAATCACAATCGTATGCTCATCAGAGGAGCGCATAAACAATCTCCGCGAATTCGTGCAGCGGATCGGCCTGGAAGGGAAGGTGAACTTCGAGAAGGGAAGCCTTACCTCAGGAATTGATTTTCCAAGCGAAAAATTCTGCTATATCTGCGAGGCAGATATCTTTGCGAATCACAAGACCTCGAAGCGAAAAAAGTTTAAAAACAAAGGTTCCAAAATTCAGTCTTTCACCGACATGCGCGAGGGAGATTATGTGGTGCACGAAAACCACGGCATTGGTAAATTCGTGGGCATAGAACAGCTGAATGTACAAGGGGAAAAGAAAGATTACATCAAAATAAAATACGCAGGCAACGATATGCTCTATGTTCCCGTGGAGCAGATGGATATCGTTCAGAAATATATAGGCTCGGACGGAGCCGTGCCGAAGATAAACAAACTCAGCGGCGGAGAATGGAAAGCAACCAAAGCAAAGGCAAAGGCCGCAATCGCGGTAATGGCAAAGGATCTCATAGATCTCTACGCACAGCGCAAAATGCAGCCGGGGCACAGTTTTCCACAGGATACCGTCTGGCAGAAAGAATTCGAAGACGCCTTTCCTTACGAGGAAACGGGCGATCAACTCAGGGCTGTAGAGGAAATCAAAGGTGACATGGAAAAACCGTTTTCCATGGATCGACTGCTTTGCGGAGATGTAGGCTTCGGCAAAACCGAGGTTGCTGCAAGAGCACTTTTTAAATGTGTTTCCGACGGAAAACAGGCAGCGGTGCTTGTGCCGACGACGATCCTCGCCAACCAGCATTATTACACACTGAAGGAAAGATTCGAGAAATTCCCGTTTAAGGTCGAAGTCCTATCCAGATTCCGAACTCCGGCGCAGCAAAAGAAAATTATCGGCGAACTCGAAAAAGGGCAGGTTGACCTCATCATCGGCACCCACAGACTTCTGTCAAAGGACATAAAGTTCAAGGATCTGGGTCTCCTTGTCGTGGACGAAGAACAACGCTTCGGAGTGGAAGACAAGGAAAGCATTAAAAAAATGAAGAAAAACGTGGATGTTCTGACACTTTCGGCAACCCCGATTCCGAGGACCCTAAATATGTCGATGACGGGAATCAAGGACATGAGCGTAATTGAGGAACCGCCGGAAGAACGCTACCCGGTGCAGACCTATGTGCTCGAGCAGGATGACATGCTCATAAGAGACATCGTCGAGAGGGAACTCGGCCGAGGCGGTCAGGTCTATGTCGTATTCAACCGCGTAAAGGGCATCCAGAAAATCGCCGAAAAAATAGAGGAACTCGTGCCGGAAGCTATCGTTGCGGTCGGACACGGCCAGATGAACGAACATGCGCTTGAAGATGTGATGGTCGGATTCATAAACGGCGAAAGCAATGTGCTTGTGTCGACGACGATCATCGAATCAGGAATTGACATCCCGAACGCAAACACTATGATAATCATGGATTCAGACCGATATGGTCTTTCCCAGCTTTATCAGCTCCGAGGCAGAGTCGGCCGATCAAACAGAATCGCCTATGCTTACCTGATGTACCAAAAGGACAAAGTCCTTACGGAAGTCTCCGAGAAGCGGCTCAAGGCAATCAGAGAGTTCACCGAATTCGGAGCAGGCTTCAAAGTTGCGATGCGTGACCTCGAAATCAGAGGTGCGGGCAACATGCTCGGAACTGCGCAGCACGGGCACATGATGAACGTCGGATATGAACTTTACTGCAAGATGATCGACAACGCAGTCAGAGCACTTCAAGGCGAAATCATAAACGAAGATAAAGAAGAGGCAAGCATTGAATTTCCGGTATCTGCATACATTCCGAAGCAGTATATCGAAAACGAATCCCTCAAGCTTTCCATGTATAAGAAAATTGCATCAGTCAGAAGCGAAGAGGATGAAGATGAAATCATCGACGAAATGCTTGACCGTTTCGGCGATGTGCCGCAGGCGGCGATCAATCTCGTAAAGGTGTCCCATGCACGCTTCCTTGCGGGAGAACTTTCGATTGTCCGAATTCATCCGGAAGCCAAGGAAACGGTTCCTGCACAGAAACTGACCGTAAAAGACAATGCGGCGGTTAAACTCGTGTTTGACTTTGCGGAGAAGAATCCTCTGAGTGGATATGCACTGTTCAACCTGACGGAAAAATTCGGAAGGAAAGTTTTCGTACACGGAGGAACACAGCCGTTTATAAGGCTTTCCACCGACCGCACACACATGCTTTCCGACAGCATAGAACTACTCGAAACTTTATACGAAGACAAAAAAACGGCAGGCGTTCAGAAATAGAGCGCATGCCGTTTTCTGCATGACGGGATATATGCCAAAAGAGCGGGAATCAGTTCTCCATCTGTCGCGCGAGAAAGTTCGCACCGATTTCGGCTGCCTTAAGCTCCGTATCACCGAGAACCTTGCCGCTCTTCGGCAAGATGGTAATAGAGCCGATCGGGTCGCCCTGGGAAATAATGGGGACCACAATTTTCGAATCGTTTAAGTAGCGATTTTTGCTTTGGATGATTTTATCAAGCTCATTGTCCACCTTTTTATCCGCAAATTCCTTCTTGCCTGCGCCCCATGCCGAAATTACCTGATCGGTGTCGGAAACAACAATGGTTGTTCCAAGAACCTGAGAGACACTTTCCGCATATTCGTCGGCGAACTGTCCAAGTTCGCTTATGGGTGAGTATTTTTTGAGAATGACCTCGCCGGAATTGCCTGTGTATATTTCCAAAGGGTCACCTTCCCTGATTCTGAGAACGCGCCTGATTTCCTTCGGAACAACGACTCTTCCCAAATCATCAATTCTTCTTACGATACCTGTAGCTTTCATTTGGTTTTCCTCCGTTTTGTCTGGTAAAAATAGTATCTGTAATTAGATTGAAAATATACCCTGTGAAAAAAATATAGTTGCTCTTTTTTTGCCTATTATTCTTGGAAACAACACACAATGTGTGTTATACTAATAAGATAAAATGTTTTGTTTTAAGATAATGACAATTTGAGGGGGAGAAAATGCTCTTTAAAAACATAAGCATGCTTGATGAAAATTTTGAAGTCAGACAGAATATGTATGTCGGCGTGGACGCAGGAATCATAGAATATATTGGTACCGAAGCACCGGAAAAGGATTACGGGAGAACGTACGAAGGCAGAGGCAGACTGCTTATGAGCGGATTTTACAATTCGCACGGACATTCACCGATGTCACTCATGCGAGGCTACGGAGAGAATATGGCCTTGCAGGACTGGCTGAATAAGAAGATATTTCCGTTTGAGGATAAACTCACGAGTGAGGCGGTATACTGGGCAACCTTGCTCACTATGGCCGAATCCATGCGGTTTGGCATCGTATCGACAAGTGATATGTACTATTTCATAGATGACATGGTCAGAGCAACATCCGAAGCCGGGATGAAAGCCAATATTTCAAGGGCAATCGTAAACTTCGGAGACGGAGATGTGTGGAAGCTGCCCTCCATGCAGGAAATGAAAAGAACATTCGAAGCATATCATAATACCGAAGACGGAAGAATAAAAATGGATGTGAGCATTCATGCCGAATACACATCGAATCCTCTCGCGGTAAGAGAAGTTTCCTTATACGGAAAAAAAGTGGGAGCCAGAATGCACATCCACGTTTCGGAGACAGAGTCCGAGCATGTGGCATGCAAACGCAAATATTCGTTAACCCCGCTTCAGTATTTTGACAGCCTGGGTGCACTGGATATCCCGGCTACGGCTGCTCATTGCGTGTGGATCGAGGGAGACGATTTTGATATTTTGAAAGAAAAAAATGTTACAGTGGCATCAAACCCGGTAAGCAATATGAAGCTTGCGAGCGGGGTGTGCAATGTGCCTGAACTTCTTAAAAGAGAGATCAATGTCGCAATCGGAACCGACAGTGTTGCCAGCAACAACAGCTTGAACTTCTTTGAGGAAATGAAGGTTTTTGCCATGGCTTCCAAGATGATGTACCTCGATCCGACAGCGGTTACACCTACGCAGACGTTAAGAGCCGCAACGCGGGGAGGGGCACTCGGACAGGGAAGAGAAGACTGCGGATTAATCAAGGAAGGGTTCAAAGCTGACCTCATAGTTCTTGACATCGACACACCGAATATGTATCCGGTGCATGACATGAAAAATAATCTCGTATACTCTGCATCCGGTACGGATGTTCTGCTTACTATGGCAGACGGAAAGGTTCTTTATGAGAACGGAGAGTATATGACGATTGATATAGAACGAACTGTCAGAGAAGCAGAAATTCATACACGAAAGATATTGGAATCTCTTTAAGAAAACCAAAGCTATTAAGAAAGGCTAAATATATATGGCAGGAAATAAATTTTTAAAAGGTGCTGCGATTTTGGGCATTGCCGGAATTTTGGTCAAAGTTATGGGAGTCTTCTTCCGGCTGCCTTTGACCAACTGGATCGGTGCAGAGGGAATTTCATATTACAGCTCAGTATATCCGATTTATGTGTTCTTTCTGACCCTTTCGACAGCGGGAATCCCGGTTGCAATTTCCAAAATGGTATCCGAGAGGGTGGTCGTGAAGAATTACGGTGGTGCACACAAGGTATTCCACACCTCGCTTTGGCTCATGGCGGCATTCGGATTTGCCTCATTTATGATGGTGCATTTCGGAGCCGGTTTCATCGAGGAAACTGTACTAAAAAACCCGGGCACCAGTCTGTCGCTTCAGGCAATCGCCCCATCCCTGTTTTTCGTTCCGATCATGTCGGCATACAGAGGATATTTTCAGGGACGCCAAAATATGAATCCCACGGCGCTGTCTCAGTTCTTTGAACAGCTTTTCAGAGTGGTTGTCGGGCTTTCGCTTGCATACTACCTGATTCCGACAGGTCTTGAAGCAACGAACGCCGGGGCTACATTCGGGTGTACGGCAGGAGCCGTGGCAGGACTTGTCGTAGTGATAGGAATCTATCTTCTGAACCTTCCGGCGATAACAAGTAAAATACACAGAAACAACTCAAACGAAAGGCTCGAAAGCACAGCGACAATCGTAAAACGACTTCTGGTCATTGCGGTTCCGATTACGATAGGTGCTTCGATTCTTCCTTTGATGGAAACCATAGACAGTGCAGTTGTCATGAGAAGACTTCAGGCAAGCGGATGGAGCCTTGTAGAATCAAAAGTACTGTGGGGCAGACTCGGTGGGTACTGCAATTCACTTATCGGTCTTCCGCAGGCATTTACCCAGGCGGTTGTAATGAGCCTTGTGCCTGCAATTGCGGCGGGGTTCAGCCTCGGAAATCTGAATGATGTCAAGGAAACAAGCAAACTCGGGATGAGAACGGCGATGCTGATAAGTTTTCCGTGTGCAGTCGGCATGTTTTCCCTTGCAGAACCGATTCTGCACCTTTTGTATCCGAGCCAGCTTGCGGAAGCTACAGCATCCGTACCGACCCTTCGTATCATGTGCATCGGAATTATTTTCATGTCTGCTTTACAGACGCTTACGGGTGCGCTTCAAGGCGTAGACAGACAAACGATCCCTGTCAGAAACCTTGCAATCGGATCACTTGTGAAACTTGTTTTGACCTATGTCCTCGTCGGACTGCGGCCGATTAACGTGAACGGCGGACCAATCGGAACCATTGTCGCATATGTGATAGCAACGGCGCTGAATGCAGCATATTTAAAAAAAGACATAAACATCAAGTTTGACTATTCGATGACATATTTCAAACCGGCGCTCGCATCTGCTTTGATGGGAATAGCCGCGTTTGCGGGATATAAGCTGCTGTTTCTTATAACGGCGAGCAATACAATTTCCACGATTCTGGCAATTGCGCTCGGAGCGGTGGTATATGTTGTTCTGATTTTCGTGATTAAAGCAATAACCAAAGAAGAGCTTGCAAGACTTCCGAAAGGGGATAAGCTCGTAAAAATTATTGATAAATTTATAAAGTAGGTAACACTATGAGTATTAGGGAAGAATATCTGTATTTGACAAACTCAGGGAAGGACAATAAAGAGGCGATTGAAAGGCTTGCGGAGATTATTGCCCTTCTCAGACACGAATGTCCGTGGGACAAAGTTCAGACGCACGAGACTCTGCGCAAAGGCATGATAGAAGAAGCATATGAAGTTGTTGAAGCCATAAACAACAAGGATATGGCAAACCTCAGAGAGGAACTCGGCGATGTGCTGCTGCAGGTTGTGTTTCACGCAGATCTTGCAAAGGAAGAAAGAGAATTTGACCTAAAGGATATAATAAACGAAGAATGCGAGAAAATGATACGCAGACACCCTCATGTTTTTTTGCAGGAAACGCAAAATAATAGCACAAAATCTATTGACAAAGTGCTTGAAAAATGGGAAAATATCAAGGTAGAAGAGAAACATGAAAAGTCATGTGCTTCTCGACTCGAGAGAGTGCCTAAAGCCTTGCCGGCACTGGTGCGAGCATTCAAGGTTCAGAAAAAAGCCGCAGATGTCGGCTTTGACTGGGATGATGTTTCCGGCGCATTTGATAAGGTAGCAGAGGAATACGCGGAATTTATGGAGCAATATGCAGAGGCAGCCTCTTCGAAGCAGAGACTTGAGGAGGAAATGGGCGATTTGCTTTTTTCTTGCGTGAATGTTGCCAGATTTTTGGATATTGACCCTGAAAGTGCATTGAACTATACTAGCGATAAGTTCACGAGAAGGTTTCGCTATATTGAAGAAAGAGCGAACGCAGACGGCAGACGTCTTGAAGATATGTCATTGGAAGAGATGGACAAGCTTTGGGAAGAAGCCAAGGGGTTGGAACATACGGTGTAGGCATTATTTTATTTATTATTATTTATCATTTAAAAGGAGGACTTAAAATGAACAAGGCTGAATTAGTTGCTGCAGTTGCAGAGAAGACCGGTTTCACTAAAAAGGACGCAGAGGTTGCTATCAATGCAATGGTTGCAAGCATTGAAGATGCATTGGTAAACGGAGATAAAGTACAGTTAATCGGATTCGGTACTTTTGAAACAAGAGAAAGAAAAGCTAGACAGGGAAGAAACCCTAGAAAACCTGAAGAAGTTATCAAGATTGAAGCATCCAAGGCTCCTGTATTCAAAGCAGGCAAAGCATTAAAGGACGCTGTAAACAAATAAGAATAACCGAATTGCCGGCATTGACAGCCGGCGGATATGACCATGATAATTTAGACGAGAAATCGTCTTTATTATAAAACTATTTCAAACCTAATAGCTCATTAGAGGGTTAGGGAAAGGCACTTATGAGAATCGACAAGTTTTTAAAAAACTCAAGATTGATACGCAGGCGAACCGTCGCGAAAGAAGCTTGTGATCAGGGGCGCATTTCGATAAACGGCAAACCGGCCAAGGCAGGAACCGAAGTCAAAGTGGGTGATATCATCCACATCGAATTCGGCAACAGCTCGGTATCCGCGAGGATTTTGGAAATAAGCGAATCTTGTAAGAAGGAAGCCGCAACAAAAATGTATGAAATAATTCAGTAAAAAAGACCGTTTCGGTCTTTTTTGCTTTTTCTGTCAGAAAATATTGCCCCAGTTTACCTCGTCATTTGTGCAAAGGAAGGCGAGCTGCTCGACCATAGCGTTGAGTTCTCCGGAGGAATTCGACACATCTTCTGCCTTGACATACTTGACAGACTTCGCCATCGAGTAGTCGATTTCGTTTATTGTCTGGGTGTCAAGAAAGAAAATCGCAACTTTCTTATACTTGTGCCAGTCTTTGTTCAGCTTTTTCATTTTTTTGTTTGAATTCTGCCAGTCGGAAGCCTCAACCGCGGTTATGATGTCATCATTGATGAATTGATTGAAACTATCGATTTTTTCCTGCGAATAGTGGGCGAACACGAGCCAGCCGCCAATCAGGAGGGCGACCGCACAGACGGATACGATTACATTTTTCATAACTTCACCTCCGCTGTGAACGGAACGGTTTTGTCTGACGAAAGATAAAGATGAATCTGCTTGTTTTCGTCATAGAAACCAAGAAAAATATTTTCATAGCCCTTTAAATTTGCGGCTTTGAGTTTTGCGTCGAGAGCCTCTTTGCTGATTCCCAGTGAAAGAAGATTTTTTTCATAAAGTTTTCCGTCGGAAAAAATAAGCTTCGGAAGTGTACCTTCCGTTACGGCAAGTTCAATGTCCTTCGGAGTGACCGGTTTGTTCTCAGCCTTCGGAATGACGGTAAGCTGACCATTTGACTCCATAATTGCGTATTCCACATCCGCCAAGGAAGGACAGTTCTCAAGGCGGAGCTGCTCCATGAGATCGGTGTTTGTGATACGGAGCTTCTTCAGTTCTTTGATATTGATCCTGCCTTTTTCGATAAGGACGGACGGTTTGTCCGTGACAAAATTCTTGAACCACTCAAATTTTGTGGAGAGAAAAGAAATCATGATCTGCAAAAACATGAGCGTGAAGATTGCCATGACACCGTTCACGAGCGAGGCCGATGTCGAATCGATCGGAATTGCCGCAAGTTCGGCAATCATGAAAAGCACGACCATTTGAAAGGGTGACATTTTCGAAAGCTCTGATTTTCCCATCATCCTTACGGCAAACAACACCGCTGCATATAAAATAAGTGTACGAATTGCAACAATTAACAAAATATTACCTCCTGCGTTTTGCCCAAGAAAATAATTTCGGCAAAATATCTACATATTATTGTGCACTGAAATAAGATTTGATATACTGTGCTTTAGCTGAAGGAGAGATTTTCATGAAAAAAACCACAAAAGATTTTAAAAGCCATGCATTGTACTTTTTTCTCTATTGCCCACTCGGCGCGATGACACCGCTTATTGGGCAATACTTAAATTCAATCGGGTTCAGCGGAACTCAGGTCGGAGTTGTAACTTCCATGGGGACGGCCTCCGCCGTTTTATTTGGTCTTCTATGGGGACGTGTCTATTCAAACACGCAGAGCAAGCGAAGACTCATAGCGGCAATGTTCCTTGCGGCAGGCATTTTTTCAATTCTGACATTAAGCACAAAAGTATTCTTTACATATGTAACAATTTATGCCGCCATGTATGCATTCCAGGGACCGGTGTACGGACTGTGCGATTCACTTGTAATTGCAAACGGAGATAACTTTTCCAAAGTGAGATCTTTTGGTGCAGTCGGATTTTCGGCAGCGGTTTATATCACAGGCAGTTATGCGGAAGCACACGGACTGAAATCCATTTTCTACATATATGCAATGACATTCGCTGTTGCAGCCATCATTGTGCTGCGCATGAAAGAACCGCCTCATTACAAAAATAATGACGGAAGCAGAAAAAATTCCGCGAAAGAACTTTTTCAAGATAAGAAATATGTTCATCTGCTGATCTGCTCTTTCTTCGTGTTCGGATGCGCAATCGCAAACAGTACCTATTTCGGATACCTTTACCGCGAAGGGGGCGGGACCATTTACGGAATCGGCGTTGCGTTTCTGCTCATGGCAGGCAGCGAGGCTGTCTTCATGCTGCTGGTGCCACGCATTAACAAAGTGCTCCCGACGGAGAAACTTACCGTAATCGCGGTGGGGCTTTGCGCACTTCGTTTTGCGTTTTATGCATTCGGACCCGGATACAAACTCTTGCTGGCAACTTTTTTCCTGCAGGGAATGTCAAACGGCATCATCTGGGTTGAATTCATCAAATACTTCGGAAAGATACCGGAACCAAGGCTCTCGAGTCTAGGAATATCCACCTTCCATGCCATCGGCAACAATTTCAGTTCCATCGTCTGCAGCCTGCTTGGAGGGATACTCCTTGACGCATTCGGGGCAAGAGGCTGTTATTTATTCTTTGCAATTTGGAACGGACTTGCGTTTGTGCTTTACTTGCTTTGGGGCCTGCAGAAGGGTGGAGAAACATCCGAAAAATAAGCCGTAAAAATAAAAACCAAAAAAATGAAAAAAGGCTATTGACAACAAGGGAGGATAGTGGTAATATAGGTAAGCTGTCAGAAATGCACAGCGCACTTTTTCAAACGAAATAAGAAGTAAATCGGCACGGAAGTGAGCACGAAAAACCTCGAGAAAAGTTTTAAAAAAGTGCTTGACAAGATTAGCAAGAT
>FR882005.1 GCA_000435615.1 Firmicutes bacterium CAG:238 | reverse complement strand
GATCTTTTTACCCATAATAAGTCCTCCTTAATAATATTAAGTTAAATAAATAAATAAAGAATCGCGTCTTTCGACACACCCATATTATAGTGTCTTGCCAATCTTTTGTCAAGAAAATGTGAAAAATTATGAAGATTTTTTGAAAAAATATAACAATTTTTGTTGACACCATACTGTACTATTTGTATAATACGGTTAAGAACTGTGTTATGCGAGTAGTACGGTTTTAATACGGATGAGAGAGGAGGTGCCGCAAACAAGGACATGGTAGATTTTGAGAAAATAAAGATGGACGGAAGCGGTCCGATTTACATGCAGCTTATCGCATTTGTTAAACAGGGGCTTGCATCCGGTGAAGTCAAGTTCGGTGACGAGATGCCGTCAAGACGTGTTTTATCGGCATTGCTGGGAATTAACCCGAACACCGTCCAAAAGGCATATGCATTTATGGAAGCGGAAGAATTGATAAGCTCTCACGCCGGAGCAAAGAGCTGCATAAGTGCCTCCGACGAGAAAATCGCACAGATAAAAGCCGAACTCACAGAAGAAGGGGCAAGGATGGCAATCGGTACTCTGAAGGCGGCAGGGTACAGCAAAGAAGAAGCAATCGCGGTACTGGAGAAATATTGGGACGCAGAGGGGGATGAAGCAAAATGAAAAAATTATTATCTATATATAATCTCTTTTTTAGGAGCAGCGCACTTGCGGCTGGCATAACGATTTTGGCGTCCGTATGCGTTCAGGCGGCATTTCTATATGAAAAGATGCAGGGTGAAACGATGTACTTTGAAAACATTGCATCGGGATATACCATGCTCCCGTCGCTTATCGGGCTTTTCCTTATCTTATGGTTTCTGCGTGACATGCTCGGCTCAGCGAAAAGCAGCGTTGACCTGACCGTGCAGAGGCTGAAAGTTAAACCGATTCCGATTTTTATTACGGAGGCGGTCTACATTATGATGGTCTTGACGGTGTTCTGGGCACTGACTGCCGGCATGACCTATGAGCTTGCAGCTTATTTCAGTGATAAAATATCGACGGCGCAAAATCCGCAGCTGAGACTGCTGGTTGCATTCTACCGGTGCGGCCCGCTGCATGTTCTTTTTCCTCTCGGGGATGGTGTCAGACTTGTTTGCAATATTGCGGCGATTGTTTCCTTCGGTTTTTCGATGGCGGCAGGAAATTATTTCAGCCGGAAAAGAAAGAACAGAGACGGACTTGCTTGGTGCACGCTTTTTCTATTCGGGTTTCTTTCGACAAAGGGATATAACGAAGCTATGACGGGCGTAGAAGCAGCATCCTACGGATTCGTGGTGTTTTTAAGCATTTTCTTTGTGGCATACGAGGAAAAACACCCCGGCGAGGCAGAGCTGAATACGGATGAAGGAGGTGCAGGTACGGATGAGTAAAGCGAAAACACATGAAAAAATCAAAATGTTCATCAAGGAGCATCTTCCGATTGGCTACCGCGCAGAGAAAGAGCGCACGGCTTTTTTAACCTCGCTGATATGCCCGGTTATATTCAGTCTGACCTTCCTTGTGAATTACAGCAGGGAAAAGGAAAACCTTTACCGCTATATAGCAGGAGGTTTCAGAAAAGAGCTCATCCCCGGGGCAGTCATGGAAAATTTTGCGGATGTATTAGGGTACAGCATGACGGCCTTTCCGGCTTTTGCGCTTATCTGCCTGCTCTCTCAGCTTTTCAGCCACTATGCTTATCACAAAAACGGAAGCAATGCGTTTTACACAATGCGCCGCCTGCCGGATAATCATGAACTTAGAAGAAGGTGCGTCACGCTTCCTTTGATGGAAGCCGGAGTGATTTTGCTGACAATGGCAGTCATGCTCGGACTTTATTACATTATATATATGTGTGCGACCCCGGACGAATGTATCCGGCCGGGGCAGTGGAGCTTTTTATGGGAAAAATGGAGGGTATTTTAGATGTTGGAAATTAAGAACTTAAATAAAAAATACGGAAGCGGCAAGCCCGCGCTCAAAAGTGTAAACCTCACGCTTCCGAGCGGTCAAATTGTCGGTCTCTTCGGCGAAAACGGAGCGGGCAAGACCACCATGATGAAATCCATTCTGGGATTTCTGAAATATGACGGAGAAATCACGCTTGACGGAGAAAAAATCACACACAAAAATATCGCGAGAATTTCTTTTGCGACGAGCGAGCATTCTTTCTTCCCGGCTCTCACCCCGGAAGGGCACAAAGAATTTTATAAGGAGCATTTTGACACTTTCCGCGAAAAGAGATTCAGTGTCCTCATGGAATTCTTCGAACTGCCGATGCGAAGAAGAGTCGGAAGCTTTTCCACGGGCCAGAAAAATCAGTTTGAAGTCCTCCTCGCCCTTTCGCAGGGAGCGGATTACATCCTCATGGATGAACCGTTTGCGGGAAATGATGTGTTTAACCGCGAAGACTTCTACAAGGTTCTGCTCGGAATTCTGGAGCCGGCGGAGACGGTGCTGCTTTCGACACACCTGATAGAAGAGGTGGCAGACTTTATCGGAAGGGCGGTTCTGCTCCACAAGGGTGAAATCATCGGCGACCTCAGTCTCGACGAAATTGAGGAATCGGAAAGGAGCCTGATTGAGATTATTAAGGAAACTTACCGCTACAGAGCCGACCGCGTAGGCAAGGCGATTGCGCGTATGGAGGAAGAATCATGAAAGCGAGAATCTTAGCACTGCTCGTGTTTGTGCTTTCTCTGAGCGTGCTCGTATACGCTTCAGGAAAAATAAACGAGACGGAAAAATTCGCAGAGGTCATTGAAACGACTCTCTCAGGAGATATTTCCAACGCAGAGGGCGTCAAACTCAGCTTCGGCGCCCACGCAGGAGAGCGCCTGGCATGGAAATGCACTTATGATTTCGGTGCGAAGCAGGGAAAGACAGAGTTTCAAACATACGAAAAGGAGCCGTACCTTCTTTCGACTTGGCCTAAAAATGAGCCTGCTGCATCCATTCGAAACGATGTCTGGTTTCCGGGCGCGCTCGATGTACTGAATCCAAGGACACCGGAAGATGCGCGAAAGCAAAAGGACATTCTTGCAAAATGCGATGTGCAGTGGGCTGAGACTGCCGGGGCGACGGCAAAGGCATTCACCGAAGGCGTGAAACCGGGGGAATATAAACATAAGAGCGTATATATAAAGGATATTTTTAAATATTATCCAATCGATTACAGCTTCAGCAGCGGAGGCATCGGACATTACCTGCTCTTTGAGGAAATCGCGGCGGAGTACACTTACGAAGAACTGAAAATGCTTCGCGATGTCAATGCGTTTTTCCGTATTCCGGTTGCTGAAAAGGAAAGAAAATTTTGCAAATTCACCGTGAATTCGGGTGGGCAGATTACAGATTTCGATGTCAGCGATTCCAATGAAAGCGGGACGAGGTACTCCGAGGAAAATTTTGACCTGAATATGCGATACTGCAATACGAAGAGTGCCTTTTACATGCTTTTCGACGCGCACCTCGTTTCCTATTACGGAGAAGATTTGAAGGGAAAGACCGTCGATACAAGCAAAATCAAGGGTGGCTTCGGCATTTACAAGCTGCCGTGTGATTTGGAAAAGTCGAAATTCGATACGGGTAAGCTTCAGACCGTATATCCGCTTAACCCGTCAAACTACTATGAAACCATCGAAACGAGTCCGGACGAAAAGTCCCTGCTGGTGATCGCGCGAGACGCTCAGAAGGTCTGGGCGGAGGTGATTCGCATTTCCGACATGAAACGGGTACAGAAAATCGACCTCATCGACCTGACGGAAGGCAGAGATGAGGTGGACATGGGAATCGGCTTCCGAAAAATCTCGGACAACGCATATCTGATATTCAATAATGAGGGACAGCTTGCTGTGATGCGTTTTGCAAACGGGAAGTACCATAAGGATATGGCAGCTTCGGGGCTGCAGACGGAACTGACAAGCTACGACGCCCTCGACCGAGAAGATACGCTCATAGAATATGACGGAAAGAAGCTTGTGATTGCGGGGTATGTTTCGCTTCCGGGCGTGCCGTATGATTCGGTATGGGATCTTCCGGACGAAGGCATGTCCTGCGTGGCGGGGCTCGCGGTGCTTGAAGCGGGAGAACTTGCGTACTGCGGCAGGCTGACGACGAACCTTATGGATTACAGTGACAAGGAGAGCGTTGAGGCATTCATCACGCAGAAAGAGGATGCCCAGACGGGAAGGCTCAGAGGATTCTGGAAAGAAAATTTAAGCTCGGTAACCAAACGCTGTGGCGATATGCTGGAGATTATAATATGAAAGAAAAATTAAAAGTGAATCTGTCCATCTTCGAGCTGCTGCTGCGAAACGGGGGATTAAAACTCGCGGCAGTCATCCTGCTCACGATGCTGACAGAAGGGGTTTTACTATATACGATGATGCAAAAGGAGACGCTGTACTACGAAAATCTTTTCGCGAGGGGCGCGGCAATTCCGCTGATGGTTGGCTTTATTCTGCTGAGCCTCGCAATGCTCAATCCGATGAAAGCGTCAAAAAGCAATTTGAATTACACGCTAAAGAGGCTGCGAGTGAAGCCGGCAGCCATCTTCGCTGCGGAGGCCGTGTATCTCATGCTGGCGTATGCGGTGTTCTGGGCGTTGACGATTGCCTTGCTCTATGGCTTCGGTGCCTACTTTGCGCAAAACCTTTCGGAGGCACTCAATCGGGAAGCCGGACTCTTCCTGGCGTTCGGCAGGACGCATGATCTGTGGCTCTGGCTTCCAATCGGCAATGCGGCGCTTGCGGTTCGAAATGTAGTGGGAATCGCGGCGCTCAGTGCGGCAGTCGCGCGGTTTAACTGCTTCCTGCGAAAAGGTGAAACGAAAGCGATTGCTCCGCTTCTGACGCTGGTGCTTTTTACGAGAGCTTTTTACACGGATATCAGCGATACCAATATAAATCTGGTGAGAATCGCGATGCTGCTTGGGATGCTGCTGTTCTGCGTTGTAAGCACATGTTTTGAGGAGGCAGAATTATGAAGATGAGAAGAATTGCGGCCGCGGTGCTGATTTTGTCTCTGGCGGCAGGCGGATATGCCCTCACGCAGGTGAGTGGTCAAAAAGACTATGGGCGGATTTCCGAAAAGACGGTTGCGGGAGACGCAAATGCTGCCGAAGGACTTACGGTAAGCTTCGGCGCGAGCGTGTCGCGGAGCGGGCTTAACTGGAAAAACACTTATTGTTACGGAGCCGGCGGAGAAAATAAACAAAGAGTCGAGTTTCTGCCAGGCAATCCCGACATTGAGGCATATAAAACGAGTTATCAAACTTCTGTAAGTTTTGACATTTATAAGGACTTTGATCTTCAAAGCGTCAATGAGCTTTTTTACGAAAGACAGGAGGAACTGCCGCCTGCCGGCAAAGAAGCCTTGAAAACCGCAAAGCGAAAAAAGGAAATAAAAGAGATTTTGAAAGCACCTTTTACAGAAAATGCTGAAAGCTACATGAAAAACCTTCGGGACAGCATCCCGGAAAAGGGTGTGAAGAATATTGCCATACATGTGAAAGACCTGATGGACTATTATATCCTGAGCGGATATATCAACGGAACAGCCGAAATGCTTGATATGAGTTTTTACTTTTTAACCGCGAATGACGGCGCGGACTATGAACTTGAGCAGGCGAAAAAGTGGAAAGCGTGGAATGACTTCTTTAAAATTCCGGTTTTGGAGGAGGAATACATGAATTACCAATTGGCAAAAGGAAACAACGGAGAGCTTTCCGTGACGGCGGACTACGGCATTACAAAGGGAGGCGATGAGTTTGGTTTCAACATACAAAGCTGCGACACCGAAGAGGCATCGTACTTTTTCTTCGACGCACATTCATGGAACGGCCGGGTGGTCGATACAAATCTGATTCCGGGCGGATTCGGCATCTACCGCATGCCTCATAAAAGCGAAAACGGTAAAAGTGTGATGGAAGAGCTGGAAAATATTTACCGTCTTGACCCAAAAGCCTATTACCAGAGCATAGCGGCAAGCCCAGACGGAAAGAAGCTGATGATTTCCTACTATTACAGTAATGCGGGCAGACGAGAACCAGACGAGGATGAGAAGGTGACTCTGTTTGCGGAAGTGATTGACCTTGCAAGCGGAAAGTGCGATGAGAAAATAACCCTTCTGGAAAACTGCCGGTGGCCGGTTGTGCGAAGTGACGGGGAATTCCAGGTTTTTACGGATAACGAGTCGAGGATGAAAATTTACCGCTACATGGACGGCAGATACCGCAAAATTGTCGATGCAAAGGACCTGGATTTTTCGCTGCCGGGGCTTGCGGATATTACGAACAACAGTACGGAAATTTTGTATGAAGAGGGAAGGGTGTCGGTGCTGTGCTACGAAACGATAAACACATGGGATGAGGATCGCAGCAAAAACGGTTTCGCCCGAACGAGGCAGTGTGTTTCCGCTGTTTTGAATGTATTTACGGAGGACGGCCTTGCGTACTGCGGCAGGCTCTATAATAACCTGCAGGATTTTTACGATACGGACACCTATAAAGAGATTGGACGAAAGCTTTGGGAAGAAGAAAAGTGGGGAGAGACTTTTGAGACAGACGCAAGATACCCTTATGGTATCAGCACGATAGGAAGCATCTTGAAGCTTGAGACGAATAAAGGAGAAGCAAAGTGATAAAACAAATCGAGGCTTACGAGCCGTATAACGAGCAGGAAGAGCGGGACAAAGAAATTATTCTTTCCATGCTGACGGAGGCGGAACGTATGGGCGAAGATATTTTTTCCCGTGAAAACCGCATGGCGCATATGACCGCGTCGGCGTGGGTTGTGAATCGCGACCGGACAAAAGTACTGCTTGCCTACCATAATATTTACAATTCGTGGGCGTGGCTCGGCGGACATACGGACGGAGAGAGGAATTTGCTCAGCGTTGCCGTGCGCGAGGTCTGTGAGGAAAGCGGTCTTACTCCCGCACATGTGCGGCCCGCATGGCTTATATCGCAGAAAGGCGATTTGTCACAGGGGAGTGCAGGAGACATTTTTTCGCTTGAGGTGCTCGCGGTGGACGGACACTTTAAAAAGGGCGAATACATTTCTTCGCATCTGCATTTGAATGTGACCTATCTTTTGGAGTCTGACGAGGAAGAAACGCTATATAAAAAGGAAGATGAAAACAGCAGCGTAAAATGGTTTTTGCCTGAAGAGGCGCTTGCGGCATCAAGCGAACCGTGGTTTGCAGAGCATATATATAGGAAGTTAAATGAAAAAGCCGGCTTATAAGGCTTTTTCTTGCTTGGTCGGTAAAATCATGATAAAATGAGAAAAAAATATATTTGCTGACGGCAAGAAGGAGGTTTCTCATGTTACATGAAGTGAAATTTGAATCTTTTAACGAGCGCGATACCGTTTACGGGTGGATTTATGTACCGGCATGCGAGCCGAAGGGAATTGTTCAGCTGATTCACGGATTTGGCGAGCACTCCCGCAGATATTTCCACATGATTGTCAGATTTATGGAGGCAGGCTACATCGTTGCGGCTGACGACCATGTCGGACACGGTAAAACCGCTCTGGAAAACGACACTTGGGGCAACTGGGGCGACAAAGGCTGCCACACCATGATGGAGGACGAACACCGCATGAAGAAAATAGCATGTGAAATCTACCCGAACCTTCCGTATTTTCTTTACGGTCACAGCATGGGCTCGATGATTGCGCGTGATTTCATGGCGAAATACGGCGATGAGCTGACAGGTGCTACGATTTGCGGCACGCCGGGCGTGTTCCCTGTAGCGGATGAAACCCTCGCAAAGATTGACCGCCTTCTGGCAGAAGGAAAGGGCGATGACTGCGATCCGGACCTTGGAGGTGAGCTTCTGGGATGGATGTGCGAGCGCTGCGGAGAAATCAAGCTCGGAAATGAGTGGATCTGCCATGACCCGTATGTTCAGCAGGATCATGCAGCGGATCCGTTTGACGCATTTACCAAGCCGACGTCAAACCGCGCAATGAAGGACTTCGTTGGCATGTTCGCAGCTGTGGAAGGTGTGGAATGGGCAGCAAAGGTTCCGACAGACCTTCCTATCTATAATATCGCAGGCGATCAGGATCCTGTCGGCATGTACGGTGAAGGCGTATACCAGGTTTCCAACTGGCTGGCGCGGACCGGACACGATGTTATAACAGAGCTTTACACAGGATTCCGCCACGAAATCCACAACTATGCAGAGATTAAAGACGAGGTTGCGGACGGCATTATCGAGTTCATGGACGATGTTCTTGGCGAACTGGAATAGGGGAAGAACCATGCCTTTGCAAAGCTGCGAAAACTTTTCGGGCTTTTTTCGAAAAAAGTCGAAAAATGCTATTGACATAAGGCGAAAATAGTGGTAATATAGACAAGCTGTCGGAAATATGGCAGCTTGTTTCAACTTTATAACGGAATGTTCGGCACGGAAGTGAGCGCGAAATTTCAGAAATAAGATTGAAAAAACCTATTGACAATTACCGTTAAAAATGGTAATATAGATAAGCTGTCGGAAATAAATCCGAAAGCGAAATAAAGCAGCGATTGATAATTTTGAAAAGTGCCAAAAAGTGCTTGACAAGATTAGCAAGAT
>FR882004.1 GCA_000435615.1 Firmicutes bacterium CAG:238 | reverse complement strand
AAAATTCCGTCTCATTTCATAGGCTGACCATGAAAGAAAGGGGGCTGTGCCCTAACGATTCCCGTTAATGCGACAGCCCCTTCAGTTTTTTCATGGTTTAGAGTAAGGAACTAGACTAATCCTTCAAGCATCCAACCGGAATGACTTTCACTCCGTTTTCGGTTGTATACCCGATGGAGGCTGTAGCACAAATTACAATAAGGGCAGATGGGTCGCGATATACAGCTCTCGGATGATTAGGATTCTTTCGTGCTTCCTCATTATGCCTGTTTATCACAGCTTGAAATCGCAGAAGTGATTTTTCGGCATCTGCAATTCTATTTGCACCAATTTTTATCTCAATCAAAGCATATCTGCCGTCTTCTGTTTGATATACAGCATCCGCCTCAAGGCCTGTATCGTCAGTGTAATGAAGGATGCGTGCATTATGTGCATCTGCGTATACAAGCAGGTCGCGTAGCACCATATTTTCAAAGGCATGGCCAAATAAATCCAAATCGTTGTTAAAATAGTCCGGATGAATACCTAATGCAGCCATTCCAATTGACGGATCAACAAAAATATGCTTCTTCGCATTTCGTATTGCAGTCTTTGAGCGAATCTGGGGTGTCCATGCATCGATATCCTTGATAACAAACAGTTCTTCAAGCTTCTCAACATAGGAATCAAGGGTTACATCAGAGACATTTTGGGTTGCCTTTACATCTGCATAGATGTTCTTTTTCTTTGCGGTGGTTGCCATATTGCGTGCGTAGGACCAAAGCAAAGTTCTGCACCACTCAGGGTTTCGTTTCACGCCGTCGATGGCACTCATATCCGTTTGGTAAATTTGCCGATAATAGTCTTTTGCGATTTCTAATTTGGCGGCGTCTGTTTTGAGTGCCATGCATCTTGGCCAGCCGCCACGACACACTGCAAAAAACAATTCTTCCAGTGTCAAACTTGACATTGCACCTTCAAACTCATAGTCTTCATCCTCAATAATCCTTGATAACGAAATCTGCCCGGTTGATTCACCGGTTTCCCATAAGGTCATCGGGAACATGGTTACTTCTGTAATTCTGCCTGTGCCGGTATGCGGAGTTTCAATTTTTTTGCTGGAAGAACCGGTAAGATAGTATTCGCCCACATTCTCCGGGTTGTCATCGCAGTCTTTACGGATCGTTCCCCAAACCTTTGCGGCATCCTGCCATTCGTCAAACAATATGGGCTTTTTGTTTTTTAAGAAAAGCTTGGGAGAAGTCTCGGCAACCGCCAAGTATCCATCTCGTTTTTCTTCATCTTGAAATTCAATAATCGTATTGCACCGCTCTTTTGCGGTTCTGGTTTTGCCGCAGCCTTTCGGACCAATGATGCTGATTGCATTAAAAGCTTCTTTGCGTTTGTCTAATGTATTATCGACGATTCTTTGTATATATTCCATATTAGAGCGACCTCCCTGTAATTATTATTATACTTGCTTGGGAGATTTATTCAAGCCTATTTTGTATTTTTCGGCAGTTTTATTTTGTGTTTTTCGGCAGATTTGTTTTGCGTTTTTCGGATAATTGGATGTTTATATTGTACTTGTCAAGTCTAGTTGTAGCAGACAAGAAAGGCAGACGCAAAAATAAAGAAGTATCTAGCCTTAATCTAAATACTTCTACAAATATCTAAGGAAAGTATCACATGCAGAGCAAAAAAAACAGGAATCATGAAACATGAACCTGCTCTGCATGTGATTCTTTTCTATTGTACCCAAATCGCGTCGACGCGAGAGTCCCCTATGGGGATTGTATCGCCTGCCACGCAGCCGGCAAACAGAATTTGCGAGGCTTTCACGGCAGAAATAGGAGGTATCGCTTAGCATTTCGGGGAACAATCCCTGATTTTGCGCATGTCAAACAGGCCTTCTGCGGGGAGACCTCAAAAAATATAAAATTCGAATAGGCTCAGGTGGAATTTGCATAGTGCAGCTTGAGCGGCTTCATGCTGCTATGCCCGCAGCGCGGACAGCGGCAAATGTCAATTTTCCAAAGTGCGCTTAGAAACTGCGCAGTACGAAATCCCTCATAGAGCCGTTTAAAACTCTGTCTGCCCTGCAAGGTGAAGACTCTTTGTAGATTCTTTGCTTTCATGCGATTGTTTAAGAGCCCGTAATAGCGGATTTTCTGAAACCCTTTCGGCAGCACATGCATGAGATAGCGACGAATAAATTCGGCATGGGTGAGCGTAATCCGGCGTTTCGGGTCTTTGGGCTTCCTGCCTCTGGCAGAGAACGTGACATGCGCATCGGTAACCGAAAGAATGCGGCTGTTTGAAATGGCAATTTTATGTGTGTAACGTCCAAGATATTCGATAGCGTTTCCAAACCTGTGGAAGGTCTGCTTGATGTAAGGACACCAGTCTTTCTCATAGAGTGTGTTTTTAAAGGCATTCCAAACCGTTTTCGTCTGCAATTCTTTGCAGGAAGCGGAAAAGGAAAGTACGCCTTTCGCATATAACTCGGAAAGTCGGGCGAGAAATTTCCCTTTAAATCTGTCTCTAAGCACACGAACCGGAAGGAAAAACTTTGAAGAAGACCTGCGCAGTTTTCCATCCCGGCTCAAGCCTCCGCCGGAAACGATACAATGCATATGGACATGATAGCCAAGTTCCTGATTCCAAGTATGAAGAACCTGTATGATGGCAGGAGTAGCACCAAGCCATTTTGGATCCGCAGAAAGCTCAAGCAAGGTTTCGGCACAGCAGCGATGCAAAAGATCGTATAAAAGCTTTTGATTTGCGTAAAAGAGTGCATTTAGCTCATGCGCAATCGTAAAGACCACATGAAAATACGGAGTGTCGATGACTTCCGCGCTGCGCTTGTCTACCCAAATTTCCTTGTTAACTGCCTGACAGCTTGGACAATTGCGATTACGGCAGGAACGGTAGTGGATTTTTAAATGCGCACAGTTTGTGCAGAAGCTTGCCTGAAAGCCAAGCTTGTCGGTTTTGCAAAGAAGGATGGCCTTTGCGGCTTTTCTCTGTACATCGGATAAAAACGGATTTTTTGCAGTATAGTCTGCATAGCCGTTTTGAAACACTTGCTGCACATTGTGATCAGTCATGACAGGCACCTCCTGCAGGCAGGTCAAACGGACTGACAGCATGGCGCAAACCGTCCTGCGCAAGGTGGACGTAGAGTGCGGTAGACTGCAAAGACTTATGTCCCATCAAGGCTTTGATGGTCAAAAGATCTGCACCATTTTCGTAAAGATGGGTGCCAAAGTCATGACGAAAAGAATGAGAGGTGAGCCTGCGTGGCAAACCAAGACGCTCTTCATGGGCACGGATGTGCTTTGCGAGAAAGGAAGGAGCAATGGGAAGGTTTTGATTTCGCTGGCTGGGGAAAAGGAACTCTCTGGGTTTGCCGCAGACATGCCAGTAGCGGGTTAAAAGATCCAGGGCATGCTTAGAAAGAATGGCATAACGATCCTGTCGGCTCTTGGAGTGTGTGATATGAATCCGCATTTGCTTGCGGTCAATATCTTCGCAGCGCAGGCGACAAAGTTCACCAACCCGAAGACCGGAGGAATACAGAACAGCAAGCATGGTTTTTGCCTTCAGATCCGGCATAGAGGAAATGAAGTGCAAGGTTTCGTCCTTGGAAGGAACGTAAGGAAGATAGGCATTAAATTTGCGAGAAGGAAGCTGTGTTTGATCCCAAGGCTGATGCAGGACATAGATAGTAAAGAAACGCAGCTGTGCAATTGCGGCGTTAATGGTGCGTTCTGAAAGGTTTCTGGATTTTTGCAGCCAGCGAACAAAATCACGAAGCTCTTGCCATGAGACATCTTCAGGCATTTTGTGCAGGATTTCCGTAAGATATTGCAGGTAGGCTTGTATGTAGGTGCAGTAAGATTTGAGGGTATGATCGGTCAGACCGCGCAGAGCGATCATGTCTCGAAACGAATGAAAATATTTGTCCATGATAAAACTCCTTTTTGAATGATATGAAAAAAATACAAGCAATTCAAAAAAGAGGCGGCGGACGGATAGAAAAGAGAAAAATGTAGTTGTGAAGTTTGCGAATTCGTGGTAATCTAAACATAATAGTGGTTGTGGTTGTTGTTTTTGCGAATTTGTTCGGATTGGTAACTTAACAATACAGCAAAAATGAGAAAAACGCCACTATTTTTTTTATAGTTTGCACACCAAACACTAGCTATCGCGCCAGCGATTTGGTACAGCTTCAAAGGTTCCTGCAAATGCACTACCAAAGCTGAAAGTGAACATAACAGCGACTGTTATGGAAGGTGTAACTTGAGAATTTTCAAGTATTTTGAGGCAGAATAAATTCAGGATTTTGATGCATAATTGGTGAATAAAAATAGGAAAAACAAAAGAGCAAATTAAAAAAGCACTTGGAAATGAGTCCATAAATGAGTTCATAAAGTAGCTCATAAATGAGCACATACTATGATTATCATTATTCCAAATACTTCTTAAGTTGCTCTACCAGTTCATAAACGGTTGTGCCCGGATCATATGCGGACGGCTTGCAGCAAAGCCGGTCGTAATGCTTCATTCTCGCTTTAGCGTTTTTAATGGCATTATCAATGCTTCCATATGTATTCACGATATCATAGATGTCTGCAGCGTTCTTGTGATACTTGCCATCTGAAATTCCAAGTCTGCGAAATATCTCGTCCAATTTTCGAATCCAGTCATTACGGTGCAGGGCAGCATCACTATACCGGAAATGCAGGAATAACCAATATTCGAAACATTGGTTACTCCACGCCACATTGTATCCTTCCTTTTCAGCAGCTTTCAGCGTTTCATCAAAATCCTCGAAGTCATCCTTGTCAAGAACGATCCAGATGTTTTGATATACGATATTGGCTTTCTTTACAAATAGCCGAGTAGCCTGAAGCAGGTGACTTGTAGCCGTTCCTTCACCATGAATGTCAATTCTCGGAAGATTTTCAACATCAATCCGCCCACCGACTTTCCCGCGAATTTCTCGTTCAATACCTTCGAAGTACATAGGCTCGGTGCATTCGCCCTCAGTCACAATAAGGCAAGAGTTCGCTTTCGGAGTGAGCATCTCACACTTGCGTTCTTTTCGCTCTTTTCTTCTTTTCTTGAATAAATCATCGCTTCCCATTTACTTATCCTCTTTCATCGAAAATTCTCTAAGCATCGGAATTCCGCCATACACGCCGGCTAAATAATCTTTTTCGAATGACGCATCGGACCTTACTTTGTAATCAGATAAGGCAAAAAGCCTTGACTCTCCGAATTCGTCTTTTTCCACGAACCAAATCTGATCCCGGCGGAAAAACTTCTTATCCATCAGTGTCGTATCGTGGGTTGTATAAATAAGCTGCGCCCTGGATGCGGAATCATAGAACAAATCAACTATAAATTTCAAAAGCAGCGGATGTAATTTCGTATTAAGCTCATCGATAACGAGCACTCCGTCAAAAGACACGCAAAACCAAGCATGAATAAACAACACGATGCATTTCAAAGTCCCGGAGGATTCAGTGAAAAGTCCCATCTCATATTCCTTATTCTCTCGCCCTTTATGGACGGTAAAGAAAACATTTTCTCCATTATGCTCCCGATAACTGATATCAACAATGCCGATATCGGTTGCGGCAAGGAAGGATAGAAGCCTGCTCTTGTTATTATCTATAATGGAAGGCAGAAATTCAGTGATAATATTCGTATCCCTGCCAAAGTCAGCATCAAATTTTGCCGGAAAAACAACCATAGAAATGATTCGCGAATACAAATCATTAAAAACTGTGGTTTTGAGCTTAAGCTTATTGAGAAAAGACAAAATCAATGTTTCGCTCGGGACTTGATCTTTATATCGTTCGCATTCTTTTCTTACGGATGCACCGAATTCTACCGCATTGGTTGTTCTCTCAAAGATAACCGCGGTTCTATTAGTCTTGAGATTTTTCTTGTATAGCCATTCTTCTACGATACATTCATCATTGTATTCAAAACCATATCTGTATTCAGCGTCATCTATGATGTTTACAATTTCAAATTCGGAGTTTGCTTTCTCTTCTGACAAAAGGAAAGGCAGATAAAATTTGTGGATAGCAAGAAGCTTGCCGTCGTTTGCATTGTTAAGCGATTCTGCTACGATAGCACGAAAAATATACATTGCCAAGGTGAAGTTTGACTTGCCGCTTGCATTGGCACCGTAGATTGTTGCCACTCTTAGGATTTTGTCCCCGTACCCGGAGTCTGCTGTGTTTTCCGGATGCTCCTTATAAGCATTGATGGCTCTCATGTCGAAAACCGTTTCCTCCTTGAAAGACAAAACGTTTTTTAGCACAAACTGTGTCAGCATAATACAAAACCTCCTTTGTGATCTATATTATTCCTTTTTGATTATTATGTCAATAAAATTACGAAATATTCACAAAAAATACGGTAAAATATCGAGAAACAAGTGGCGAATATAAACGAAGGGGCTGTCGCATTTGAACCGCTCCCCGTCAAGTAGACAATTGAAAAAATATAAAATTTTCCTGCCAGTAG
>FR882003.1:12276-13178 GCA_000435615.1 Firmicutes bacterium CAG:238 | reverse complement strand
CATCCTCGGAATAACCGGCTGCGGCAAGCTGCTTTTCAATGCTGCGAAGTGACTTTCTGATTTCACGGGCTTCTCTGGCATTGCGCAAAAGCAGATTATACAGTTCTTCGGTATATGCACCTACATAAGTAGATGTCTGTTTTCCTGCTACGCGCTTTCTCACATAAAGGTATTTCCCATCGCCGCGCTCTTTGATTTCGGGTGTGCCGTCATAAGGCAGTAAGTTCAGTCTGGTATTGAGGTCGGCTCGACTTCTGAGCAATTCCTGTATTTCACTATATTGTACTGCCATTGCAGCACCTCCTTTTGGGGAACAAATCTTTTAAACATTATATCAGAATGCTCCCCAACAGTCAATAAGCATTGGGGAACAATTTTGAAAAATAATCTTTAACTTTTCTCCCCAATCTTGCAAATACATAATATAGTATGCCCTGATTTCGGAAGCAGCAGAAAATATGATTCTGTTTAGCAGTTCTAAAACTTTTTGCAGTTCTCCAACGAGGACTTCTTCGGAAGAAAAATAAAAAAGTACGGTATCATAAAACCGTCGATTTAGTAAGATGCGCTTACATTACGGCAAGAAACAAAGAGGACGCACAGTACATTTTTCTTTCTGCCGCTTTGAACCCCGACCGCTAAAATCCACACATGACTTTTGGTGTGGTTGCCCGCAACCGGGTGTTTTGAAATTTGGCGATTTTTTGTCTGACGGAAATCTTTCTAACGCCGCAAAAAGTATGCAGGCCTTAAAAAGCCTTATTTCACGCGGTGTTTGAAGATTTTTCATTCTAATATTCACGGGCGAAAAAGAGCATAAAATCGGCTCTAAAAATTGACAGAAACACAAAAAATAGAAACGAAAGAATTTTCACCGAATAGAAAAAACCCTTGAAAACTCT
>FR882003.1:0-12166 GCA_000435615.1 Firmicutes bacterium CAG:238 | reverse complement strand
GGCTCGTTATGACCACTTCGATACGCTTCCGTATTCTATAAAACTGCCGTGCCGCCCGGGATTCCGCCGACACCTTGAAAAGTATACCATAAAACCGTCTGCAATTCAAGCCAAAAAAAGTTTTAAAATCCTATTGACAGACAGCAATTTTTATAGTATAGTTAGCACATGCTAACCGAATAGATAAAAAAGCTTTCACTCTTGCTTTCTTCGGTTAGCTGGATTTAAGCCAGCTAGTTAGCCTGTGCTAACCAAGCCGGCGTAAACTCATTTTATGCCACTTAAACAATTTTAATAGTCATCACTATTTGGTCTGAGGCGGGCACTGAGCGTGCCCGCCCGTTACAGACTCCCATATTTACGGAGGAATCCCAAATGGAACGTTATCTGATTGAACATTGCTCACCGACATTGGCATCGCTTAAGACGGCCAATCTTTTTAATTATACATTTTGTTCGGAGGACGAACTTGAGAAGCATCTGGAGGGGCTGGCCGCCACGCTTGAACCGAAGGGTGTCAGCATAACCATACTGAGAAAAAAAGCCCGGAGTGCTCTCATCTATGTGTACAGAGAGAAAAAGCTCCGGACCGATTTGAATCATCCAAATGCCTGTAAAATTTTGCGAAGAAACGGTTACGCCGACACTTCCGTTGATGCTGCGCTTGCACATCTGAAAATGCGCTTCGCAAGCTGCGGCGGAAGCAAGGAATTCCCGCATGAAATCGGGCTGTTTTTGGGCTACCCGCCTGACGATGTCGCAGGTTACATTCTGAACAGCGGCAAGAACTGCAAGTGCTGCGGCTGCTGGAAAGTTTACTGCAACGAATGCGAGACCACGAAAACTTTCGCAAAATTCGCAAAATGCAAGGAAGCCTACAAGTCCATGTTTTTCCAGAAAGGCAAAACGCTTCACCAGCTCACGATTGCTGTTTAGATTTCTATCATAACTCCCACCGGCTCGGCGATTTCGACCGGGCCTTCTATGTATGTGGTTTGAACCTTGCCGCCCCGGACTTCTACCGATGCGTCAATCGTTCCCGCAGGCTGCGGGAATGTGAAGGTATAGTCACCGTCCGGTTTTTCGGAGCCGAACGCGATGGCGCACGATGCGGTGCCGCTGGCGCATGAGCCTTCGAAGTAGGTGCTGTCCACATCCTTCACGTAAACAACCGGAGCCAGCGTTTCGTTCTTCGTGTCATAGAACATCGCGCCCATTGCCGGCGGATTGAATCTATCATATACAAACTTCTTTACGCGTTCAAAATTTTCGAGGTTTGCCGAAATGTCCGGTATAATCAAGTGGAGAATCCCGCCGAAATCAACTGCCTTAACCTCTTTGAGGGCGGCATCCGACGCGGTGTTGTCCGGTGCACCTGCCGCCGTCGATGCTTCCGGCATGCCGCCCGCTGCACCGGTGCTCTCAGAGCCTCCTGTCGTATCGAAAATGCCCGAAATGTCGAATCGTTTAATGTCGATATACGCAGGCATCTTCACCTTTGTGTAATTCGTATCGGTATTAACCTCAACGGTGAGGATTTCATCGACGCCGCTGACATCGACGAACACTTTGCCGCTGCCGGAAATCCCGAGCTGCTTTGCAGCCATCAGCCCGAAAGTTCGGGTTGCGTTTCCGCAGAACTCCAGCCCGCACATTTCCATCCTGCCCTCGGCACGCCCGCATTCAGGTGCATCCAAAATGAAGGCCACCTGCTCTGCTGCGTAATCTTTCATCGCTAGAAGCTGCTCGGCAACCTTCGCATAGTCCGCCCTTTCAAATTTGTCGTGCACGAAAATTGTTTTGTTGCCCGCGGGATTTGCCACGGTTATTTTAATGTTCTTTTCCATCGTTTATTACCTATTTTATCCCTGCAAGTCCTGAATGATTTTTCAAAATTATTTTGCCGGTGCGCTGAGTGCCTTGCCCCATGCGCCGTACGAACGACCGTATTTGGAATCCGTGTAGGAACGTATTTTTACATAATATTTCACGCCGCTCGTTGCTTCCTTGAATGCCATGGAATTGAATTTATCCGCGTGAATTGTAAAATTGTGCGTCTTCTCCGCCTCAAAGTTCTCGGATTCGCTAATGAGGATGTTATATCCGCTTGCATATTCTTGTCCCTTCCATTTGAGGATGAGTTCTCCCTTTTTCTGGGAAGTCAGGGATGTCAATGCCATTTTTTTCGGGGCAATGCGAAAATACATCGTCGTTTGGCCTTCGTATTTGCCTTTTGCTTTCTTGCCCGCCTTAATCGTCATCTTCGCGATTCCCGGCTTCGTGTTGTAGGAATATTTAACGGTTATAAGACCCTTCTTTACGAGGTCCGCCTGTTTGAGTTTCCCGATTTTGAGCGCAGGTTTTTTCGCCTTTCCGTTATAAGTCGTCGTTTTATAGGAAAGTTTCATGACCTTCGAATCAAGACGCGGCGAGTATGCCACCGGATATCTGCCCATAAAGGTTACCGTAACGGCTGCTCCTCCCGGTATGCCGTCAGCTCTCACATGTTCAAAGTCAGACTGGTCAAAATCCCAAAGTCCTTCCTGACCGTTATAGTTCGTGATTACATCGCAGACTTCCGTGTCTGAGCCGGCAAAGATTTCAAGAATCCAGCCGTACTGCGAATCATAGTTAAGTGTATAAAACTCGCTTCCCCTCGCGTTTGGCTCAAATGTAACCGTAGGAGGTACATCGTCCGGCTCCCCGCCGTAGCCGAAAGCTGCTTCCGCACTAAACGGAATCATCGTAAATACAAGGCAGAGCGCCATGCCGAGCGTTAATAATTTTTTCTTCATTTCTTCCTCCTTAATTTAGATTTTTGTCTGTTTTATTTTTATCCACTTTTTCCTATAAGTGTATGATAACATTTGAGTGCTTTGTGTGTCAAGACAGCATGGTTTTTTGGCGATTTTTAGGGTATAATAAAGTCAGAAAAACACAAGGAGAGAGAAATCATGGATCAAAGAATTATCAAACTTTCGGATATGCTTACAAGTTACTCCTGCGACCTCCAAAAAGGCGACAGGGTTTTAATCGATTACGAGGGCGAAGCCACCCGGCCGCTTGTCTGCCAGCTTATCAAGGACTGCTACAAGCTCGGCGCAAAGCCTTATGTGACTTCCCGGGACAGCCGCCTGATGCGCGAAATGTTGCTGGGCTGCGACGAGGAGCAGCTGGAGTTCCTCAACGATTGCCAGCTTTATCAGATGAAAGGAATGGACGCGTACATTGCCATCCGCGGAAATGAAAACACCGCAGAGCTCAGCGATGTGCCTTCCGAAAAACTCAATCTTTACTACAAGATGACACGCCCGACGCTCGACTACCGCGTAAACCGCACCAAATGGGTGATTCTGCGCTATCCGAACCCTTCGATGGCACAGCTTGCGAACATGTCACAGGAAGCATTTGCGGAATTTTTCTTCAATGTATGCACGCTCGACTACAAAAAAATGAGCCGTGCGATGGACAGCCTCGTCGAGCTTATGAACCGCACGGACAAGGTTCATCTCGTGGGTCCGGGCACCGACCTTAAGTTCTCCATCAAGGACATTCCGGCAGTCAAGTGCGATGGTCTTCGCAACATCCCGGACGGCGAGGTCTACACAGCCCCTGTCCGCGAGTCGATGAACGGTGTGATTTCCTACAACACCCCGAGTGAGGAGCAGGGCTACACCTACGAAAACATCCGCTTTGAAATCAAAAAGGGCAAAATCGTCAAGGCGACTGCCAACAACGACGAAAAAATCAACGCCCTTCTCGACACTGACGAGGGTGCCCGCTACTTCGGCGAATTCGCCATCGGTGTCAATCCGTATGTATTGACTCCTATGAAGGACACTCTTTTCGACGAAAAAATCTGCGGAAGCTTCCATCTTACGCCGGGCATGTGCTACGAAGATGCACCAAACGGCAACGAGTCTGCGATTCACTGGGATCTGGTGATGATTCAGCGTCCGGAATACGGCGGCGGCGAAATCTGGTTCGACGATATCCTGATTCGCAAAGACGGCCTTTTTGTGGTTGACGAGCTGAAGTGCCTGAACCCGGAGAATCTGAAATAGAAATGTGCACTGCGGCGCGGGCGCGTCGGGCCGCCTGTTGAGGCCGCCGTGCATAAAATGCCGGTTTCTTCTATCTTTTTGCTATTTGGGCCGAAAATATAGAAGATTCCCCCTCTTTTACCGGATATTTTTCGGGCGACGAAAAGACTGTTTCAAATCGTCAAAATTCTCATTTGCATGAAATCGTTGAAATTTCAACGATTTCATTTCAAGACGATTTTTACGCATAATCTTGCAGCACGGGATTATGCTTTTTTTATAGGTCGGGAGCCCTCCGCGGGGCTCCCGGCTTCTATTTTTGATGCGGTTTGGGCAAAAAGATATTACTTTATGCACGATTATCCATTTTTTCCCAACTGCGGCAGAGAGTAAAGCGGCGAAAGCAAGGCGGGCGTATGGCCGCAAAGCACAAAGCAGCCGCAGCAGGGGCAAGGCACAAAGAGTTGCCGCGGGCGCATGGCAGGGCGCACAACAAGCAGCTCTCTTGAGCCGCTTGTTATCTCTGCGATGTCAGCAGTGGGGATATTTTTCGCCTTCATGCTTTTCGCAATTTCGCGTTTTTCCTGTGCAGCACCCTCGCTGCGGCCTTCTGCAAGACCAGCCTTGCGTGCATCTTCGCGCATCGAGGCTATATCGTGCTGATACATCATGCGATATTCCGCCATGCTGCCTCTCGCTCTTCCTTCGTTACCGTTCGATATAAGTTTTCAGCCATGATGATTCCCTCCTCACTTCCGCATATTTCCTGTATGGAGTCTTTGTAGTTTTCATCATCGGCATATCTTAAATACATCGCAAGCCGTTCTATTTGACTCATCCCTCCAATCGGCTTATTGGGGTCGACTTTTCCAAGCTCAAGGAAATGAAACTCAAGACGGTCCGACAAGCGATGTCCTGTTTTTTGCTCCCCGACGGAGAAAATGCTGTGACAGCCGATTGCCTTCGGAAAGAGCTTGCTTTCTATGATGGAAATTACATCATAGAAAATTCCAACGCTTTCCGGCAAAATTCGACACTACGAGGCTGAAAAGAGCACACTAAAAAAAACTGCCGCACGGTCGATTTTAGTCAGCTGCGCGACAGTTTCTTCATTACTATCTTTATGCACCCTTAATCTCAAGCAATACATGCGATGTTGCAAGCTGTTCCGGTGTCGGGTCGAAATAGATATAGTTCGTCAAACCTGTGTAAGTCCACTTGTTGGTGTTTCTGTTCCACTTGTTGCTGTTGCCCGGCGTTGCATCGACGGTAATCCAGCGTCCGTCCACATAGCACTCATTCCACCAGTGGTCAAGTTCGGTAATATTCTTTTCGGTCGACCATGTGTTAAAACTACTGTTGTTCAGGCTGATGTGGTGTCCGTTTACGATTCTGGTCGGAATGCCCTGTGCTCTGGCAAGCGCACATACTGCAGCTGAATAGCCCACGCAGGTCGTTGCAACCTTGCCACCCTGGCTGTTTGCACTCTTCTTCTTGTTTCTCATATTGTAGAGATTGCGGTACGGATCGACATACTGTTTCGTTCCGCTGGAAAATGCAATGTCATCATAGTAGAAATTCTCTGCTATGTACTCATAAATCTTCAAAAGCTTTTCGTAGTCCGTGCTTGCGCCCTTTACAACCTTATTGGAAACGGTCTTAAAGTACTTCACCTTTTTCGATGTCACGGAGGCAACTTTTTTCGTCACCGGATCACGGAAGCAAATGGATTTCACATCGCTCATATTGGTTTTCTTGAAATTGGAAACCTTTTTCTTGTTTGCCTTCTTATCCAGTCTTGCGTTTTCTTTCATGATTTTATCGTACTGCAAAATCGAGAACTGTCCGTTTGACACGCGGAAAGCACAGTTTTTATAGAAAACATCGCTTGTGCCGGTGCCTCTCTTCATCGTGATAATCAGCACATAGTCACCGCTGAGCGCTCCGCCTGCTCTCGGTACATAGTTCGGCAGACTGAATTCAAAGCGATAATAGTCGCCGGCATTTGTCGGGTAAACGCGGGTGTACCATGCGCTCGAGCCGCCGGACTGCACTTTTCTGACGGATACATTGAACTCCGACGCCTGAATCGGAGTTTCCACTTCCACATACAAGGAAGTTCCGTTTGCCGTCACATTCACAAAATTATGCTCTAAATTTTCGCTTGAAGTCAGACTCTGCACTTCCGCCGGAGTTCCTGCGCTTTTTACAGCTGCGGATGCCTGCAGCGGAATCATGGAAATTACCAGAGACAGTGCTAAGAGCAAAACCAGGCTTTTCTTTTTATTCATTTTTGTTTTCCCCCTCTGTTTTGTGAGTTTCTTTGCTGATTGCATGCCATCTGAATCTTGACATACGAATAGCAATTATATATAATGATTATATCCCGCACACCGATGTGCAAGTCAAGTGTTTTATGAAAAAAACTTAAAAAAATTTAAAATTTTTTTGAGATGTAAAAAGGCAGGTACTATATGCATAACGAAAATAAGAATCTTTTTCAAATGGGCGAAGTAACCAGAGCTTTGGGGATTACACGCCGAATGCTTATAAATTACGAAGATCTGGGCTTAGTGAAGCCTGCATTCAAGGACGGCAACCGCGGCTTCCGTTACTATAGTACCGACAACATCGTACACATTCGCCTGATTCGCACGCTTCAGAATTTAGGCTTGTCACTCACTGAAATTCGAAACTATTTTGATGATACAACGCATCTGAACGAGCAAATCGATCGTCTCGTTCGTCTCCGGAGCCAGCTTGACCAGTATATCGCTCAGCTTCAGCTTCGTCAGACGCACACAAGTATTGAGGAAATGGAGGTCTGCAATGTAACGCTTCCGGCCTTCACAGGATTTTCCCATGAATTCCACGATGCAGATTTGGCACAGAAAACCGCAGAACTTCGTCAGGCTTATATTGATACCATGCACCAATATCGTTTGGATAACGAGCATAAAATGTGCATTCAGGTATCTGCGGACTCCGATTCTGACGGTCTGTACATCATTCCGGTCGCATCGGACAGCGTCGGTTCGTGGATCCGTAAATTCCCGCAGACATCTGCAATCTGCATCTATTACCGTGGCGCTTACGAGAACTTCCCACAGGTGCACAAGCGCCTTTTGGATTACGCTGCCGAAAACGGCTTGACACCGCACGGCTACTTCCGCAATATTTATATGGAAGGTTCGCCGACGCACGGTGCAAATAAAGATGCTTATGTTACGCAGATTGCTTTGCCGATTAAGTTCGCGAAAACAGAATAATCGAATGTACTAACTGAGGCAGTTCAATGTGAATTGCCTCAGTATTTAATTCTTTTAATCACGAATCTCCCAGTGTCCGCTGAAACCACTTCCGATATAAGAAATATTCGGTATGGATTTGATCCGTCGCTTAACGGTGGACACACTCACACCTAATTCCTGTGCAATGTCCTTTGTAGTGATTTTATTGTCTTGTCTTATCAATTCAGCAATTCGGCTCAAGACATCTTTTGAAGTGTCTTGAGTGTCATGTTGGATGCCAACTTGAGTGTCATGTTGAGTGTCAGCTTGAGTGTCATGCTTATAATCAGATTCTTTCACTTGATTAACAAGTTTCCTTTCTCTTCTAAAAAGAATCGCCTTAAACCCGTCGCCGAATTCTTCAAACAGTGGAGCCGGCAAACCGTATTCCCGACATCTGTTTATAATCCTCGGCAAACCGGTTCCCCAAGCTTCGACAATATGCATATAATGAAACGCTTCTGCGATTGCTTCATTTCTGCATGTTGACTTTCCCCTCTTCGCAGTCTCTATGTCTAACCCTCCATAAAGCATTCCCGGAGAAGAGACCTCCATTCTATCGTCATAAATGCAGACCTGTATGCAGGATTTATCGAGATAGCTTCTGTGCAAAACAGCATTTGCGATGGTTTCTCTGATTGCTGATATCGGAAGTTCGTACATATCCCTTCGGTATATACCTTCGATTTCCGCACCCATATCAATGTGCCTCAAAACGAAGTGGTACGCTTCATCAATCTGTTCATATATTGGTCCCCTAAACTCTTTTCGGTCAATGAAGATGTCCCTGCTTGTTCCTTTAAACAAAGCGCATTGTATCTTAGCGGCCTTGTTCGTGTTATCCGTCAAAAGATTAAAAGCATGTGTCGGATATGGGTTTCTGCCAACCCTGCAAAGCACACCAAAGTCATGCAATTTTTCCAATGTCAATTCTTTTACCGTAAGTCGTTCCTCCTCTGTTTCACAAGAATCCATCGCGGTCTGCTTCATTTTTCTGCATAGCTTTAGCGCCTTTTCCTCATCATATTCGCAGCCGATTTCCTGAAGCGTGTCATAAGATATGTTTTGACCTTCCAACTCCAATTCCTGTAGCTTCCTCGCATCTGCCGGTCTGCTCGTCCCATTGATTCTGATATAGGTGCTGCTTTCTTTTCCTCTATTCGCAAGGTAATACGGTCTGAATTTTCCCGGCGCAATATCAATCGCAAGAATCGTTTTATCCTCTACCGTTTGTATTGAAATATCGGGCTCTATTTGCGGTGTGCAGGCATCCGAAATCATGTTCGATATCGAGTCTGACAGTTTAAACGGACTCTGCTCTCCTATGCCGCAGACGATACCGGTTTCGTCTTCAATGCCAAGGATTACCTGTCCTCCCGTACTGTTCGAAAAAGCGATAATATCTTTTAAAAGTTTTTCGTGATTGCTTGGAATCTCGCGCTTGAATTCAATGTTTTTGCTTTCTCCAAAATATGCTTTGTTAATCACATAATCACCCACTTTCATTTTTAGGAAAAACGCCGATAGTTTTAGTATATGTTGCCATATACTAAATTATATGCCATTGCGGAAACAATCACAAGAAAAAAATGAGGCAGTTCACATTTAACTGCCTCATTATTTTTCAACATTTTATATTCTATTTAATGGTTCTCCAAGCTTTGTTTGACCACTGTGTATAGTACTTCTGTCCGTCGATGACGCGAACGCCGCGAACTTTATAGTAGTAAGTGTTTCCTGCTTTGAGTTCTTTATTGTTCAGGTACTTCGACCAGCTTCCGTCTGCCGTCGTGAAGAATGCCTTCGTGCCGTAGCCGCTGTATCTCTTTACAGAGCGGTAGAATTCGAAATAGTCTACCTTGTAGCCCTTCGACTTCGTCCAGGTCAGAAGCACATTTCCGTTCTTCGTCAGCTGGGACTTCAGTACGATGCTTGTATTGCCGATGCCTTCGATGATTTTCGCATTGTCTTCTGCAGCCGGTCCTTCTTTCTTAACCGTTGTAATTTCAACTTTGTCGCCGGTTTTGAGGCCTGTAAGTTCTATTACCGTTCCCTGGGAAACGCCGTTTAACAAAACATCTGAAAGTTCATATCCGTCTTTTGCAGTGATTGTAAGCTTCGTGCCGTTGAATGTCAGCAGTGTGTCCGCACCTTCATCCGCAATGATTGTCGGTCTCTGCGTATAGGAATGTCCACCGCCTGAAGCCGGCTTTTCGCTGATTGTCAAAGTTCCTTCTATAAAATCAACGCCTTCGTAGTTATCGGATACCTCAAGGCCCGAAACTGTAACTTTATAAGTTCCTGCCTTGCTCATATCCGGTTTGTTCACTTCCTCGCCATAAGTGCCATCAGCATTCTTAAGCTGGTATTTGTAAACGGCTGTTCCATCGATTATCTCGTTCTCGAGAAGTCCGCTTACTGAACGGGTAGGAGTCGGAACTTCATCACCGACATATGCATTCATGTCGTCTACTGTTACTTTAACTTTATCTGCTTTTGCGATGCTCCATTCGATTGTTGCCGGATCTGTTGACCCAGCACTCCATTTATATCCTTCGTCTAATTTTTCCGTCATATTTAAGTCCGGTCTTCGCGGTAGGTTTTACTGCAGTATTTTCTGCAGGTGGGTTGCCTTCCGTTGCAGCATTAAGGTTAATCGTTGCATTAGCTGACGGTGTGCCGTAAACCGTTATCTGCGTTGCGTTGTCACGGCGAACCATGATTCCGTTTACATTTTCAACTGTGTAAGCTTCCGGGAAGTGGTATCCAGGGTTTGCAGTGTAAACTACCGGGGTCATGCCTTTGTTGAGGTTTGGCTGTGATTCACTTCCCGAATTTTCGTCTCTTGTCATGCCTTTGCCCGGATTTACTGTGACATTGTATGCAGTCTCACTTGTGACGGCATCAAGCTTATTCTCGTCATAGGCATTATAGCCTTTACCATCCGCCGGGGCGTATTTTACAATTCCATCCTGTACGCTGATTGCGCATACCAAATGATCCGGGTAATATAGGCTGCCCCATAATGTCCAAATATATACATAATAATACTTGTTCTCATTAAGAGGAATGTCAGTATCGTCTAAGTTCAATACCTCTATAAGTCTGACTCCTTGGTATGGTTGTAATGTAGAGCTTTTTATCAATCCAAAAGCTCCTGTGGCTTCATCATGCGCTTTTATATCTTCATAACTTTTAAATTTGAAGTTTCTTCCATAATGCCCACAATCAGTAAAATCTCCATAGTCGCTATAGCTCTCACCACCATTAAGTTTTTTCTCCATCAGTACAAGTTGTACTTCAACATCTGTCGCACCGCCCCAACCAAAACTTGCCTCAATGGATTTCAATGCACCATTAGCATAATAAGTTGCATTGTCTACTGTCAGGTTGCTAGGACCTGCTGCCCATGCGGTCTCAATCTGAAATACCCCCCGGGTATCATCGTAAAGACCATGCACAGCGCAATCGCTATTGTGAATAGTTTTTTCTTCATTTGAATATAACCTCCTTATTTCTGTTTTGGTTATTTGCATGTGTTTCTTTTCGCAAGTCTATCACAAGCGTCTCGGCACTTCAATATTTGCGGAACGAAGGCGCAAATAGTGCGCCGAAAAGTCAACTTTTGATAAATATGCTCAATACTTATGTAAACAGCATACATCGTATATCCATGTTCATGTCAAGTAATTTATGAAAAGTTTATAAAAATAATTCCGCAATCGTGCTGCAGGTTTCGCTCTCACCACCCCTTGACAAATTCAATTGAGTTTTGTATGATTAATGTGTCGTGTACATTGATGTGTACTTACATGTGCGTAGAAAGGGAATGTTATGGAAAAAAATTCAAACATTAAACAAAAGATTCTGCCTGATGCAGAAGATGATACAAAACTTTTTAAAATCGGTGAGGTTGCCGACGCACTCGGGTTGACACGAAGAATTTTGATAAATTATGAGGATCTCGGTTTGGTTACGCCGACTGTGCGCAACGAGGGAAAAGGTTTTCGCTACTACTCGGCAGACAATGTTGTTCACATTCGCCTGATTCGCGCTTTGCAGAATCTCGGGCTTTCGCTTCCGGAAATCCGCAGCTACATTGAAGATAACGAACATTTGGACGATCAAATCGATCACATGATACTTTTGCGGGACCAGCTTGACCGCTATATCGCTCAGCTCAGGTTCCGTCAGGCGAGCGCAAGCAAGTTTGAAGTCATTTCGACGACCCTTCCGGGGTTTACGGCATTTTGCAGGGATTTTGAGAGTGCGGATGTTGCAGAAAAGGCGACTCAGCTTAGACAGACTTATGTCGACGCACTAAAGCATTATCCGGTTGACAGTATCAATAAAATGTGTACGCAGATTCCGATTCAGCCTGCGTGCCTAACCGGGCACGGCGATCAAAATGCAGCGAATGGAGAGAGTGGCTGCTCCGGAGAACCTATCAAAGAAAGCGGTACCTTTATTATTCCTGTGACTCCAACATGCACGGGTCCCGATATTCGTCAGTTTCCGTCGGTTGCGGCGATTTGTATTTATTACCGCGGACCTTATGAAAGCTTTCCGAAAATCCATGAGCAGCTTTCGGAGTATGCCCAGAGCCACGACCTGACGCCGCAAGGTTTCTTCCGCAATATCTACATGGAAGGTCCTCCTACACACGGATCCAACAAAGACGCATACATAACGCAGGTAGCTATGCCGATTGAGTTTGCTTCGGTATAGCGTGTACATGTAAAACGGGCACGGAAACCTCGGCTTTATCGAGGTTACCCGCCCGTTTGTTTTTTTGTCATTTTTCGTCAAGCGATTTGGAGTTTTGTCGGCCGC
>FR882002.1 GCA_000435615.1 Firmicutes bacterium CAG:238 | reverse complement strand
GGCGGACGGTGAGTGCCGGTGGCAGCAGAAAGCCGCGGTACCCGTGTGAGAAAGCGGCCGCGGCCTTTGTAGGTGTTTAGAATTTGCAGCCCTCCGACTTCATGTATTGGAGGACATTGTTTGCGACCGGGCCGGCGACGGAGGAACCGTAGCCGCCGTTTTCGACGCAGACGATGAAGGCATAGTCGCCGGCAAAGCCGCAGAACCAGCTGTGCGGGGCTTTGCCGGTTCCGACTTCGGCGGTTCCGGATTTTGCGTGGAGTGAAAGTCCCGGATAATTGCCGTCGCCGTATGTGACTTTTACATTGTTTCGCATCATATCGGACAGCGTGCGTGCGGTCTCCGAACTGAGAAGGCGCACGCTTCCGGCCGCCGCGCCCGCCGCGGAATCGCTTCCGATAAGCTCTGCGCCCTTTTTGATGAGCGATTCATCCGAAAGCAGCACAGGCAGCGCGGCCTTGCCCTCGCCCGCGATTGCGCCCATGTACACCATCATCGAAAGCGGGTTCAGCTGATCCTCAAACTGGCCGATTCCTGCCCAGCCGATGTTCACATCCGCAGAATCAAAATTAAACGTGCCCGCGGCCGACTTTATCCCATCAATATCATAGGATTGGGTGAGCTGCAGCGAATCCGCGTACTCAGCCAGAACATCGCCTCCAAGCTCCATTGCAAGCGTTGCGTACGCACAGTTGCAGGAGTTTGCCAGAGCGCCGTATATGTCCATCGTGCCGTGAACCTTCGGGCAGGTGATTTTGTCTCCGCCCACTGCAAGGCTTCCGGTACATTTGTAAATCCACTTGTTGATACCGTCGATCTGCTCGATGGCGGCCGCCGTGGTCACCAGCTTAAACGTCGAGCCCGGTGTCAGTGTGCCCGAAATCAGTTTGTTCATGTAGGTGCCCGGCAACGGGTTTGAAAGCGTGTTCCGGCCGTTTTCGCCCGGGTCGTAGCTCGGTGTGCTGACCATGCAGACAATCTCCCCGGTCTTGTAATTGTAAACGCCGACCAAACCGTTCCTGCCCGAAAGTGCCTCGTACGCGCTGCGATTTACCTTCGCATCCACGGTCAGGTAAACCTTTGAGCCGCCCATCTTGAGCAGGCCGCCCGTGCCGGTCACAAAATTATATCCGACCATGCGGCTCTTAAAAGCCACATTTGCACCCGTGGCAATGTTTGCCGCAGGATCGCCGGAAGAATGAAGATTCGCTCTGCGAATCAGTTCGTCCGAATTGTATCTCATGCCCTTTGAAGTATTTTTCAGAAGAAGCTTGCCGTTGCGGTCGTACACGCTGCCCACGCTGAGTTTTCCGTTTGCATAGATGTGCGTGTTGGCATAGAACGTCGCCCAGTCTGCACCGTTTGTCTCAATACGCACGATGAAGAACACAAGGCCGGCAAGGAGTACTGCAACAAGTGCCAGACAAAGAAATGCCCGTCTTTCGAGTTTTTTCATCCGCGCCTTCCCCCTTTCACCGCAAGACTCGCATTTTCGCGAGTGTCAGCCGACTTGAGAAATGCAAGAAGTGCCCACGACACAATCATGCTCGTCCCGCCGTTTGAAACGAACGGGAAAGTTACGCCCGTGAAAGGCAAGATGTCCGTACAGCCGAAGATGTTGAGCATGGTCTGGAAAATAAACATGCTCATCGCCCCGCACGCACCAATCGTGTAGTAAGTCGAGCGGCCCGCCATGATGGATCGCACCGCAAAAATCGAAAGGGTCACAATCGAAAGCACCGCAAGCACGGCAATGATGAGTCCCCATTCTTCGATCAAAATCCCGAAAACCATATCCGTGTCTGCTGCAGGCAGAGTATCAAGCCAGCCGTTGCCGGCACCCGTGCCCACCAGACCACCGCTCGCCGCAGCCGAAAGCGTCCGACTCTGCTGATAGCCGGCAGCGTCAACAACCGCCGGATCCCAGATATGTCCCCACGTCTGAAAACGCGCGGCAATATACGGTTTGAACTGCAATATCATAAACCCGCCTGCAGCGGCCGCGCCCACCATCAGTATGAGCTTCGAAAAATCACCGCTTCGCAGGAAGGAAATTATCAAGAAAGTAACGAAAAAGATGATGGCAGTTCCGAAATCCCCCATCAGACCGAGGCACCCGAAACAAAATGCTGAAAACCCCATAAAAATCCAGAGGTTTTTTTTCTGAAAAAGCTCGTCGAGCGTCGCCGCACCAATCCATATAAACGCAACCTTCACCAGTTCGGACGGCTGGAAAGTCATCGAGCCGACCTGAATCCAGTTTTTTGCGCCGAAACCGAAAGTCCCGATCGTCAGATTTGCAATCAAAAGGAGAACCGCTCCGCCGAACATTACATAGCGAAGTGCTTTTGAGCGTTCGAGATTACGCAGAATCACGCACATCACAAACATAAGAAAAACCCCGATTGCGATCGCGATAAACTGCTTCATCAGCTTGTCCGGTGCGGAAGTCGCCACGACCGCCAGATTCAGCGTTGAC
>FR882001.1:44669-80358 GCA_000435615.1 Firmicutes bacterium CAG:238 | reverse complement strand
AAATGAACATCCGTTGGCACTATGGATATGACGAAGGTGAGGCTGCCGGCGCCGCGCAGAAACAGCGTGAAATTGCGAAAAACATGAAGGAGAAAAACATCCCGAATGCTGACATCGCAGAAATAACCGGGCTTTCTGCTGAAGAAATTGAAAAATTGTAGATATTGTTTTTATTGCACAGCAGGAGCCGGACAACCGACTCCTGCTGTATTTATGTTTCGATTTTTTCAAATGCCTTAAAAATGATTTCTTCCATACGCTGCTTTGCAGCCGCGCCGTCGTCACCGCCGGCTTGCGCCGATAGGTGCCAAAAACCTATCAGAGCCTCAAATGCCGTGGCGTACTTATAGTCCATAGCGTCTGCATTCTTCGGCTTGGATGCGGATTTGTGGTTACGGGCACGTCTGACGAGCGCCGCTTCCTCATCGCCGAGGAAACCTTCGTTTAGCATCGCCTTTACCGCTTTCGCCTGCCCATCCGCGCGGACATAACGAATCGCTCGTTTATGAAGCGCATCCACATGTGCGCCGAAATTTTTGTCCATGCCCCTGAGATCCTGTCCCAGCACATGTTCTCTTACATATATTTCATAAACGGCGTCGCCGATATAGGCGAGCGCCGTCGTATTGATCTCCTTAGGATTCAGTTGCTTCATCTTCTGTTTTCCTCTGTTTTGTCTCCTTCTGTGAAAATCCAAAGATAAACACAATTGCGCTTACAGCCATAAGCATCGGATAGAAGGTATACGGAATAATCGCGTAGGTCGTAATGCCCGCCGCTGCAGCCGCATAAAGCATCTGTGCGCCGTAAGGAATGAGTCCTTGTGCAACCGAGGCGAAAATGTCGAGGAGCGACGCCGTTCTCCTCGGGTCGATGTCATATTCCAGGCTGATTTCTTTGGCAATCGGTCCCGCAAGTACGATTGCAATCGTGTTGTTGGCGGTCGAAAGATCCACGCCTGCAACTAAAGCTGCAATGCTGATCTGTGCGCCTTTTTTGCTCTTTGTGTTTTTGTGAATGAAGTGCAGTACCGCATCGATCCCACCATATTCTTTTACCAATGCGCCAATCGCAGCTACCGTAATCGTAATCGCCGTAATATCATACATTGACATAACGCCCGTCCCGATGCTTGTGAAAATCTCGTTCGTCGCCATCGCACCTGTAGCAACGCCTGCAATCACGGAAGCAAGCGTTCCGAAAATAAGAACAACGAAAACATTAATTCCTGCAAGCGCGCCAATCAGGACAAGCAGATACGGAAGCACCTGCCATATGTTATATTCTCCGAGTTCCAGCTCAGAAGAACCGTGCATTGTCATAATATAATATATGAGTGCCGTTACAATCGCTGCGGGAAGAACAATTTTAAAGTTCATTTTAAACTTATCGCTCATTTCGCATCCCTGCGTTCTTACAGCGGCAATCGTCGTATCGGAAATCATCGAAAGATTATCGCCGAACATCGCACCGGATACAACCGCACTGAGGCAGAGCGGCATTACAAATCCCGTGGCATTGCTTACGCCGACAGCAATCGGTGCGAGCGCAACGATAGTTCCAACCGATGTACCCATGGATAAGGAGATAAAGCATCCGATCAAGAACAGTCCCACAACCGCAAACTGGCTCGGAATCAAGGAAAGCCCCAGATATACCGTGCTGTCCGCGCCGCCGGCCGCGGTTACCGCACCGCTGAACGCGCCTGCGGTTAAAAAGATGAAACACATCGTCACAACATTATCGTCTCCGATGCCCTTGGTGCAGACCGAGATTTTATCTTGAAATTTGAGTTTCGGGTTCTGGCAGAACGCCACTGCAAGTGCAATCATAAATGCAACAATCGTCGGCATTGCGTAAAAGTCATTTGCAATGATTCCGCTTCCTATGAAAATCACAAGAAAAACGGCTATCGGCAAAAGTGCTTTCGCGTTTCCCTTATTCTCCTGTGCAATTCGTGCTTTGATTTCTGTATTATCCAATGCGTGTTCCTCTTAACTTTCTTTTTTATTCTTTAATAATCTGTACGCCTTGCGGAGTATCCTTGAGGATGAGTCCGCGAGCCTTGAGCATATCTCTTATTTCATCGGCTCTTGCGAAGTTTTTCTCTTTTCTTGCCTGCTGTCTTTCTTCGATAAGTGCCGCAAGTTCATCGTCGATTTCAACCTTTTCTTCTACATCCTGCTGCAGAAGCCCAAGCACAGTCGCAAGCTCCATGAGAGTTGCCAGCGATTTTTCTGCAAATTCTTTGCTTGCTCCATCCTTTACAGCCGTGTTGATTGCCGTTACAAGCTCAAACACCGCCGAAATGGCGTCTGCCGTGTTCAGGTCGTCATCCATCGCTTTGATGAATTCCTGTCTGTATTTATCATATCCTGCAAGCTTTTCCTTTTCTTCGTCCGTCATGCTGCCGCTTCCGGTTTCAATCAGGTGGTTGAGGTTTGACTTTGCGTTTCTCAGACGCGTCATCGCATTCCTCGACTGCTCCAGAATTTCAGAGTTAAAGTCAATCGGACCTCTGTACTGACCGCTCAAAATGAGGAATCTCAAAACTTCGCCGTCATAGTGCTGAAGCAGATCGCGAACAGTCTTAAAGTTTCCGAGCGACTTCGACATCTTCGTGCCGTCGATATTGATATATCCGTTATGCATCCAGTAATGCGAAAATTCACATCCGTTATGCGCTTCGGACTGTGCGATTTCGTTTTCGTGGTGCGGAAACTGAAGGTCTTCGCCGCCTGCGTGAATATCGATTGTCGAGCCGAGGTATTTCTTCGCCATCGCAGAACATTCGATATGCCAGCCCGGTCTTCCCATTCCCCACGGTGATTCCCATGCGATTTCGGAATCTTCCTTGCGGGCTTTCCAAAGTGCGAAATCAAGTGGATCTTCCTTCTTCATGTCGTCCGCACTTCTGGTTCTTTCGCTTGCACCCTGAATAAGCTCGTCGATGTTCTTACCGGAGAGCTTGCCGTAGCCGTCGAATTTGCGGGTTCTGTAATATACATCGCCCTGTGATTCATAGGCATATCCCTTGTCAATCAAATCCTGAACGAATTTGATGATATCGTCCATGGTTTCCGATACCTTCGGATGCACATTCGCCTTCTTTACATTGAGCGCGGCTGCGTCCTTATAGTATTCTTCGATATATTTTTCTGAGATTTCGGGCGCCGTTACGCCTTCTTCCTTTGCTCTGTTGATAATCTTGTCATCTACATCGGTGAAGTTCTGAACGAATTTCACCTTGTAACCGCGGTATTCCAGATATTTTCTGAGCGTGTCAAAAACAACGAAAGGTCTTGCGTTTCCGATGTGGAAATAGTTGTATACGGTCGGTCCGCAGACATACATCTTAACCTTTCCCTCTTCAATCGGCACGAACTCCTCTTTTTTTCTTGTAAGCGTATTATAAATTTTCATCTTCGCTTCCCTCTTTCTCTTGGTTCTTCTCGTTTTTTTCACGAATGACATTCATCAGTGTTTCTTCTAAATTTAATGAGCCTGCACAGTCAATACAGCCGGCTTCAATCTTGTGTTCCGTCTGCAGGATTTTTTCGAGTTCCATGACACGTTTACGCAGACATTCGATTTCCACAGCAATCGGATCCGGTAAATCAACCTGGTTGAGATCCTGCGTTGTGCTCATTCCGTTTCTCTTGACGATGGTTCCCGGTATGCCGACAACCGTGCAGTTAGGAGGTACCTCTTTCAAAACAACCGAGCCTGCACCGATTTTTACATCGTCACCGACTTTAAACGGCCCCAGCACCTTCGCACCGGAACTTACCACGACGCGGTTTCCGATGGTCGGATGTCTTTTCCCCGTATCTTTTCCGGTACCTCCAAGCGTTACTCCCTGATAAATCGTAACATCATCGCCGACTTCGGCAGTCTCGCCTATTATGACAGCCATGCCGTGGTCGATAAAGCATCTTCTTCCTATCTTGGCACCCGGATGAATTTCAATTCCCGTAAAAAATCTGGTTAGCTGCGATATCACTCTCGCCAGGAATGGGCAGTGATGTTTGTACAGCCAATGCGCCGGTCTGTGCCAGATAAGCGCCCATATTCCCGGATAGCAGATCAGAACCTCAAGACCGTTTCTGGCCGCGGGATCCTTATCCACCATGTTTCTGATATCTTCACCGACTTCTCTAAAAAAAGCCATCTATTTCTACTCCTCCACTATCGTTATCGTCTTAATTTCTTGCTTGTTGAGCGGACGATCGTTATAATCTCTCTTTGTGCTTACAATCTTGTCGGCAGCTTCCATTCCTTCTGTTACCTTGCCGAAAGCCGCGTACTGACCGTCAAGATGCGGAGCGTCCGCAACCATGATGAAAAATTGTGAGCCCGCGGAGTTCGGAGCCATGGTTCTTGCCATTGAGAGAACCCCTCTCGTGTGCTTGAGATCGTTCTTGATGCCGTTTGCGGCAAATTCGCCTTTGATGGTGTGTCCCGGTCCGCCTGTTCCGTTGCCCTGAGGACAGCCTCCCTGAATCATGAAGCCCGGAATGACTCTATGGAAAATAAGGTGATCATAAAAATGGTCATTTACCAGACTTTCAAAGTTTTCTACCGTTATCGGTGCGATTTCCGGGTAAAGCTCGCCCTTCATTACATCGCCGTTCATCATTTCAATTACAAACTTCTTCATTTCTCATGTTCTCCTTGTTCTATTTCATATAGTTTCTGCCTGTTCTTTCGGCGTTTACAATTGCAATTGTATCTGCAACCGCTTCTTCTGCGCTCTTTTCGCTTTTGTCTGCATCGCGTCTGAGTTTGTATTCCACAACGCCTTCTCCCGCACGTTTTCCGACCGTGATGCGAACCGGAATTCCAATTAAGTCGGCATCTTTGAATTTTACGCCCGGGCGTTCGTCTCTGTCGTCCCATAAAACTTCGACACCTGCGTTGGTAAGTTCATCGTAAATCTTTTGGCTTACCGCATCTTGCTGCTCATCTCCCGGTTTTACCTCCGTGATGATAACATGATAAGGTGCTACCGATATCGGCCAGATTATGCCGTTTTCGTCGTGATTCTGCGGCATGTCGATGATCGCCTGGAAGGTACGGGAAACACCGATTCCGTAACAGCCCATCCAAATCGGTTTATCCTGCTGGTTCTCGTCTTTGTAATAAGCTTTCATAGGTTCGGAATACTTCGTTCCGAGTTTGAAAATCTGTCCCACTTCAACGCCTCTTGCATGGCGGACCGGAGCACCGCAAATCGGACAGGCATCGCCTTCCTTCAGAGTCTTTATATCAACAACGATATCACCTTCGTAATCGCGTCCGTAGTTCATATTGATATAGTGGTGGTCGGTTTCGCATGCACCGGCACACAGATTCTTGAGTCCCGGAAGCTCGCTGTCAACGACAATCTTGCAGTCGTGAAGATGCATAGGACCGGTGAAGCCGCCTACACAGCCGGTTGCCTTGGACATTTTTTCTTCATCCGCAAACTCAATCGCATACTCGTTAATGTTCAAAGCATTCACAAGTTTAGTCATATTCAGTTCTCTGTCACCGCGTATAAATGCCGCAACATACCCATTCTCATTTCCGAGAGCATCATAAGTCACAAACAGCAGTGCCTTTATCGTCTGCTTCTTGTCGAGCTTCAGATAATCTGCCACCTCATCGATAGTCTTGGTTCCCGGTGTGTGCACCTTTTCAAGCGGAAGCATTTCAATGCCATCCTGAGAAGCCGCATCCACGCATGCTGCTTTTTCCACCGTTGCCGCAAGGTTACAGCAGTCGCAGTATGCGATTTCGGATTCTCCGTATTCACAAAGTGCTGTAAACTCGTGCGAGTTTGAGCCTCCGATTGCCCCCGTGTCGGCTTCTACCGGACGGAAGGAAAGCCCGCATCTTGTGAAAACATTGCTGTATGCGTCGAACATCTTGTCATAGCTTACATCCAGTCCCGCAGCATCCTTGTCGAAGGAATAATTATCTTTCATAATGAACACTCTTGAGCGCATCATTCCGAATCTCGGGCGTGCTTCATCTCTGTATTTATCGGTAATCTGATACAGCATGCGAGGAAGCTGTCTGTGTGAGGAGACATCATTCTTCACGACATCCGTAAAAACTTCTTCCGCTGTCGGTCCGAGACAAAAATCTCTGCCGTTTCTGTCTTTGATACGCCACATTTCCGGGCCGTAAGCATCCCATCTTCCCGATTCCTGCCAAAGTTCCGCCGGTTGGAGACACTGCGAATACATTTCTTCCGCACCTTGTGCATCCATTTCTTCTCTTACGATCTGCTCGATTTTGCGGATTGTTCTCCACCCCATCGGCATATAACTGTATATGCCGGCAACGGTTTTTTTGATCATTCCGGCTCTGAGCAGGAGAATATGGCTTGGTATTTCTGCTTCGTTAGGCACTTCTCTGAGTGTCCGAAAATGCATTTGTGATAATTTCATTCCTTTGTCACCTCTATATTTCAATATCTGTATAATATGCAAACCGCCTCTGAAGCGATTCCCTCTTCACGCCCGACAAAACCGAGTTTTTCGGTCGTCGTGCCTTTTATGTTTATTTTGTTTTCATCGCAGTTCATTATCTCTGCAATATTAGCCCGCATCTTGGGGATGTACCCCGCAATCTTCGGTCTCTGTGCAATTATCGTAATATCGGCATTTCCGAGGAAATATCCCGCCTCACGCAAAAGTTCGGCGGTTTTCTGCAAGAGTTTCATGCTGGAAATCCCACGATACCGCTCATCCGTATCCGGAAAATGCTTTCCTATATCCCCAATGCCTGCCGCTCCGAGCATTGCATCCATCAATGCGTGAAGCGCAACATCTGCATCGGAATGTCCCAAAAGACCTTTTTCGTAGGGAATCTGCTCGCCGCACAAAACAAGCGGCCTTCCTTCAACCAGCCTGTGTACATCATAGCCTGTTCCTATCCGCATTTCGGTTTCAAGATCCTCCCTGGTTGTGATTTTACGATTCGCATCTTCGCCTTGCACCATGCTGATATTTATACCCATTCTCTCAACAAGTGAAGCATCATCCGTCCCCAAAAATCCTTCTGCCTGTGCTTTTTCGAAAGCATGCTTGATAAGCGATATGCGGAATCCCTGCGGAGTCTGCACGCAGGCAAGCGTTTCTCTTTGAAGCGTGCGGCTTCCTGTCCCGTCAACCTGTCGGATGGTGTCCTTAGCCGGCACCGTCGGGATTGCAGCACCGAAATCGGCAGTTCCTTCGATAACCGCATTTATGACTGCTTCGCTTACAAACGGTCTGGCCGCATCATGCACAAGCACAATGCCGTTCTCACCCCGCAGGCAGTCAAGTGCCGCACGAACAGAATCCTGTCTTTCTGCACCGCCCGCAACGATCTTTTTTAACTTCGAAAAGCCCCGGCAAAGTTTTTCCGTAAGCTCGCAATAGTCCGCATTGGCAGCAACAAAAATCTCATCAACGTATTTGTTTTGCTCAAATGCCTCTACGGACATCTCAAGTATCGTTCTGCCCCGTACTTTCAGGAACTGTTTCGGCAAAGAGCTGCCAAGCCGTTTGCCACGACCGGCAGCTACTATAATTGCAATTACTCTATTGTCTCTATACATACTCCTTCATCTTTCCGAATATCATGCGGCCGGCAGCGGTCTGCAGAACGCTTGTAACATTAATCTGAACGGTCTCGCCGATTCTGCTGCGTCCGTCTTCAACAACAATCATGGTTCCGTCGTCAAGATAAGCAACTGCCTGACTTCTGTCTTTACCCTGTTTAATAAGCGTAACCGTCATGGCTTCTCCCGGAATTACCATCGGTTTAAGTGCGTTTGCCAGTTCGTTTATGTTCAGAACCGCAACGCCTTTGATCCCCGCAACCTTGTTAAGATTGAAGTCGTTTGTAACGACCTTTCCTTTCATGATCTGTGCGAGCTTGAGTAATTTTACATCTACTTCCGGAATTTCTTTCAGTGCTTTCTCCGAATCGGTATTGTAAATCTCAATGCCGTATTCTGTCTGAATCTTCTTGAGAATGTCAAGGCCCCTTCTTCCTCTGTTGCGTTTCAATCCATCGGAAGAATCCGCGATATGTCTCAGTTCAACAAGCACAAATTCAGGTATTACAATCGGTCCTTCAAGAAATCCCGTTTTCATGATTTCCAAAATCCGGCCGTCAATGATTACGCTGGTATCCAAAATCTTCGGAATTCTCGCGCTTTTTTTGTCTTTCGCGTTATATCCGTAGCTGTTTTCCTCAACTTGTGTCTTGACCTGCGTGGCAGCTTTCCGTCCGCCGGTCATGGCTAACAGCTCCGATATTTTCTTATTGCCGACAACCGCACCCAAAAATCCCAAAGTCAGGTACATGCATATCGTAATTGTCAGATAAAGCGTCTTCTGATTTACCACGTCCTGATAGATTCTCGTCACGTCCTGATAGATTCTCGTCATCAGGAATGCAATCACAAGTCCGATTACCAGCCCCAGCGTGCCGCCGATCAGCTCGTTCGGCGATATGCCCTGCAAGTCGTTTCCGATATTGTCTGCCACTTTTCTGCTCTGCCTTGTGAGCGCCGGTGCGATACGAAAAAAAATAACTCCAAAAATAATGACGAAAAAGGCTGCAAACCAGGTTTCCTCTGCCTTCGTGATTGCGGCATTCCCTCCCGCAAAGTCGGTCTGTGTAACCAGATATCTGCACAGCGCAAAACATTCATATCCTATCAGTGCCCCCAAAAATGTAAAACATGCTCTAAAAAATCTTCGAAACATTTTTCTTCCCCCTTTCTTTGATATTTCATAGATATGTCCCGGTTAAAGCATCCCGATTAAGCTCAATATTACGCGAGCTTAATACTAAGCCTGCTTATACAGGTTTCTTCATGTTCTTAAATTGCGGCTTCAACCATAGCCTCTGCCTCATCCTGGCTTATGTCCATGGATAAGATAAGCTCGCTGACAAGAATTCTTCTTGCCCCCGTCAAAAGCTTTCTTTCGCCCGTAGACAGCTTCTTTTCCCTGTCGTTTCTGACGAGATTTCTTACGACCTCGGCCACCTGTCTGATGTCACCGCTCTTGAGCTTATCCATATTCTCACGATAGCGGCGGTTCCAGTTAGAGTCCATAGGTGTGCTTTCGTCACCGAGAAGACGGAGGACATCCTCCATTTCTTCCCGCGCGGAAACCTCTCTGATTCCAATGCTTTCGCCTGAATCTACGGGGATCATTATGTTTATATCGCTGCACGGCAGACGGAGTATATAATACTGTTTGGATTCTCCGAGAATTCGCTTCTCTTCTATATCCTGTATCACTCCTGCGCCCTGCATCGGGTAAACAATTCTATCACCCACCGAAAACATGACATACTCCCTCCATTCTATATCTATACCCTTAGTATAAAAGATTATGGGGGCGTCTGTCAAGCGGTCAAAAAATTTATCATAATATCACAGAGTTTTTACCGTGTCAATATATATTTATCTTAAAATGTTTGACTGAGGGGTATTTTATGTTAAAATAAAGGCAAAGATTTCCCTAAGGAGGAGAACAAAATGTATAAAATTCTGGTAGTTGACGACGAACCTAAAATTCGTGAGGTTATAAAAGAATATGCAGAATTCAGCGGGTACGAAGTTACTGAAGCAGCTGACGGAATGAGTGCGGTCGGCTTATGCAAACTGAACGATTACGATTTGATTATTATGGATATCATGATGCCGAAGCTTGACGGTTTTTCGGCATGCAAGGAGATCAAAAAAACAAAGGACATTCCTATCATCATGCTTTCCGCAAGAGGGGAAGAATACGACAAGCTCTTCGGTTTCGAGCTCGGTATTGATGACTACGTTGTAAAGCCTTTCAGTCCGAAGGAACTCATGGCAAGAGTGAATGCTGTGCTTTCCAGAAGAAAGGCTGCCGCTCCGGCCGCGCAGGAAATAATGAAATTCGATGGCCTCGAAATCAACATTCCGGCAAGAACGGTAACCGTGGACGGCAACAAAGTGGAACTGACGCCAAAGGAATACGAGCTTCTTTTCTATCTTGTAAAGAACAAAAACATTGCTCTTTCGCGAGACAAGCTTCTGTCCGATATCTGGGGTTATGACTTCTTCGGAGATGACAGAACCATTGATACGCATATCAAAAATCTGCGCAACAACCTTGGACCGTACAGAGATTTCATCGTTACACTCAGAGGGGTAGGTTATAAATTTGAGTACGAAAATTAGTTTCGATGCAAAAAGCATAAAATTCAGGCTTTGGATTTACTTCGCCGCTTTGGGACTTGGAATTGTAATTTTGATTTGGTTCCTGCAGATTTTCTTCTTGAACAACTATTACGAGCATATGAAAATCATGGAGGTAAACCGCATTTCCGCTTCCATCTGCCATTCCTATGAGCGAAACGACTCGGAGCTCACCGAGAACATCCAGGAATTGTCGATCAGCAACGACTTTTACGTGATGATGGAATCCGGCGGCAGGGTTCTGCTCTTTATGCCTGAGTCAGACAGCATACTCCCGGTTTATCAATACAAGGATCAGCTTCCCAAGCTAAAGGCAATGCTTGACGCTTCGAAGTCAAACAGCGGATGTGTTTCTTACAAAATCAATTCCGGCGTCGAGAATTACAGCACCCTGGCGTATGCCCGCTACCTGCGGAAAGCCCCGGGCAACGAAGTGTATCTTTACATTTTTTCGCCGCTGTATCCGGTAAGTTCGACTGTGGATATTCTCAAAAATCAGCTCTTTTATGTAACAATTATCACATTGTTTGGAGCTTTCTCTCTTGCGATTTATTTCGCAAACAGGATTTCGCGGCCGATTAAGAGCATCACCACCACAGCGAAGGAAATGGGACGAGGAAATTACGACGTGAAGTTCCGTGGCAATTCGTATTCAGAGATAAACAACCTGGCGGAAACCCTCAACACAGCTGCATACGAACTCGGAAATGCGGACGCTCGTCAGAAGGATCTGATTGCCAACGTTTCGCATGACCTTAAGACGCCGCTGACCATGATTCGTTCCTATGCGGAGATGATCCGCGATTTGTCGGGTGAGAACCCCGAAAAGAGGAATGCCCATCTTCAGGTTATCATCGATGAAAGCGAACGCATGAGCAGGCTCGTAAGTGATATGGCTTCCATTTCTGCCATGCAGACGAAGAAGGTCGTGCTTCATAAACAGTTCTTCGACCTCTCCGAGCTTTCTGCCTCAATTCTTGCTTCCTTTGACATTTATCAGGAACAGCAAGGTTACGATTTTGTCTTCACCGCACCAAAAGAATGTATGGTATTTGCGGACAGGGACAAAATCTCACAGGTAATTTCAAATCTTGCAGGCAACGCCGTCAAATACTGCGGCGAAGATAAGTATGTCGGTCTCACAATCCGAAAGGCAGGCCGCAAATACAGACTGGAGGTTTCGGATCACGGCCCCGGCATAAAGCCGGAAGAGCTTCCGCACGTGTGGGAACGTTACTATAAGACAAGCACCAACTACATCCGCGAAACACAGGGTACGGGTCTTGGCCTGTCGATTGTAAAGGAGATTCTTCTCCTGCATAATGCTGACTACGGTGTCGAAAGCAAGCTTGGCAAGGGAAGTACTTTCTGGTTTGAACTGGACATTGCAAAAATGAATACAAAAAAGGAACGATCCAAGGACCGTTCCAAAGAAAAACAAGATGCTTAAACGCAAACACTCTGAATTTCTTATTTCTTTCCTGCAAATGCAGACAAGGCATCCATAATGTTTTTCGCACCTATAATCCGGCAGCCGTCAACAGAGCTGCCGATTTTTTTTGCATTTCCCAGCGGCATTATAATCTGCTCATATCCCAGTCTCGCCGCCTCTTTTGCCGTCTTTTCGATATTCTGTACCGAGCGCAGATCTCCGGTCAAGCCGATTTCACCGACTGCCAGTGTCCGCTTCGTGCTTGTCACCCGTTTATACGAGGAAAAGATTGCAAGCGCAGCCGCAAGGTCTGTTCCCGTACCTTCCGGCTTCAATCCTCCGACCACGTTTACATATACGTCCTGATTTATGAGGGAAAGCCCCGCCTTCTTTTCAAGCACTGCCAGAATCATATTCAGTCTTGTGTTGTCGATTCCCACGGAGGTTCTTCTCGCAAAACCCACATTCGCCGGACTTACAAGGCTCTGAACCTCGAACATAAGCGGCCGGCTGCCCTCATATACCGCGGCCGTAACCGAACCTTCCAGCAGTTCCTCCTTGTTTTCAAGGAAAGTAGCCGAAACATCCGTAACTTCCGTAAGTCCTGCGGACTCCATTCGGAATGCACCGATTTCGCTCGTCGTTCCGAAACGGTTCTTATACGCACGCAAAATTCTGAGTTCACCGTCACGCTCACCGCTGAAGTTCAGTACACAATCGACCAGATGTTCCACCGTTTTCGGACCTGCCAAGTCTCCGCTTTTGGTTACATGTGCAACGATAAAAATCGCACAGTTACGCGTCTTGCCAAGCTTCATAAGCTGGTTTCCGCACATTCTCACCTGTGACACGCTCCCCGGTGCCGAATCAAGCTGGCTGCTGTACAGCGTCTGAATCGAGTCGATAATCAGAAAATCCGGTTTTATATTATCAAACACCGTTTCGACATTTTCCATATTGGTTTCCGACATCACGTAAAGCGTGTCCGGCAAGGTTGTGCACACGCGGTCGGCACGCATCTTTATCTGCTCCTCGGATTCTTCCCCCGAGACATAAAGCACCGTCATGCCCTGCGCTGCAATTTTGCCGGCTGCCTGGATGATGATGGTGGATTTGCCGATGCCGGGTTCCCCTGAAATCAGTACAAGCGAGCCTCTGACCAGCCCTCCGCCAAGGACACGATTCAGTTCACTGCTTTTCGTATCAATTCGGTCATATTCGCTCGTTCCGACTTCCGCCAGTTTCGATGCCTTAGCATTCCCGGCAGGTGCGGTACTTCTGCGGCGTACATCCTCTCCGTCCGCCGGAAGAACTTTTTCCTCCACAAAAGAATTCCAGGCACCGCATATGCACTTTCCCATCCATTGTGTGCTTTCGTAACCGCATTCCTGGCAGACAAAAATCGTCTTTCCTTTCTTTGCCATAATTTCCCCTTGTTAAAAGCTCTCTAAAAAATCAAAACAAGTACAGGGATGTCATCATCGCTGCGGCACATCCCCAAAGGATTCCTCCCACAACCCCAATCGCGACACCAATCAATGCAAACTTTCCGATTGCCTTTGCTTTCTTCGGAGCCTTATCCGCGTATACAATATAAAGAATCAATCCTACCAACGGAAAAAATAAGCTGAGAACATTCAGTCCCGTCGAAGGGATATCCGGTTCCGGTGTCTGATTGTATGTGTACTGCGGGTTTCCCACCATGCATCCGCAGTGAGGACAGATAACCGCCTCATCCAGGATTTCTTTTCCGCAGTGGCTGCAATATTTCATTTTTTTCTCCTCCTGCTGTTGCTGTTCCTGCTGTTGATACGGCTGCTGCGTCTGTGTCTGAACCTTCGGTTTGCTTGGGCATGCGAATGTAACGCATCCGCCTGCTTTTTCCCAGCACGCCTTATGATAGGACGTTCCGCAATCCGGACAAATCACAGCATCGCCTCTTTCCACTGCCTCTTTTGCTATTTCCTGCCCACAGATCGGGCAGATATCTTCAAACTTATTCATGTTTCTTTCCTTTCTCACAAAGCCTTGCTTTAGTTTGTAAGTTCGACACTTTTCGCGCCAAGCTTTTTGCCGGTATCCGCATCATAGATCGAAACCGTGAATTTCCCTGTTTTGCCGTATTCCGGAATGTCATACCAGAAAGAACAAGTCCCTTCGGTTCCTTCCTCCCATGCCTTATCCCATGCACCGATCGCTTTGCTTCCGTCCGGATATGTCGCGGAGTATTTCAGTCTCGTTGTTCCGTTCGGCGTGCCTCCGTTAAGCGTCACATGGCAGTAAACCTTGTCGTATTTGCTTATTTCATCCTTCTTCGCCGCACTGTCCGTTTCGCTGTCGTTAATAACAAGTTTTACGGTCCACTTGTACAAATCGTTGTATATTTCTTCCGAATCCTTATAGGATTTGCTCTTCAACTCGCGAAGATATCTGTATGTGGTCTCGTTTTCGCTGTCGAGGTTTGCTCCTATGTATCCATACTTGGCTTCTTTTTCAAGCGTTGCACTGTCTTCATATTCTCCGATCTCATCAAGATTTGCAAGTGCCTCCTCGTACTTTTCTTCCTCAATCAGCTGTTTTGCATAGAGATATTCTGCCTCTTTGCAGCAAGCAGTGCTGTCCTTGTAGTTAATCATTTCTTTAAAGGCCGCGATTGCCTTCTCATATTCGCCGTCCTCGACAAGGCCCTGCGCGAAGCGATAGTGAGCCTCGACAGCCATGTTTCGGCTGTCCTTGTATTCTCCCAGCGATTCAAACTTCGTATAAGCTGCTTCGTAGTCTCCGTCCTCAAAAGCAGATGCCGCCGAGTTGTAGTTTATTACAGGAAGTGCGAATTTGACAAAAGCAAACGCAATCGCAAGCACCACGACCGCGACTGCCGCAATGATGGATATCTTCTTTGCTTTTGCGTTTCTGACTGCGCGTTTTTCCGCTGCAATGCGCTCTTCTTCTTCCTGTTTTATGCGTTCCTCTTCCTCAATTCTTGCTCTTTCTTCCTTGTATTCTGCAAGGTTTGTTTCGAGTGCTTCGGTGTTCAGCAAATCAAACAGCGGGCCTGCTTCTTTTCCGCAGGCAAAGCATGTTTCCTCGCTGTCTGCATTGAGTTCGCCGCATGTGCATCTCCACCATCCTCCTGCCTTCTGCGGGCAGAAAGGACCGACTGCTCCGCTCTCTCTGCGGTATTCCTGCTCCAGCTCCTCGCTTTGCAGATACTCTCTGATATATGCAGGCTGCGGGAATGTTATATCTTCGCCGCTTGACACAAGCACATCGCCGTCTTCAAGAACAGCCTTTTTTACCTTTACCTCTGCGGTGTCAAACTCAGCGTCCCATTTTAACGCAACCCCGACATTCTGTCCGAAAAAGCCGTTTCTGCGCGCTTTCGCGTTGTATTGGAAATTTTCAATTTTGGCAACTTCTTTGCCTCCGTTTTTAAGAATAATATCCGCAAAGAGTGTTGTAACCGGCGTGCTGCTCAAAGAACGGAACATACATCTGAGATATTTTGTTTCCGTCACCAAATCCTTTAAGAGTGCCGCACTTTCGGTCATTACCGGAAGTCCTCCGGTGATCACGCCGATTGAGGTTTCACCGCAAAATTCGTATCCTTTTGCACAAACTTTGTTATTCATGTTTTTTCTCCGTTTTCTGTTTTCTGTTCAAAATTAAACTGCAGATGAATGTGCCGATGCGGTAATCGGTGCTTTAACCGCTGTGTTGCTCCACGAGGAGTAATATTTCACCTTTGTCTCTTCATCTTTGATTGTCTTGTACGCTCTCACTCTGAAATAGTACTTTCTGCCTGCAGTAAGTCCCGCAAGCACCTTTTTAACCGCTGCCCCGTTCTTGATTGTATATGTTTTTTTCTTGGTAAACTTCTTTGATGTTGACATCTGAAGCTGATATCCGTCCACATCCTTAACCTTGTTCCACTTCGCCATGAGCACGCGGCTTCCCGCAACCGAAGCGGAGACTTTCGGAGCCTTGATGTAGCGGCTTACCTTTGCCTCTGACATCTCGCTCTTTAAATCCCCTGCATTGGAACAAACCGCAACAATCGTGTATTCATAATCTTTCCCGTTTGTTTTTGCCTTCTTATCCTTGAAAGAAACGGCATTTGTCTTTGAGGTTCCGATGTTGTTTCCGTTGCGATACACGATATACTTGAGACCTTTAGGCCCCTTTGCCCACTTAATTACGGCTGTATTCTTCGTGTCAGGTTCGATTTTGAGGATTTTAGGCGCTGACGGATAGATTGCAAATTTCAGTTTTTGAGCCTTTCCGTAATTTCCTTTTCCGTTAATAACCGCGTATGCATACCCCGGATTTTTATTTTTTTCGTAGGTTATCGTATAGTCTTTCTCCTTCACAAGTGCAGTCGTTCCGTCCGTAACGCTTGTAACTTCCGGTACAAATTCCTGCCCTGTATAGATGTATTTTTCTTCAGGAAGAGCCAGCGTGCTCAAAGCCGTTTCGATGCTTTTCGGCTCAATGGTAAAGGTCTTCGCGGCACTTCCCAGATAATATCCGGTGCCTGTTACCGTAATACTTCCCTGTCCTGCATTTATGTTATTGCTGATATGAAGGAGATAATCGACTCCTTTCGTCAAGGTCTTGCTCCCTTGCCTGATCGTCACTTCCGGTGTGACCGCACTTCCTGTGTATGTACATTTGCTTATTGTAAAAGTACACTTTGCAATGTCGTATTTTATCAGGAATGTTGCGGTTGTTTTCCCCGTATAGTTGGATGCGGAATACATCGCCTCTACTTCAACCTTTGCCGTTCCTATCTGAGTGTTGTCCGAATAACTTACCCTGTATTCGCTGCTCGGAACCGCAAGGCTTCCGTTGTAAACCGTGACGGAAGGGGTGAGTGCCTTGCCTGTGTATTTCTGATCACTGACGCTTACCCTGCATTCACTCAGGGGTTTTTTGTTGATTCTAAAGTACTCTGTCGTGCTTCCGTCAAAATTGCCTTTCCCTCTGATGGTAATTCTCTGTGAGCCGGCATCTTTCGCACTGACAGCGTCCACCGTGTAATCAACACCCTCCGTCAATGTTTTTCCGTTTAAGGCTGCCGTTATTTTCGGTGTAATGTTATACCCCGTGTAAGTTGCATCCGCAACACTGATCTTAACTTCGTATCCGCTTATCGACTGCTTCGTAATCGAAAAAGTTTTCGATACCGTCCCCTCGTACTCGCCCATTCCGGTGATTGTGACGGTTGCCGTTCCGACATTAATGTTGTCGCTGCACTGCACCGTATAATCCTTGTTCTCTTCTAATGTTCTTGTGATATATGAATTCGGGCTCTTGTAATAAACATAAAGTTTCGGTACAATCGGACTTCCGGTATAGCTGTATTCACTTCCGTACAGGCTGATTGTAGTTTTTCCGCTTAAGCTTGTTGCGCCGTATGCAATGCTGCTCATTGCGATGATTGCAATGACCGCCAGCACCAAAAGAATCAGGTGCCTTAATGTTCTTTTCATGTCATAAGTCCTTTCTGTTTAGATATAGTAGTATTTTAACATACGGGGACCTCCTCTTCAACCCATTCAATAGTTTTCGAGTTCTTAACGAAAAAGCAGAGGGCCAAAGCCCTCTTTACTTACTTGCATTTTATTAAAAAACCTGTAATGCCTTTAAAAGAAAAATCCAAAGAAAAAAAGTAATCATGCATAAGGCAGTCGATAAAAAAACGCAATCTCTGGTCAAAACCACATCGCTGTCTAGTTCCATAGCCATTGTGTATGATGTCGATGGAATGGGTGCCGCCAAAAAGGTGACAACAATCACCATATCTGCCCCTGTAAACCCCATCAGATATCCGACAAGTCCGCCTATACCAGGCAATAATATGAGTTTCCCAAAATTACAAATAAAAAGTAATTTTTTGTTTGCAGATAATGTAGAGTACTGCATCGACGCTCCTATTAAAAGTAATGCTAACGGCACAGCAGTGTCTCCAATTAATTTGATTGTCGAATGTATTACCTCAGGAATGCTTAAATTCAAAATTGAACATATAATTCCTAACAATGTGGATATAATTAGCGGACTTTTTATAAGGTTTCTTATAAGCACTTTAATGTCCGTATCTCCTTGCCTAAACAACTCTAATATTACAACAGAGACAATATTGTTAATTATTAGCAACGCAAATGTTGGAAACGCAATATATGAACTAATGTCATCCCCAAACAGATTTGCAAGTACCGGTAAGCTGATAACAACAAAATTGGTTCTGCATATGCCTGTTACAATAGCACCTTGCGTTTTACTTTCCCTCGATATTTTTTTTGCAAATGGAATGGTCCCAATCCAAAAGAATAAAGCTATTCCCGCAATAAATGCTGCAAGTTCTGCATTGTTTGTCCCTTTGAACTTTGCCCCATAAGTGCAACAAAATATCAGGCAAGGGAATAAAACATTAAACAACAATTTGTTTATACTCGGAATTGCGGCATCTTCAATTACTCGAGCTTTTTTTAAAATGCAACCTAATGAAATTATTACAAACAAGGGGAACACAGCACAAAATGATATTATTAAACTTTGTGTCATATGTATTCTCTATTCAACCTTCCGTTTTTTGTACTTTGGGCAAGCCACCTTGTTGCGACATTTACAAGTATCGCAGTGCCGTAAGGTAGCCATTTTTCGTCGATCTGCATATTGGGATTATGTAGTGCGGGCTGCGTTTCATCACCTGTTCCGAACCAAACGAGCATTCCGGGTACTTGCTGTGAAATATAACCAAAATCATCGCTTCCTGAAACACTTGGACATATTTCAACATTCTCCTCTCCTACAACTTCTTTCATATATGGTATTAACTCTCCACATAATTTAGGATTTGCATAGGTAAGTGGTGTGAAAAAATGTGTAGTTTCATATTTTCCCTTCCACATTTTTACAGTGTGTTCTATAACTTCAGGTATACGCCTTTGCATATGTTCCGTTACTTCTTTCTTGAATGTCCTGCAGCCCACAGAAAGTTTGGCAGAATCAGGAATTATATTGGCAGCACTTCCCCCGGAAATTTTGCCCACCGTCAAAGCAACCGTTTCACGCGGGTCAATTTCTCTTGTTGCAAGCAAATTCAATGTTGTATACAACTGATTACATATCACTAATGGATCTATGCAAAGATGCGGCAAAGAGCTGTGGCCCCCTTTTCCTAAAATGTTAACTTCAAATGTCTCCATTGCTGCAGTCATCGTACCCGGTGTATATGTAATCAAGCCGCCTCTTTGATTAGGGACTACATGCAAAGAAAAAGCTGCATCTACATGGGGTTCTTCCAGTACACCATGTCTAATCATCATATCCGCCCCACAGCCGCATTCCTCCCCTGGTTGAAAAAGAAGCTTTACGGTTCCATTTAGTTCCGTTTCAATATTTTTCAGTAGCTTTGCCGCTGAAATCAGCATAGCCGTATGTGCATCGTGACCGCAAGCGTGCATTTTACCGGGATTTTTTGATGAAAAATTTACTACCCCCCGAGGCTCATCCACCGGCAATGCATCCATTTCCGCCCTTAGCATAATGCATGGTTTTCCTTTACCGATAGTCGCAACAACACCTGTATAGTATTCCATATCCGGAAATCCGGCTTTGCTAAATTTAGCTCTGATTTCCTCATCTATTTTTCCCTTACAAAGTTTGTGTTCAATGCCCATTTCCTCAAGACATTTCATTACATAATCACATGTTTCCGGTAGATAAAATCCAATCTCCGGATTTCTGTGAATGGTATGTCTATGTTTTTGAATTTCTCTACCATTTTTTAGTGCTTTTTCCAGTATATCCATTCCTCATTCTCCTGTTCCAATCTGCTCATAAATTATAATGAAGTTTTGTAATTCACATAATCAAAATCAAATCCAAAATATCTTGGACCAAAAGAGGCAATTCCTTTTTCGGTAAGATATTTTTCACATGCCGACGAAACAATTATGCCAACTGTTAGTCCATTTTTTAAATGCGAGTTCAGCAGAGGTTCACCATCTTTAAGGTTAATAAGTGTAATCAAATCTGGGCTGGTTGCCTTTGGTATACCATTAACCCACAAAATATGATTTTCATTTTTAAACCATACTTTATATTCGTCCTCTCCTCCTTCTCCCTTTATTTCAAATGTGCCGCTATAATATCCACTTGTGTCGTCTACAGCAAAATTGCAGATTGTCCCAGTTCCTATGAAGGAGCCCTTTATGGTTTTAGCTACGGCCTGCAACATTTTTTTATAGTTGTAAGAAACTTTCTCTTGCACCCCCTTGCTCTCCCATGTAAATTCATGGATACACTTTCCAATTTCATATGCCTTGGTCAGCGAATTGAAAACAAAAAGATCCTTGAGTTCCTTTCCTGTTATTGAGTATGCTGCTTCTGCCATTTCACCATAAGAAGCCTCACTCAGAAACTTTCCAATTCTCTCGACTGCCGGATAGCCCATTGCATTGATTGTTGCATTTTGATTCCCCCATGAGTCGCAGTATGCTATTGGTAAACAACTTTTTCCGTAAATTGAAAACAAACCGTTTGTCATCTCCGGGATTGCACGTCCTGCAGGATCGCCATCGAAAATAGGTATGCCCAATTTGTATGCTGCAGCCATGCAACATGCAGCATTGGAACCACCCGGCTCAGCAATATACAAGCCATCAATCTTATGGTCAAGAATCGTTTCTAATGATCGTACTGCGCCTACCAGCATATCTACAAAATCCAATGTGCGCTCCTTGTAGCCAAGCCTGTCCATTTCTTTTAATATTTCATCCGTTTTGGGCGCAATGCTCCCCATGAAAAAAGCACAGCAATAAGTTTCCTCATCTTCAATCATCTCCGGGTCTGTCAACCTAATTTCTGTTCCCTTTTCCAAGCACTTATACAGAGTATCTCTGCCAACGAACACTTCCCCTCCACCTCCTGTGCCCAAAAAGGCACAGCCGGTTAAAAAATGGTTTATGTCCTCTTTTGTTTTTAAAATTAAATCACTCATCCTTTTCTCCAGTCTTGTACAAAATGACATCTTACGGTATGATCCTGTTCAAATGGAATCATCTGCGGATCTTTCTCAAAGCAAATTTCTTTGGCATAAGGACATCTGGTATTGAAGCTGCACCCCTTTGGAACATTTACCGGGCTTGGTATCTCGCCTTGTGAATGAATTTGACCCGGGCGCAGAGCTTCCTCCATCTTACTTACAACCGGAATTGATGAAAGCAGCATGTTCGTATAAGGATGCTGTGGATTTTGGAAAAATCTATCCGTTGGTGCTATTTCCGCAATCTTTCCCAAATACATTATTGCAACGCGGGTTGACACATTTCTCATCAAGCTCAAATCATGTGTAATAAAAAGATACGCTAGGTTCATTTCCTTCTGCAGGCGAAGAAGCATATTAATGATTTTGGCTTGAACGGATACATCCAACGCACTTGTCGGCTCATCTAAAATAATTAAAGAAGGATTTGTTGCGAGAGCTCGTGCTATGGCAACCATTTGTTTTTCTCCGCCACCCAATGTAGCTGGATATTTGTACATATACTCATAAGGCAATTCTACCAAATCCATCAAGCGAGCAACATGATTTGTTATGTCTCTTTTACTGCACATATTATGTATTTTCAGTGGCAGTGCAAGAATATCATGTACCGTATGCTGAGGGTTTAAGGATGTTCCGGGATCCTGGAATACAATTTGTATCTCCTTTTTCATATCCAAGGTCCTCTTGGATAGTGGCATACTTATGTCTCTTCCTTTAAAAATAATTTTTCCCCCGGTCATTTCCTCCATTCCGATTACATTATATGCTGTCGTACTTTTTCCTGAACCTGACTCTCCTACAAGTCCTAATGTTTCTCCGCTGGAAAGTGTAAAATTAATACCATCGATAGCTTTTACAAACTTGCCTTTCTGTCCTCGAACAGGAAAGTATTTTTTTAAATTTTCTACGCGCAATATTTCCTCGCCCATTCCTATTCCTCCATGATTTCGTTATCTTGATATTTATAGCATGCGACATAGTGTCCCGGCTCCATTTCATATAGTGGTGGCATTTTTTGCTCGCACTCGGGTTTTGCGTATGGGCACCTTGGCGCGAAACGGCATCCCGGCGGTGGAGCTAAATAGTTCGGAATATGCCCTGGTATTCCTTCAGAAACTCCGCCTCCGGACAACCTCGGAATGCAACTCATTAATCCCTCTGTATAAGGATGCGCATAATTATCGAATAGCTTGTCAACCGGTGCAATTTCAACCATATTTCCTGCATACATAATATAAATTCGGTCTGCCATTTCTCTTGCAACGCCAAGCGAATGGGTGATCATAATCAAAGCACTTCCTTTTTCTTCAACTCGCGCTTTGAGAGTTTTCAGAACTTGATCTTGGATAGTAACATCGAGATTTGTCGTCGGTTCGTCTGCGATTACTAAATCTCTTGGCGTCGACAATGACATCGCTATACATATTCTCTGGCGCATGCCACCTGAAAGTTGAAATGGGTAAGACTCCATTATTCTCTCCGGGTCAGGCATAGAAGTTTCTTTCAGTGCTGCAATCGTACGCTCTGTTTGAACATTTTTATCTGTTGCTCCGTCAATCCCTGAATAGCGAATTACTTCACGCATTTGATTTCCAATTGTAAAGACAGGATTCAATGATGCAATCGGATCCTGAAAGATAATCGAAATGCCGTTTTCGCGCATTTTTTTCAGCTCCTTCGCATTCATTTTTAAAACACTTTTACCGTTAAAAAATATTTCTCCTTTATCGACTCGTGCCTGTTTAGCCAATATTTGAGCGATTGCACTAACTGTTGTTGTTTTACCGCAGCCGGTTTCTCCAACAATTGCAATTCGTTCCCTCTTATGCACTTGCAAATTCACGCCGTTCAGCACTTTGGAATATCCCTTAAATGTCTTAAAGGATATGTGAAGGTTTTTAACGTCTACAACTAAATTTCTATCTGTATTGTTATCCATGTTACCTCCTTACTCATCACTCGACAGCATATCCTTAATTCCGTCACCGGCAAGGTTAAATCCCAACACTATCAGCATAATAGCAAGCGCCGGAAAAGTAGAAAGCCACCACTGATCAGGCATGTAACTTACGCCTGCGGATACCATTGATCCGAGTGAAGGGGTTGGCGGCTGCTCGCCCATACCTATAAAACTCAATGTTGCACCTGCCATGATTGCCCAACCCATATCCAAAGTAACCTTTGTCAAGATAGGACCTAACGCATTAGGTAAAATCTGTTTGAACAAAATATGTGTATTGCTTGCCCCTAAAACTTCGGCCGAGCGAATATAGACTTCATTTCTCGTAGAAACAACAATGTTATTTACGAGTCTTGTATACCAAGGCCACCACGAAACGCATAATGCAAGCATTGCATTCATAAGGCTTGGAGTCATAATACTTGATACGCACATAACCAAAATCAATGCCGGTAATGCAAGAAACACATCCGCAAGTCGCATTATGAAATTCGATATAAACCTACCATTGTAATAGCCTGCGATTAATCCCAAAATGCCTCCAACCGGGACAACAACTGCAAGGCATCCCACGCCCATAATCAGTGCGCCTCTAAAGGAAAACAGTATTCTGGAAAAAAGATCTCTTCCTGATGTGTCGGTTCCAAAGATATGCTCAAGACTCGGAGCCTGACTAGCTTGCGAATAGTTTACAACGGCACCCGCATCCTCCGGATATGGTGCAATAAACGGTGCAAAAATTGCACAGAATACAACCAGTAAAATAATCGTCAACCCTACAACTGAAAGTTTGCTTAAGGAAAACTTGTACCAAAGCTTTCTTGCCTGTTCCAAACGATTTCTTTTAGGGATATTAGAATTATTCACTTGTGAAATTTTCGGAGTATTGTTAATCTGATTATCCTTTTTTCTAAACTCCCCCTTTTATGAATATCTGACTCTAGGGTCTAAAAGACGTATGAGTAAATCTGCTATTAAATTAAATAATATCAAAATAATTGCTTGCACCATAATTACCGCCGACATAGAAAAGACATCTTTGTTAAGCATCGCTTGTAAACCATAATTCGAAAGTCCGGGATAGCCAAATATTTGTTCTACCAAGTAAGCACCTCCGAAAATTCCGGCAATGTCTAGCGTCATGGTTGTAATAGTAGCATTCATAGAAGGTTTGAGTAAATATTTGAATAATATTTTTCTTTCGGGAATTCCGTAAGATTTTTCTGCCGAGGCATATGGTTTTCCTATATTTTCAATCATACTCGATCTTGTGATTCTTGCACCTTGGCTTATTCCGCCAAATGCAAGCACTGCAGATGGCATTATGATATGCGTAAATGCGTCCCATGCTCCGCTAAAGTTTCCGTCCAGTAAGTAATCAAGGATATACATTCCTGTGACATTTGGAGGTGCACTCATCCAAGCACTTATTCGTCCTGACGTAGGTAATATCGGGAAAACATACGCGAACACAAGCATAATGAGAACTGCCCATAAAAATGCAGGTGCTACAATTCCAAAATAAGATAAAATTCGTATGAAATTATCTTGCCATTTCCCTGCGTATTTTGTTGATATTACGCCTAACACTATTCCAAACAAAATTAAAAAGAAGGCTGCCAAAGCGACGAGTTCCATCGTTGCCGGCAAATAACTCTTTATATCTTCAATTACGGGGCGCTTTGTGATTACTGATTCTCCAAAATCTCCGCTGAGCATGCCGGAAATCCAATATCCATACTGTACAACGTAGGATTCGTTTAAATGCATTTCTTGCCTAAGAGCTTCAACTGCTTCTTCAGAGGCTCTTGCACCCAATGCCATTCTTGCCGTATCACCCGGCATAACCCGAACCAATACGAAAATCAATATTGACAGTCCAAATAGCACTAATGCATAAGAAATGATTCTTTTTAGTATTAGCTTCACTTTATCCATAGTGATCTCCTTGCTTTAATCAAATCCCCTTGCCTAATCGCGATAACAGACAAGGGGAAATTAATATTTTTTCTAAATTTCTGAAATGTCTTATTGTGCAACGCCAATATTTCTTAAGTATAAATGATATCCTGTCATATTAGCAGCAGGCGTTCCTGCCTCGTATTTTTCTGCAGCTGGGAACTTGGTTACATAATCAGAACGATATGCATAAGGTGATGCCAGATCTGCAACCCATAGTGTTGGACAAAGCTCAACAATTTCCTTTGAGATCTTCTTGTACTGCTCATTTCTTGATTTGTCATCTGCAGTTCTCATAGCATTTGTGATTTCTTTGTCGATATTCTTGTTCTGCAGCCATTCCATCTGTTCCCACGTCCCTGCAGAGTTCGAATGATATCTGGAATACAGGTATCCACCGCCCTCTAAATATGTCGGTGCAAAAACTACGAAAGCTGCGTTCGGAGTTGTTTTTACTTCTGCGGCTTCGCTCATCATTGTAGCGAAAGGTTTTCCTGCAACTTCAACTGTCACTCCCAGCTTGCTCATACCCGCTTGGATCAAAAGCGCTAATTTTTCCTGTTGTTCACCGCCCTCGGAGCAATAACTTAAAGTTATTTTCCGTTTTCCGCTTATTAAATCATTATAATATTTAGATTCTTCAATCTCTTTTTTTGCTTTCTCTAAGTCGTATGTAAACGGAAATTCCGATTCGTCAAGTGCAGATGCAGTTAATGCTCTTACAATAGGGCCTGTCGGCACTGAACTTCCGACATAAATATTGTTACACACGGTATCATAGTCAACTGCGTATGCCATTGCTCTTCTAACATGTATATCGTCAGTAGGCGCTGACTTAGTATTCAAACATACATTAAAGTTTACACCTGAAAGAGCTCTTATAACCGTCACGCCATCCATAGAATTTAATACTTCCAATGCCTCAGGAGTTTGGGTATCGTCCGTGATGTCGAGTTCTCCTCTTGATATCATAGTTTTTACGGTAGATGCTGCAACATTTCCAAGCATTTTTGCTGTTTTCGGTGCATCTTTAGCATCATCCCAGCCTTTCCAATAGTCTTCAAAACGTTCCATAGTCAATGAACTTTCCGTAATCATTTCCTTTACCTTATATGGACCGGAACCTGCATCGTTAGTATTTAACCATGCCTTGCCATAATCTCCATACTTATCATACGCACCATCTGTAATATTTTCCATTACCAGTGCTTCGTCTAAGATATATATTCTGCAAGCAATCATAGGGAAAATTCCTGATGGTGCATTTAATCTGAACTTAACATTGTAATCATCAATCACATCGCACGATTTAACATCGGAGAACAAGTATGCATATCCTTCGCCCAATGCAATTAATCTGTCAAAACTGAATTTTACATCACTTGCCTTAACTTCATTTCCACTGTGGAATTTCATTCCTTTTCTTAAGGCAAAAGTGTATTCCGTTGAATTGTCGTTAACTGACCACGACTCACAAGCTAATGGCTCTACAGTCCCGTCTTCATTAGGAAATGTTAAGCTGTCATACATATTCGTATGTGCCAAAGCATCCGCAAGTTTGCTACCAACCCCCGGATCAATATATGCCGGCCAGTCAACATTGAAAATTAGTGAACCCTCCTCTCTGCCTGCAGCGACCTTACCGTCTCCGGAGTCACCACATGCTACAAGCGTGAACAACAACGAAGCGGTCATAAAAACGGCTAATGCTCTTCTTAGTGTTTTCTTCATTTTTAACCTCCTGTAATTTTATTCGTAAAACTAAGCAATAATTAATTCCTTAAACATTTCCACAGAATTTTCCATAATTTCATCCACAAAATCAAAATCTGTAGTATGATGTGATTTAATGTTTTCTCCACTTCCAACAAAGAACAGTGCCCCCGGCACTTTCTTTAGGAAATAGCCAAAATCCTCTGAGCCTCGTTCCGGTTTTTGACCTACAAGAACAGGATATCCTAGTTTTTGGGCTGCAGCTATAACTTTATCCCTTGCAATCGGGTTATTTCGCGTTTCTGGGAAAGCATCCTCATATTGAATTTTAAGTAAAAGTTCATCTTTTTTACTTTCCTTTTTTGCAATTTCCTCTATCTTCTGTTGAAGCATGTCCATTTCCTTCTCATGCTCCGCTCTTATGGTCATCCTCAATACACCCTCGCTTGCTGCGGTGCCAAAAGCATATTTTCCAACTTCAAGTTGAACAACTGTACAGAGAGTCAGCCCTTTAAATGTTTCTTGATACAGAAAATCATAAGCTCCATTCATGGTTTTGGTTAATGCAAATACTGGATTTCTTCCCAATTCCGGTGTGCTGGCATGCGTTGAAACTCCTTTCATGAAAATGCTCATACCTTTGGATGCACAATTTGAAACTTCGTTGGCAATATATATGCTGCCTTTTCTTTGTGCTACTCCATTATGGAACGCATATATTTCTTCAATATCCGGGTTTTGGTTCAACATATCGACAGCTTCGCAAGCACCTTGACCCGTTTCTTCAGCATGCTGAAATACCATATAAACATCTCTTTCAAGATTCATATCTTCAAGTTCAAGTGCGAGTCCGCATAGTGCCGCCGCATGACCGTCATGCCCACACTTATGTCCTACCCCGGGAATAATAGATTTGTATGGTGCATCTATTTCATCTTCAATAGGCAAAGCATCAAAATCCGCCCTAAAGGCGATAGCTTTCTTATTCTTTTCTTTGTTTGCCCTACGTACTGCATAAAAATATTTTCCGCAATCATGAATCTCTGCACTTGTATTTTGTTTAAGAAAATCTATCAAATGCCTCTTCGTCCATGTTTCATTATAAGAAAGTTCCGGATGTTGATGAAGCTCATGTCTAAGTTTTTCGATAAGCAAATAATTGTCTCTTTTCAAAGCAACTACCTCCTGTTACAGAATAACGATTTTTCCTGTTGTTCCATTAACTTCTACCATTGCTCCATCCTTGATGGAAAGAATATCTTCTTTCGAAATCCCATCTACCATAGGAATATCCACATCGTAAAATGTTTTTGCCATCAAGCCACCGGCCGCAGTTATGACTTCAATATTTTTATTAATAATGGCTGCTGGTGCACACCCAGTCCTTGCCAGTTCCAAAATAATGGCAGCCCCTACCGTTGAACCGCGACCTTCCGGATAAACAAAGACCTTTCCCTTAATGCTTTGGCCATAGAGTTCGTGCCATTTGTCGATTATTTCTCCAGTTTTAGGATTTACTCCACCAAAGAACCCAAACGGTTTTTCCGACACAATGGCTGGCCCTTTCCCGATTCCTTCAACAATTCCTTTTCCTTGTAATGTTTTCATCGCGATACCTCCCTAAAAGATTTCCATTTTGCCGGAAACAGCTGACTCTACACATTCCTCAACGCTTGCAAAAATCATCTCCTTTCCACATTCGGCAGGGCCATAATATGAACATTTTCCTGAATCAGTCATCATCGTTTGGAATCCCCATTCAGGATTCACAGGCGAAATAATCATGCAAGTCTCTGCGCGAATTACTACACCCAATTCTTCCAATTCCTGACGAATGCCCATTTTTTCGGACAATCTAAGTGCATAAGAGTTTGCATAAATCCAAAAAGCCGTATCTGGATGCACGTGTCTTCCGTTTAATAATTCATGCACCTTTATTATCTCACTGATGCTATAGTGTGGACATCCTAATGCAACGAAATCTACTTTATCTGTTGTATTGCTGCACATGCCTTTCCTCATCTCCACAATGTCATTTTCCGTGACCGTTATTGTTTCCTCCGGAATATTTCCCCCGAACGCTGTTTCTTTTGTTGTCGCTTCCGGTGTTACTCCCACAATGTGCATTAAAGCTACAGAACCGGCAGCCGCTGCTGAAGAGCAAAATGCCTTCAGGTCATCATTGGTAGGGCTTCCTACCATTCCCTCTACAACTCCTATTCTTGCACCTAACTTTTGTCCAAGCAAATATCCCAGTGCAGGATATTCCCAATTTTTCAATGGCCGGTCAACTTTTAACTGAACCAACACCTGACCTTTTCTGTTTTCGTCTAAATGAAGTCCGATTTCCGGTGCAATTCCCAGAATTCCGCAGAAAATATCTACAATCGCGGTTTGACGATTTGTCCTGGCACCCAAAGCAGTATTTGCGTATGCAACTGCAGATGATTCGGACCAAGCTAGATGCTCACCAATTCGGGGTGAAGTAAACCCAAAATATGGCGTACATGTCCAGTTAGGTATAACACCCATTTTATTTACCGCGCGTTCCAGTCTCTGTTGTTGCTGTGCATAATGTTCGGGGGTTCTTGCAGCTTTCCAATTTTCAGCATCCATGCCATAAGGGTCAATCGTTGTTGGCACACAGAATCGCCCACCCATTTCGGCAATTTTCTCTGCAGTTTCAACACCCGCATCAAATGCACTTTTGTACGCATGTAAAACAAGATGCACACCCTTTACGGGAATGAATCTTTTAGCTCCGTTTATTTCTCCTATTTTCACTAACGTTTCCATTGCCAGTTTCTTAACTTCTCCGTATTTTCCGGCTAAAATATCCTGTTGCTCTGTTGTCAGATACATAATTTTCTTCCTCCTCACTCTTAAAGAATTTCTTTCAGAGAATGTTCTGTCAGACTAGAAACCACTCGTAATTTTTCATTTATCAAATTTCTGAAACACATCGGAACATGATCCATGCCGGCGCGATGCAAAAGTACACATTCCTCACATCTGCCGTGGTGTTGGCATGCCTCCTTACAAGGGCAATGGTCTTGACCGCTTTCCTTTATTGCTTTGATGAACGCTTTCTGCATGTTTCTGGCCTTTTTAACATCACCATCCTTGTAAGCTTGCGAACAATCCTCCATAATATACGGATTTGCGTCAATCTCAATCTTTTCGTTCATCTTGTCGCTCCCCCTCTTATTTCGTATATTTTTCTAACAATTCTTGTGCATATTCAAGGCGCACTTTTTTCTCAGCAACCATCTGCGCAACTATTTTTTCCAAAGTCTCACCTTTAGCCCCCACCGTGTTTGCAAGATTTCGTGCATGTAACGACATATGACCTCTTTGGATTCCCTCCGTTGCTAATGCCTTCATTGCTGCCATATTGTTTGCGAGACCAGCACAAGCAATAATTTGTGCCAGTTCAGCCGCAGTTTCAACACCCAATAGTTTTACATTCGCCTTTGCGGCAGGATGTATTTTTGTAGCGCCCCCTACCAACCCTACTGCCATAGGCATTTCGATGGTGCCGACCAAATCACCGTTTTCGTCCTTTTCCCATGTCGTCAACGAAGTGTATCTTCCATTGCGGCTAGCATAAGAATGGGCTCCCGCTTCAATTGCACGTGTGTCGTTTCCGGTTGCAGTTATTACAGGGATTATTCCGTTCATTATCCCTTTATTATGGGTTGCTGCACGATATGGGTCTGCCTCGGCAAACGCATATGCTTTCAGCATTTTATCAACTACCTCTTGCCCGCCTATTTCTTCTTTTTTCCATATCGCGCGAGCACGAACCAACCTGCGGTCCGCAAGATTTGATAAAATCCTAAGTTCAACCGTTCCCTCCGTTATTTCTTCAATAAAAGGTGCCACTGCTTCTGCCATTGTATTCACAGCATTTGCACCCATGGCATCCAATGTATCTACTAAAAGATGTGTTATTACCATCGGTCCTGCGAGAGTGTCAATAACTCTGACTTCTATATCTTTTGCACCTCCGCCAAACTTAACTAAAACAGGATCTTTTTCGTTACATATTTTTATGATTTCGGCCTTTTTTTCGAGAATTTTGTTCTTTGCAGCGAAAGGTGTTTTCACATTTACGGCTTGGATTTGTGCAATCATAATATTTCCGGATGTAGATGCAGTAAACCCTCCCGCAGGTCTTGCCATTTTTGCAGCATTGGAACATGCCGCAACGACCGAGGCCTCTTCACATACCATTGGAATTATTACATCTTTGCCATTAATCACAAAATTCAATGCCACCCCGATTGGAAGGGCATATTTGCCAATAACGTTTTCAATCATATGGTCAGCTTTATCCATATCGAGTGAATCCGCCATACTAAGTGTTTTTTGTTCATCTTCTGTTAAATTGGCGAATTCTGCAACTTCTTTAAGTCTTTCCTCTACAGACAATCTAAAAAATCCCGAATAATTGCTTTTTTTCATTTTATCCTCCTAAATCTGGTTTTGTTTTTCTAAAGTCTGCTCGTAAACGAATGAAGTTTTCGTCCTAAAACGCGTTCAACCATTCTTTCTACTTTGTAGCACTTTTTCTCATCTATATTTGTTGTAACTCCCATATTATTCAGCATCGTTACAAAATCACATGTTTCAACGAGACCAGTTCTTCCCTCTTCGAAGTAATATGCACCTGTACCTTTCACCGGAACTTTATCCACAATATTTGCAACTTGTCCTCCAATGCCGCCCATACTACAGTCAAATGTTGTTACTCCGGCTTGCATTGCTGCATAGTATGTTGCCATTGCTGCTCCTCTGATGTCGTGCACATGAAAAGAATGCATTTTCACATCCGGATGTTTACTCATTACGTTATTGAAGTATTCGTATACATCGGTAGGAGTTGCGATCCCATCAGGGTCAGAATGTTCAATTTCATCAAACCCAATGTCAAAAGCTCGGTCAACAAATTCATAGGCTTTTTCGATTGGAACTTTACCCTGAACCGGGCATCCAAAAATTGTCCCAATGTTGGCAAACACGCGCTTTATCCCAATGTCATGAAGCAACCTTACATTTTTCTTAGCCTCAGCAAAAAGTTCTTCATGCGTTCTGTTCATATTTAACTTGGCATATGCCTCGCTTGTTGCAAGTTGTCCGCAGAGCACTCGATCAATTTGTACTCCCTCGTCCAATGCTTCTGCTACTCTTTCGCATGCTTTAGTATTTAATGCTAAAACCGTATACTCAATGTTCGGATTTTTCGGGAGCAACTTTAACAATTCCAAAATGTCCTTAAACTGCGGTACGTATTTGATGTGGCTGAATGTACCAATTTCAATTCGTTTAAAACCTGCGTCTATTAGATGATTAGCTATCCACAATTTTGTTTCTGTTGGAACAAACATTTCTTCGTGTTGCAAACCATCGCGCAAAGTAACATCTATAACGTCTACACTGTGTGGTATTCTCATTCCCCGCTCTTCCCTCCTTTATTATTTTTTAACATAAGATTGAGCAAGAACCATGCCAAAACAGCGGTGTACTTCACCCGACATCAATTAAAGGCTCTTAAATATTGATTTTTCAGCCTTTTGCAAATATATATTTATATAATTTCATTTCGCATTTATTTTCTTTTTTATTGCAAATGACAAAATTGGCACTGACGTCTGCTGCATCAGTGCCAATTTTGTCATTTTCAGTTCCTTGTGCCATTTTTGGCAATTTTTCTGTAGACACTGCGTTTTGACAGTCCCAATGCTTGTATAGCTTTTTCCTTATCCCCGCCAAATTTTTCAATAGTATGGAGAATCAGTTCTCTCTCAAATTCCTCAACCTCTTCTTTTAGCGTTCTGTCTCCAAAAGTATACCGTTGTTCCACCTTATCCTTTGCTTGTGTTTTCTCCCGATATGCTGTTCTTATTGCCTCAGGGATATCATTCAGGTTGATAGTTCTTCCGTCACACAGAATAACTGCACTCTCGATTACATTTATTAATTCGCGCACATTCCCAGGCCAGTTGTATTGTAAGAAACAATGGTAAACCCTCCTGTCTATGTCTAACTCTCGATGATATTTTTCACAGTATTTTTTTAAGAAGTAATCCGTTAATAGCAAAACATCATTTCCGCGTTCCCTAAGGGGTGGAATGTGAATCGATACTACATTTAATCTGTAATACAGATCCTCTCTGAACTTCTCTTCGCTCACCATTTTCTCTAAATTTTTGTTGGTTGCTGCAATAACTCTCACATCAACAGCGATTCTCTCCTGTCTGCCAACTCTTTCTATTTCACCCTCCTGTAATACTCGAAGAAGTTTGGCTTGCATTTCATAAGGCATATCTCCTATTTCATCGAGAAAAAGCGTTCCCCCATCTGCAAGTTGAAATTTTCCCATTTTGCCACCTTTTGAAGCCCCGGTGAAAGCACCTTCCTCGTATCCAAACAATTCACTCTCTATCAAAGAATTCGGAATTGCAGAGCAATTAACCGTAACAAACGGCTTGTTGCTTCTTGCACACTTCTCTTTTATTATGTTTGATATCACTTCTTTTCCAACTCCATTTTCGCCTCGTAGCAAAACCATCGTATCAGTTGGAGCAACTTTTAAAGCCTTATTGACGCAGTCCAAATACACCTTACTCTCGCCAATAATTTTTTGTTGTTCCAAAATTTCTTTAGCTTGGATTTGGCGGTTATATTCCTCAGCAACCTCAGTAATTCTCTGAACTTCATTATGGAGTTTATTAATATTTGTTACATCTGTAAAAATTGAAAATGCTCCGACAATTTTTCCCTCTTCAATTAGCGGATGCATATCAGTATCCACATAGGCATTCACACTTTTTACCAATTTGTCTTGAACGTATTGACTTTTGCCGGTTTTCAAAACATCAAGTAAGCTCGCCTCGGGTTCGATTACGCTCAAATACCTTCCCAATATTTTGCTTATATTTACACCAAGAATGCGTGCATATGCATAATTTACATAATATACTCTTGTATCTCTATCTATCGCAATTATTCCGGAATCCATGCTATCAAGGATTTGCATAAATTCCGACTCCTTTTGCTTTAATACAAGATAATACAGTCTCTCTGTTTTCACAGCACCAACAAGCATGCCTGACTCATCAGTTACATTTATATACTCGTGTATTACACTTTGAATGGTATTTATAGAAATGTCCCGGAGTTTCGTCCTTTCTGGCAATATTAATTCCGACTCCTTATTTTTTAAATTTGGATTCATTATGTCTTTTATCGTTAACATTTTTCTTGCCTCACATAGTTGTGTTTCTCGGTTTCTTAATCCGAGTTTTAAAATTTACAATGATTAAGCATAGTTTATCACATTTTATAATATCTGGGTATAATTATCTGAATAATTTATCCAACAAAAACAGAGGACCGAAGTCCTCTGAAAAAATCAATTTTTATTTGCTGTAGTCGTAGAAGCCTACGCCGGTCTTTCTTCCGAGCTTGCCTGCTCTTACCATCTTTCTAAGTAAAACATGTGCTCTGTACTTCGGATCACCGTATTCGTGATAAAGTACATCCATGATAGCAAGGCATACATCAAGTCCGATAAGGTCACCTAATTCCAGAGGTCCCATCGGGTGGTTAGCACCAAGCTTCATAGCTGTGTCGATGCCCTTAGCATCTGCAACGCCGTCAGCAAGGATTCCAACGCCTTCGTTGATCATAGGAATTAAGATTCTGTTTACAACGAATCCCGGAGCTTCTGCAACTTCTACAGGAGTCTTTCCTAATTTTTCTGTTAAAGCAAGGATTGTTGCTTTCGTTTCTTCGGATGTAGTCAGTCCCTTGATAATTTCAACGAGCTTCATTGCAGGAACCGGGTTAAAGAAGTGCATTCCGATAACCTTGTCAGGTCTTCCTGTTGCTGCTGCGATTTCAGTAATGGATAGGGAAGATGTGTTTGTAGCGATGATTGTTTCAGGCTTGCAAAGCTTGTCGAGTTCTGCGAACAGAGCTTTCTTTGCTTCCATATCTTCTGTTGCCGCTTCGATTACGAGGTCAGCGTCAGCGATGATGTTGATATCTGTAGAGCCGTGGATTCTTCCGAAAACTTCTGCAGCTTCGTCAGCAGTCATTCTTTCCTTAGCAACCATCTTGTCTAAGTTCTTCTTAATGGTTGCAAGACCCTTCTCTATGGAAGTTTCTCTTCTTGCCCTCATTACTACTTCATAACCGTTCTGTGCCAAAACCTGAATGATTCCCGCACCCATAGTACCTGTACCTAATACACCAATCTTTTTCATTTAAAAATGCCTCCTTGTGATATTTGAATCTGAATTCATTTTATGTTTTGTTAAAAAATTAACTTTAACCATGTCATAATTATACCACAAAAAAACAAAAAGAAAACCCTTTTCGGATAATTATTATGTTTTTTTGTTCGTGCTTTACACGGATGCTAAAAATTTGCATAAAAATTGCTTTAGGACTGTTCTTTTTTCGTTTTTGTGTCAGAATTAAGATTGTCAGGAAGTTATACTAGTAGAGAACGAAAATGAAGTGTGTTTAGAAAAGATTGTATTCGATAAAAGGAGGAACTTTGAAATGGGACTCTCTACTCAGCAGCGCCTCGGGCAGAACTTAAAAATTCTCAGGGCAAGCAAGGATGTAAACCAAAACGAAATGGCCGAATACATCGGTCTTACACGTTCATCTTACGCACAATATGAGCTGGGAAATCGCACCCCCGACGCACATACTCTGTATGCTATCGCTAAATTTTACAAGATTAGCATTGATTTGCTTTTCGAGCCTGATTTAAGCAAATTTTTGAGTGAGATGACCTATTCCCAAATCGACGGAGACAACAGTCAGCTGCTGATTGATAATTTCAGGCGGCTGTCCCCTTTCAACAAGGGCAGACTTGTTGAATACTCTCAGAAACTTCTCGAATGGGACAAGATTAAAGAGCAAAACCAAAAAGAACTTGAGAAACGCCGCCAAATAAAATAATTCCCCGTTTGGCGGCGTTGTGCATTCTTAAGCAAAATATAAATTTGTCGTCAGATATTCCGGGTCGCAAGTCACATCAACACCCATATTCCTGAGAGTTTGTTCGTCTCTTTCGCTGAGGATTGCCGTGCAGTGTGCCCTGCATCCGTTGAGCTTTTCGAGCATCTTAACCGCTTTATCTGCGCAGGAGTTTGTTTCCGCTGAAATGGACAATGCCGTAAGAATTTCTTCGACATTGAGGCTTGTCCTGTCGTGATGAAGAATTTCACCCTTGAGCTGCTGAATACTGTTAAATACATTCGGTGCAATTACATACAAGTCATCCGGGATTCCGGCAATTTTTTTAACTGCGTTCAGCAG
>FR882001.1:28335-44595 GCA_000435615.1 Firmicutes bacterium CAG:238 | reverse complement strand
AATGCTTCCGTCCGGCATTTCGATTGCCATAACAACCACATTAAGGTACTTCTTGTCAAGATTTCGTTTTGCCTCGGCGTATTCCCTTGCCGGGATTACAACCTTTCTGTCCTCTTCAGAAGCTCCGACTTCTTTCATCAGAAGTTCCGAACGTTCGAGCGCATCCTCCGTAATTTTACCTTTCTTATAATCGCACTTTGCGATCATAAATCTTCTTATTATTTCCTGGACGGATGCCTCTTTTACCACATCGTCATCCGTAATGCAAAATCCGACGCGGTTTACCCCCATATCCGTAGGCGACTGATACTCTGACTCCCCTGTAATCTTCTCTATGATTCTTTTTACAACCGGGAATACTTCGAGGTCACGGTTATAGTTTACCGCCATTTCTCCGTATGCCTCGAGGTGATAGGAGTCGATCATGTTGACATCTTTGAGGTCCGCCGTTGCTGCCTCGTACGCAATGTTTACCGGATGCTTGAGCGGAATGTTCCAGATCGGGAATGTTTCAAACTTCGCATAGCGAACCTTCGTGCCGCGTTTGTATTCGTGGTAAAGCTGTGAAAGGCAGGTTGCCAGCTTGCCGCTTCCGCCTCCCGGCCCTGTTACAACTACGAGAGGTTTGGTGACTTCGATATACGGATTTGCTCCGTAACCCTCTTCGCTTACGATTGTTTCCACATCGGTCGGGTATCCTTTTGTGAAGAAATGTTTATAGGTTTTGATGTCTCTTCTTTCTAACTTATTGATAAACATATTGACAGCCGGTGCGTCCTCGTATCTTGTTACGACAACACTGTTAATCTTAAGATTATGCTTTCTGAATATGTCGATCAGTCTCAAAACTTCCAAATCATATGTAATTCCGAAGTCTTGTCTGGTCTTGCTGTTGATGATGTCGCCGGAGTAAATGCAGATAATGATTTCCGCCTGATCCTGCATTTTTTCCAGAAGCTTAATCTTAGCATTCTCATCAAATCCCGGAAGCACGCGCATTGCATGCTTGTCATGGACGAGTTTTCCTCCGAACTCCAGGTACAGTCTCTCACTGTTGCCTGCATTTATTCTCTCCAAAATATACTTGGATTGCTCCTCTATATATTTTTCCGCATCAAAGCCCACTTTGTTCATTTCTATCACCTCTTCTTTCTTCGTCTATAAAATATCTATTGTTAATTGGTTTTTGCCTTCAGCCAGCCCTTCGAGGCTCACATCGTAGTTTATGCTGATTTTGCCGCTGCCTGTTTCCGTGTCAAGCCCGTTTTCAACCAAGTTGGTAAGAACTTCCACACCCATTGAACCATACGGCGTATCGTAGGTGCTGCTGAAGCGCTTACCTCTTTCAAAATACAGCTCCGCGTTAACTTCACCGCCGGCTCTTCTCATCCTTACGGTGTCATCCTTCACTTTGAGCACGGTCTTGCCGCTTGGCATTCCGGAAACACCGCTTTCTTCGTAAACCACATACGCAGCCCCATTGCGAAAATACAGTCTTCCGTCCGTCACAAACTCCATCTGTTCCTCTTCTCTGTCCTTAAATAATTGCCTACCTATTATTTTTAGCGTTATGTCTTTCATAGCCCAATTCAATAATCCTTTCGATTGTATCCGGGTATTTCACGCCGGCTTCCTCCCACAAAAGCGGAAACATGCTGAATTTCGTAAAGCCCGGAATTGTGTTTATCTCGTTTAAGTATACCTTCCCTGTATCTTTATCGATGAAAAAATCCACTCTCGCAAAGCCTTCTCCGTCAATCGCCGCATAAGCCTTGCATGCGTATTCTTTTATCAGGCGGCTTGTTTCTTCCGGAATCTGTGCCGGAATGCAAAGCTTGGAGGCTCCTCCGTCCAAATACTTTGCGGTATAATCGTAAAACTCGGCCGAAGGCAGAATTTCACCGACCACAGCAGCCTCCGGTCTCTCATTTCCCAAAATCCCGGTTTCAAGTTCACGACAGTTTATGTATTCCTCCACTATGATTCTCTTGTCAAATTTGAATGCAAGAGCAAGTGCTTCCAGCAAAGATGCCCTGTCATGTGCCTTGCTTATTCCCACGCTGGAGCCCATGTTTGCCGGTTTCACAAAAGCCGGATATCCGAGTGTTTCTTCTATCTGCTTTGCAACCGCTTCTGAATCATCGTCGTAGTCACTTCTCGAAACACCGACATGTCTGCAGACCGGCAGACCGTTTCTTATAAAAACATCTCTTGCGAGCAATTTATCCATTGCGACGGCCGAAGCGAGCACTCCGCAGCCACCGTAAGGAATATCCATCATTTCAAAAAATCCCTGTATTCTGCCGTCTTCACAGTACGGTCCGTGCATAATCGGCAGTGCAAAGTCAATGACACTCTTCAGGTCTCCCGGATTAAACGGCTGTGCATCGTTTATCCAGCTTCCGTCCTCAATTGCATCTTCGCTTCCTTTGAAAATTTTCCACTCTCCGGCTTTGGTTATTCCAAGGTATACCAGGTCGTATTTTTCCTTGTTAACGGCGCGGATTACGGACGCCGCCGACATCAGAGAAACCTCATGCTCGCCGGATTTCCCTCCGAATATGATTCCAAGTCTTATTTTATTTCTTTCACTCATTTAACAGCCTCCAAAATTCTTTCAAGATGTTCCTTGTCAAAATGGTATTTCTTGCAGCAGAACTGGCACACCATTTCCGCTTCTCCGTCTTCTTCGATTATTTCCGTGAGGTCATCTCTGCCGATTGTCATCAGTACCTGTTCCAGTCTTTCTTCCGAACAGTCACAGTGCCATCCCATTTCTTTAAATTCCATGGTCTCAACCTTAAAGTCTTCCGGCAGCTGCCCGAAGATGCGATCCATCATCGCCTGCAGAACTCCCTCGTCCGACTTCTCGTTGTTTAACGATACAGTCTCTTCGACCAGCGTCGTAATCGGAGGCAGATCCGAAATCATTTTTTCAAGTGCATCTATGGATTCTTCTCTCGCACCCGGCAGCATCTGTATTATCATGCCGCCTGCGGCCTTTACGGTGCAGTCCACGTCAATCTTAACGCCGAGTGAAATTGCGGTATTCTGCTGCTCCGATATGAAATAATATGCCGTAAGGTCATCCGCTATTTCACCGTCCACCAGTGCGATTGTTCCCACATACGGTTCACGCAGCCCGAGGTCTTTGATGACCGTGAGTTCGCCGATTCCAAGTGACCCGCCGACATCCAGTTTTCCCTGCGGGGTCAGCGGAAGCTCAACATCGGGGTTGGCAATATACCCTTTTACGTCTCCTGCCTGTGTCGCGGTGGCAAGAATCTGCCTGGCAGGTCCGTCACCTTTAAACAGCACCGTAAGTTTCTCTCCTTCGTTTTTCAGCATCAGTCCCATGAGACCTGCTCCGGTAAGAACCCTTCCAAGACCCGCTGATGCAAGCGGGGTCGTGTCATGTATTTTTCTCGCCTCTTCCACCATATCGGTTGAAATTGTCAGATAAACTCGAAAAGAACCGCTGCGGTCTATTCCTGTAATTACTTTGCTCATTTTTTCTCCTTTGTTTACAAACAGCCGCACTCCTTGAGATACGCATAAACCGTCTCGCGGATTTCTTCTCCCTTACGCTTCGCATTCTCCTGTTGTGCATCCCTTGCAAAAATATAAACTTTCAATTTCATTTCTGTGCCGGACGGTCTTATGATAAGTTTGTGTCCGCCTTTAAGGTCGGCGCAGTACATGTTTTTCTCTCTGTAACAATATTCTCTTTGTGTTTCATCGGTCTTAAGTGCGCCGCTGAACAGTTTCTGCATGATTCGCAGTGCTTTTTCTCTGTCTGCCTCGTTTTCATACTCTGCAGCAAAGGTTTGCGCCGATAGATACCCATGTCTCTGATAAAGCTCTTCCAGCCGATCCGTCAAGCGTTTTCCCTGCGATGCAAGTTCCGCGGCAGCAAGGCAGATAAGCTGCGATGCCATGATGCCGTCTTTGTCCCGCGTATAATCTCCGTAAAGGTATCCGAGGCTTTCCTCAAAACCGAAAAGAAAGGTTCCCTCACTTGGATTTTCCTTAAGTCTCTGCATTTCAAAAGCAATATTCTTAAATCCCGTGAAGACATTCTTTAGCCGTACGCCGTATTCCCTTGCAATGTCCTCAGCAAGCGGGGAACTCACAAAACTCTTGAATGCGACCAGGTTTTCCTTTGGCTCTGCATGGCTGCAGACATAGTCGAGGAGAAGTTCCCCGACCTGATTGCCGGAAAGTTTTATATATTCACCTTTCGCATCATCTCGGAGAACCATTACCCCCAGCCTGTCACTGTCGGGGTCTGTCGCAAGAATCAACTCCGGTTTTTTCTCCTGCATGCGGCACACTTTGAGTGCTTCCGCGAAGGTTTCTTCATATTCCGGATTCGGCGCGGGACATGTGAGAAAATTTCCGTCAGGCGCACACTGGCTTTTGACCGTAATGATATTTTTTTCGAGCATCCCCATTCGCATCAGCCTATCCGGAACATACTTCATTCCGGTTCCGTTGAGCGGTGTATAGCAAATTGTCAGCTTGGCAAGTGCCTCTGTGGTTTTTCCCGACTCATCTAAATGCGGCATATTTTCTTCCAATGCCTGCATGTATTTTTCCTTTATACTGTCCGGCGTTCTGCGAATCGTGCCTTTTGCCTCCGGCCTCTGCGTATCAAAAGGATCTGCGGTCTGCATATACTTTTCTACAATCTGTGCTTTCTTATCGTCGATTTGATTTCCGAAGTTTATCGTCGATTTGATTCTCGAAGTGGTCGTAAACTTTGTATCCGTTATATTCCCGCGTGTTGTGGCTGGCGGTAATCATAATTCCGCCGGAAACGCCCATGGCTCTGACCGCAAACGAAACCACGGGGACGGGCGTCGGCTCTCCGAAGAGATAAACATCCACACCGTTATCGGCAAATTCATGCGCCACGATTTCTGCGTATTCTTTTGAGTTGTTCCTTGTGTCAAATCCTATGACAAGTTCCGGCTTTGTGCCCTTTTCGTTCAGATACCGGCTGATTCCTATGCTTGCCTTGCGAAGCGTGACCGAGTTAATTCGATTGCTCCCTGCCCCCATCTTCGCTCTAAGTCCGGATGTGCCGAACGAAATGTCCTTACAGAACCTGTTATATATTTCATTTTCATCTCCGCGTATTGCACAAAGCTCTGCCGCAAGGTCTTCCGGCAAGCGTTGTCTGCACCAACGGGTATATTCTTTGTATGCTTTTTCCATAATATATATATCCATATTTTCATCTCTGCAATAATATTTTATTTTATCATATTTCACATTATTTTTACACACAAAAAACACAAAAGATTATTATAATTTGCTTGTAAATCGAAAAGAGCTGATAAGGAGGTCATTTTATGGAAAACTGGAACGATTTCGAAAAAAAAGATTATAACGAATATGTGGATAATTCGGAGCCTCCCAGAGCCTCTGCCTATAATAAACCAAAGAAGGAACCAAGATATGTGACGACGAAAAGCTTCGTCATCGTACTGATTCTTGCCATCATCGTTTCGGCTTCTCTGGGAGCCGGCGGTTACGCATTGGCTTCGAATGTTTTCGGGGTTTCGGGTGTGACCAAGAGCATTAACGCAACAAATGTCAATCTCGCAAAAGCAACCGGAAGCGAGCTTTCCATCCAGGAAATCATTGCACGAAACGAAAACTCCGTAGTTGCGATTGAGACGGAATCGGTCTCTACGGACAGCTGGCTCGGTCAGTATGTAACCCAGGGTGCAGGCAGCGGTATCGTTTACAGCGAAGATGGTTATATCATCACCAACAATCACGTTATTTCCGGTGCATCCAGCATCAAGGTAACGCTCCACAACGGAACAGAGCTCAAAGCATCGCTCGTGGCAACCGACCCACAGACGGATGTTGCCGTAATCAAAGTCGATGAAACAGGTCTTACACCGGTATCCTTCGGTGATATGACTTCGCTTTCCGTAGGTGACCTTGCAGTTGCCATAGGTAATCCGCTCGGAACTCTTTCGGGGACCGCAACAGAAGGCATCATAAGTGCTTTGGAGCGTGAAATAACGATAGATGGCAAGAGCATGTCTCTTATTCAGACAAGTGCATCCATCAACCCGGGTAATTCCGGCGGCGGACTTTTCGACCAGTACGGTCATCTTATCGGTATGGTCGTTGCCAAATCTTCGGGCTCTGATGTTGAAGGCCTCGGTTTCGCAATTCCTGCCGACACAGTTTCAAAGGTTGCAAAGTCACTGATCGAGCACGGCTATGTTGCTGACAGACCGGTTGCCGGCATTACGATTGTGGATCTTACCGATGCCAACGACGCAATGCAATACGGGGTTGACTTAACCGGTGTATATATCAAGGATGTTACCGGCAAAAGTGCCAAAAAAGCCGGCCTCAAATCGGGCGACCTTGTATACTTTATCAATGATGTAAAAGTTACAAGTTCCGCTGTGCTTCTTAAGGAAATCCAAAAGCATGAAGTCGGAGATACCGTTACTTTCACAATCGTGCGTGACGGCGATATCCTCAAGTATGATGTTACTCTCGAGGCGTCAAAAGGAAATGCGACAGCCTCGCAAGACAAAAGAAATTCACAGAACATAAGAAATTAGCGTACAAGAAGTTTTAATTTTCTTTTTCTTCTTTCTATATAAGATAAGGCAAAAGCGGCGAATCACTTGGATTTTGCCGCTTTTGGTTTTTTGTTTTTGGGCTCTTGGCTTTCGTGCTTGTCAATTATCTGCTTTATCTTGGATTTCAGCACAATTCTGTCTTTGGCATTCGTGCCGAATTTCTCCTTGTATTCCGAATTCTCACAATCGATCAGACATAGCGGAGGAAAAACAACACACCACCAGTTTTGCCCTTTCCCTTCTCCGATTGTTATCGTCAAAGCCTTGTAATTGCCCGCCGGAAAGTACAAATCATCGTACTGCTTCGCAGGGATTGCTTTCACCCCGACTTCTGTCGTAACATCATAGTCAAAGCCCTTGTCCCTGACATACCGCAGTGCCCACTTCTTGATGCGTTCAAGATTGTGCTCGGCATATTCTTCTGCGATGTCGCAATCCGCATCTGCTCCTGTCATCCGGCTTGTGATCTCCTTTTCTATTTTCGGGAGTACATAATCCCTTACCCCCATCTTCAGTTCCTGATCCCTCGCACTGTCACTGTTTGCAATGACATGGAATCGCAGAATTCCCTCATGCTCGTCTGCCGGCTCCGCCTTCTCCGGTATGTAGCTGTTCAATGCTGCAAGCATCCAAAGTGCGATAACCATGAGAATAATTACAGTTCTCTCAATTTTCCCCTTCTTGTCCATATCTTACCTCCGTCAGTAAGATTGTGGACCGCTATCCCGAAAAATATACATGGGCCTGGCATGCCGTATGTCACCTCGTCTTTATGCATGCAATTATAAAGAGACCTCGCATTAACGGGTCTTTCTCGTTAATGTGAGGCTCCTTTTCGTGAAACACACACTTTCACACTACTTTATTAAGGTATTCATATGAATCATCTGACATAAGTTGCTGTTTTAGAGTCCTTCGTTACTTCATCAAGCAGTACTCCATCCTTGTAGCAGTAAACGGTGAAGTGCAAGAAGTATGTGCCACTCTCGCTCACCGCTCTGCGCTTCTGAAAAGTATATATGTCGGAGAGCGATTCCTCTAGATCCTCGCTCCAGCCCTTGATAAACCGACCATCTACCGTTCGAAGTTCTGCATCAATGCTTACCGCATCCGCATATTCACTTCCTCTAGTCTCGACATCCACGGAAAAATCCAATACAGAGTCGTATATTCCCATATTGGAAGTGATGCTGCTTATGCCTGTGTACATCTCCGAATTCTCCGCCGCGTAAACTTCTGCCTGCATCCCGAATGCAAGTGCCAAAACAATTAATAACACCGATAATAATTTCTTTTTCATAGGTTACAATCCTTTCCTTAAATTTGCTTTCACATAGTTAAACTGTTTCAGAAAGGAAAATCTGACAAAATTACTTGAATTTTTTTATCTTTTCTACAAATTCTTTACCAATCTCGTATGATGCGTCCGTACTCACGGATATAATGATATCCTCATCGGTAAATTCAAATTTATTTTTTTTAGAATCATATCCAACTAAAACTTCAAAGCCTCCAATCATTTCTTTCGTATATCTTGTATTCTCGTTGTCTAAATGCTTTTCCGAAGAAGTAGTTTTGTCTTGTGTGAATACAATTACTTTTCCTTCCTCATTCACATACTGAAGCATATATCGATGTTTATTTTTGTCTTCCTTATCAAACACAAATCCCTCCGGCAGTTCGGAGACATAGTACTTGAAATCGTCATTGGTGTTGACGTCAATATCCTGCGTGTTTTCCCCCATCAAGAGGTCGAGCCACCAAACGCGCCATGCATCTGCTTTCGGCACCGGAATTACTATGCTGCCAACGAACACGATGACAAGAAACATCGCCGCAATGCGAAGCACGCACTTTCTTATATTGACCGGCTTTCGGATGTGCAGTTTGATATCCGGCACGCCCTCCGCCTCCGCTTGCCGCATTAGTTCTTTTGCCTCTTCATCATAAATCTTCACGATGTCACTTGTGAATTTTTTTAGTATTTCATCGGCTTTTCGGTCTACCACTCTTTCTCTCCTATCCATATTAATCCTCTCTTTCGTATTTGAGCAGCATTTCCTTTAGTTTTCTCTTTGCTCTGTGGAAACGTTGCTCAACCGTATTTACCTTTTCATTCGTTATTTGGGCAATCTCAAAATACGGCATAACATATACTTCCCGCAAAATAATTGCATCCCGATCCTTTTGCGTCATCTGCTTCAAGCAGTCGTTTATTTCCTTTGTGAACCCATTTTCTTCCACGAAATATCGATCCTCTTTGCAGATCGTTGCAAAATTTGATAATTTTTGGAGTTCAACATCTTCCGTCGGCAGTTCCCGCTTTTGCTTTTTCAGCATATCCAAGGCTTGGTTTCTTGCGACGATAGCCACAAATGCATCGGGATACTCATATTCGTCCGTGTTTATTTTTCCCGGCAGCAGCGCGAGCTTCAGAACAACCTCTTGCAGACAGTCCTCTGCCAGCAAAGAGTCATCGAGAATATCTCTCGCAATCTTGTAGATGAGTCCCTTGTACCTTTCAAAAATATACTCGGCATTTTTTTGCATTTGCAGCGTAAAGGTTTTTGTTTCCATTTGTTCACCACCTGATTTCGTTCTTTTATTGTTTCACTTTCTCTGACAAATCCGATTAAATCCCCTTACGCTTTCTTAGTCTAAACATTTTTCACAAAATTTCCATGGTTAAAACAAGTGAATTATGTAATTGTTTTATGTGTTTAAGATTTTTCTGAATTTTGCGATGAAAAAATTATAAAAGAAAAGCCGGCAAGTGACAGATTGCATCCTGCCTGCCGGATTCCCTTAAATTTTTATTATTTTAAGATTAATAATTTTTGTCCCTGCGCGATTAATTCGTTGTCAAGTTCGTTTATTTCCTGTATTGCCGCCATCGTTGTTTTGAATTTTTTTGCGATGCTCCACATGCTGTCGTTCTCCCCGGTTATATATATAACCATTCTCGATTTTTCTTCCCTCATCGGTTTTTCTTCAAATGCCGGGTTAATCGGAATCTTAAACGGTACATCGCGCATTACCTGGGTGTTTATTACAACCGTGGCATTGAACTCAATCTGCTTGCCGTTAATCTTTTCGGCCCAAGAGTCCTTGATACACACGCGGTCACAGATGATCTCGCCTCCTGTGATCTGCGGCATTGCCGTCACGATTCTAAATGGAATGTTCTCTTTCAGTGAGAATACGCGGCCCGTGCTGCTCGGCTCCGGTACATGCGTTCTGCATATCATTTTTACTCGTATCGTGCCTTCCGTCATGATTTTTCCTTGTTCGGGCGTACTCTTACATTCGCTTATTTCTGCCTTTGTATATATAATCTTCTCGATATCACCATCCGTGTTTTCCGGGGAAATAATCTCACGCACCGACGATTCTCCCGCTGTCGTTCCAACCATGGCTCTGCTGTGTTCCTCTTTAAAGTCACATATAAAGTCTTTCTCCCGATGGTATCCGTCCACAATAATTTCCCGCTGCACATTCCGGTATATCTCAATGTAGGTAACCAGATCTCCTTCAAGGCGCAAAACCTCACCATCTTCCTCATCCTGAACCAATTTAACTTTCAAATCGCTTGAATCGAAGCTGACGCAGCTGCCGCTCTCATCGTTAATCTGCGAAATCGGTATGAACTGCGTAAACTCCACTTTGTCCGAAACCTGCCTGAGTGCACAGGGGTCCGAATTTTCATCTTCGCAGACCGCCGCATATAATAGGTTCACTGAGATAAAGCCGTTTATAACAACCTTCTCACCGGTCACCTGCTTGTAGTTTTCGATGACGCAGATATCCTGCTTCAAAATATTTTCAATTCTGCACTCATCCTTTATTGCAATGTTCTCATGAATGGAAAGCGTGTCTTTCTTGCGAAGAGCAACATTGCTGATTTCTATTTTTTCTTTCAGCGTCTGAATTTCTTCATCGGTGATTCCCTCAAAAAGTTCTATTTTATTATCCGCATATTCTTTGGCGTATATGGCGAGCGAAACTTTGACTCTGTATTTTCGTTCGTTTATGACCATGTACTCTATTTTCTCAATTTCACACTCCATTACCATGCACGCACCTTGTGCGAGCGATGTGTGCCATTGGTCTTTAAACGGAATTCTGGTCTGTACGGATATGATTTCGCCGCAGGATTCGGGCTTTTCCGGCAGGTAAAGCATCTCAAGCTCAATGTCCCCGGAAAGATTTATGTAGTCGTCTGCCTTATTGATTTGGTTTATTTCCCTTGAAGAAAGTGTTGCTTTGCCGTCAGCCATCAGTATTTCCGCCAGATCCGGCTTGGTGTCCGGGACAAGAATATCTTCCTCAACGGTAATCGTCGTCTTTGGTTTTTCGGTTATATTCGTCACCTGCATCGGTGCGTAAACGGCTCCCTTGGTCACAGGAATTATCAGCGTCTCTTCCATTTCTTTCGCAGGCAGCATCGCATAATCCGGTATTTCCTTTTCGTATGTCATAGCTTTTCCCCTTTCCAAACTTGGTCTTGCTACAATTTATTCCGAAAGGTGCTGATTTATTCACTTCATTTCGCCGTAAAACCGGCACAAAAAAAGGAAAGCCTAAACTTTCCTTTTGGTTTCTCATTTCATTATGCGTTTTGACCTTTTACGATTTTGTCACCTTGCTCTACGACGAATTCTTTCAGTCTGAGGACATGCGAATCGGCTTTCTCTCTTGCCTTTTCGGCATCGCCGCTTACGATTGCATCCATGATTTCCTGATGTTCGTAAGGCATATTCTTATATCTGGAAAAATCTTCGTAGTAAATATATCGGAATCTAAGCGCCAGTTCTTGGATTTGGTTAATCATTTGAATCAGCGTTTTGTTGCCGCTGCAATCAACGATAAGCTTATGGAAAATCTCGTCTTCCTTAATAATCTCCTCAGTGTTTCCGGATTCAACCGCTTTTTTGTATGCGGCAGTGGCAGTCCTAATCCTCTCCACTTCTTCCTCGGTAATCTTCTTGGCTGCAAGACCTGCTGCCATGCCTTCCAAAAACTCTCTGACCTCAAGCACATCCACCATATCTTTAATGGACACGTCCGATGCGTATGCACCTCTTCTCGGTTCGATACTTACCAGCCCCTCTTTCTCGAGCTTTCGTATGGCTTCTCTTATCGGTGTGCGGCTCACACCCATGTCATCGGCAAGCTCAACTTCCATCATGCGGGTTCCCGGAGGAATCTCACCTATCATGATTTGTCTTTTCAGTTCTTCGTATACGATTTCCCTTAACGGTCTGTGATTCTGTAAATCAAAATTCAGCATCTTTCTTTCCTCCGATTTCCATATCCCGTATCGTTTGCGTCCAATAAGCTTCATATCCTTGCTTCCTAAGCAGCAGACATGCTCGCTTTGCTTCTTTGTATGTTCCGTAAACAGCGAAAACCGTAGGCCCGCTGCCGCTCATTAAAACCTTCTGCACCCCTTCGGTCTTTTGCATCAGTTCCTTAAGTTTTCGTACCTCGGCATAGTGATTCAGGGTGTACTCTTCCAGTACATTGACCATGCCGCACAGTATTTTTTCATCGGTGCCGTCTTTCAATCCCTCGATTAAAGCTTCTATATCCGGCCGCTCTTTGAGTTCGCACGAGTCAATGCCCTTAAAAACCTCTCCGGTGGAGACTCCAAACGCCGGTTTGGCAAGGACAATATGCTTCCTCATGCCATGCCGCAGTGCCGTCATTTTCTCACCGGTTTCCTCGCACAAAGCACATCTGTATCGCGTGTTGTGTACAAGAACGAGAAAAGGTATGTCAGCACCAAGCTCCTCTCCCATCTTACATAGCTGCCATGTGTTGAGCTCCATCTTCCAAAGCCTGTTCAATGCCGTCATCACCGCCGCTGCGTTTGAACTGCCTCCTCCGAGGCCCGCTGCAACGGGAATTCTCTTTATAATCCGTATTTCGAGCCTGCCGCGGACATTTGCCTTTTGGGCCATAAGCTGTGCTGCCCGGTATGCAAGATTTCTCTCATCCGTAGGCAGATACGGTTTCCCTGCACGAAGGACAATCCCAAAATCGTCCTCAGTGCTCTCTTGCCACTTAATGCTGATTTCGTCCGAAAGCCCGATTTTCTGCATCACTGTCTCAAGCATGTGATATCCATCGTCTCTCAAACCGATTACATCCAAAGCAAGATTTATCTTGGCATATGATTTGATTTTTATCTCTCGCATCTTCGGGCCCGGCATCTCAAACTCCTATTTCTTCTTGCCTTTTCCCTTTGCTTTGGCCTTCTGCGCTTTTCTTCTTTCCTCTTCCGCCTTCTTTGCCTCTGCAATTGCCTTGCGCCCTGTTATGTATCTGCCGCCTGCCGCTGCGATTGGGCGAGGACCTTTTACATGGTAATTTCCGTCATCGTAATAATCGTCATCGTCTTCTTCCGCGGCTGCCTTTTTCGCTGCCTTTGCAGCTCTCTTAGCCTTCTCTTTCTGATCTTTCTCAACGATTTCTTCTACGGATTTGCCTGTCTTCTTTGCTTCTTTGTATGGATTTACTTTCTCTTCTTTCTGATTCTGCTGCTCACCCTTCTTCTTAGCGTTTCTTGCAGTCATAATCATCATAACTCCGAACACGCCAAACATCATGGCTGTATTGATTGCCATATTCGCACTCTGATTCAAAGTTTTGAAAGAAATGGTTTCCTCTTTTCCCAGTGTATTTCCGTCATCATCTCTGAAATCTTTGGAAATTTTAAAAGTATATTCTTCGTTTTGGTTTATCTTGATGTCGTCGGTCTGCTTCGTATTGTCAAACAGCACCAAAACAACGCCCGGTTCCTGTACGGAATAAAGAACCTGCGTCGGCAGTTTCTTGCCCTGCTCGTCCAAAAGCATTACCGCATTTTCATTCGCGTTCTTGAGTTTCTCCTGCGTAAATGTTGCATCAAAGTACAGCTTCACGCCCATATTCTCCACTGCGGTTCCGGTCGCCCCGTCCTTTGGATAAGTGTCATTGAGCACCAAGGTCCCGTCGCCGGACGGTGCTGCAAAGCAAAACATTGTTGCTAATACTGTCAAAATTACAGTAAGGCTGAGAATTCTGCCTATTCTTTTCATTTCTGTGTGTCCTCCGATTTCTGTTCTTTTGTATTTTTCTTAAGATCCCTCAGTTCTCTGAAAAAGTCTCTCACTATTTCCTGACAACGAGTTTTGGTCGAACCTTCTTCTATTTCAAATACTTCAACTTGATGGTTCAGTTTCTGCTCCTGCACGATATTGAATACCGAGCCGCAGCCTCCCGCCTTGGGGTCCATCGTTCCGATATAGAGTTTTTCTATCCGTGCCCAAACGATCGCTCCGGCACACATGCTGCACGGTTCCACCGTCACATACATGCTGCATCCGGTCAGTCTGCGCCACCCTAAGGTCTCTCCCAATTTTCTGCCGGCTTGTCTTATTGCAACAATTTCGGCATGCGCCGTCGGGTCTTTCTCGGTTTCCGTCAAATTATGCCCGCGTCCGATGATTTCACCGTCCTTGACAATAACCGCTCCGATTGGAATTTCACCTTTTTCTCTGGCCTTTTCCGCCTCTTTCAGGGCCTCTAACATAAACTTTTCCATACATCTTTTGATAATATCATAAAACCTCGGAGATTGCAAGCGTTTCTGCGTTCAAGCAGGCTATCCAATATCCGTAAATGTATTCTGCAGCCTCGTCGCACATGCTTTCCAAATCGTCGTAAAACCATTCTCCTCCCCTCAAAGGCTGCCAAAGAGTAAATCCGGTGCTGCCTTGTGCGGGCTGCTCGCTGAGCATAAACCTTCCCGGGATGCCGATGTAATTCTTTCCGACACTTGTTCCTATGATGAAATGTCTGTATTTGCAAGCATTTTCATAACCTTCCGGGCAGAATTTTTTCAAAAGCTCAAGGGTTTCCTGCCTATGCCACTCACTTCCGGTTTCATCGTTTTCAAACAGTCCAAACTCCTTGTACCTTTCCTTCCGGTTCTGCTTCTGCAAAAGATTGCTCAAAAAATACATAACATACGAGCCGTATTGATTCCCCATTGCCGAAATCCCTCTTTTCTAGTAAAATATACTAAAATAATATGTGGTTAGGGGTTCGTCTTATGATAATGGATGCATTGGTTTTGATTGTTTTTGCGATTTCAATATTTTGGTCTATGCGAGAGGGCTTGGCACTTGCGGTAGCAGGACTCATCAAAGGGATTGACGCGGTTGCCGCCGCGTGGATTTTTTGCGATGATCTTGCCGTAGTTCTTCTGAAAATTCCGTCCGTACACGATTTTGCGGTGGGTAAAATCTCCGAAAATCTTTCCGTGCGCTGGGAAAATTCCGCGGTTTACGAAGCTTTGCCGAAGCTTTTCACCTCAAACAACGGTGATTTTGCCGACACACTCATCACCGAAGGTGCGACTAAGCTTGCATGGCTGTTTCTGACAATTGCGAGCTTTCTGCTCATCTTGATTGCCATACGCTTGGCTGCATCCATACTTGAAAAGGGGTTCTCGCATACAAACAAAGACGGCTTTGTTGGATTTTCGGACAAACTTTTGGGTCTTATTCTCGGAATCGTTGTGGGTGTTTTTAATGTTCTTCTCTTTCTTGCACTTTTGCTGCCTTTGGCAGGTTTGTTTCTTCCGTCTTTGACGGAATCCCTGCCGGGCTGGTTTGAAAATTCCCTTTTCGCAAAAGATATTTACAACAACAACCTCCTTTTGATTCTCCTTCGGGATTTTATTGCATAAAAATGTTTGACACTACCACATATAGGTGTATAATATATAAACATGGTAATAATATTCTAAATATAGATTTATGAAAGATTATTAGGAGGTAGGAATATGAGTGCTGTTGTAACAGGGAATGTATCATTGGAGGAAGGCAAGGCTTATGTCGATTACCTTGAAAAGAAATATAACCGCAAGCTGAAAAAGCTCGCGGTGAACATCGACGGCGATTATGCGGATTTAAATTACGAGTTCGAAAAGGTTCCGTTCGAAAGAATTCGCAGGATTACCGGCTATCTGGTAGGCACGATGGATCACTGGAACGATGCGAAGGCTGCCGAAGAAGCTGACCGCGTGAAACACGATGTATCGAGCGGCTTTGAAAGACTGTAAAAGGACTGCAATATAAAACCCGAAGTTCGAATCTTCGGGTTTTTTGGTATGTAAACACAGAATATCCTTTGTCATCATCCAATGCCGCCAAGCACCGCACCTGCAATCAGTGCAACCAACGCACATACACAATAAACATATTTTCCGAGCGGATGGAACCAGCTTCCGATTGGTTTCTTGCTCCCCTCGCTCACTGCCTTGAGTGCAGTTTCTTTCTTGAGAACCCAGAAGAACATGATTCCTGCAAGAAGTGCTCCAAGCGGACAGATATAAATCGAAACCACATCCATCCACTGCGAAGTCCACGGCTGAATCATTATCGAAATAACTGCACCGATTATACCGATTGTCAGCACCGCAGGCACTCTCCTAAATCTCAGTTTTTCCTGAAGAAAAGCAACCGGAACCTCGTAAAGGTTCACAATTGAGGTTGCTCCCGCAAACAGAACGCATATGAAGAAAATCATTCCCACAACGCGGCCGCCTGCCATGCCATTAAGCACATTTACCAAATAAACAAACATGAGT